>CAMAVI010000039.1 GCA_945861625.1 Candidatus Sulfopaludibacter sp. SbA3
CGTGCAGATCCTGACCAAGCCCAAGAACGCCATCATCCGCCAGTATCAGAAGTTGTTCGAGTTTGAAAATGTTAAGCTGAAGTTTAGTGACGACGCCCTGGAGGCGATCGCTCAACTCGCCATGGAACGTAAGGTGGGGGCGCGGGGCTTGCGCATGATCCTAGAGGATTTGATGTTGGATCTCATGTACTACCTGCCCACCTATAAGAAAGTTCGCGAGTTCGCAGTCACCAAGGAAATGGTCCTGAGTCAGAAGATCAACATAACTCTTCTGGAAAAAGCCGGTTAAACCGATCTTTCAAGTAGGACTGCTCTGATCACGGACCGATAACGCTGGATAACCATGCTCACTTCTAAAGAAAAATCAGACACGCGCCGCCTGCCGATGATGCCCATCCGGGACGTCGTGATTTTCCCGCATATGATGACGCCGTTCGTGGTGGGCCGGGAATCGAGCGTACGCGCCCTGGAAGAAGCTCTCGCCGGCGATAAGAAGATTTTCCTGGCGACCCAGCACGATGCCAAGATCGACGAGCCCCGGCCGGACGAGATTTTCTCGGTCGGTACGGTGGCCAATATCGTGCAGAGCTTGAAGCAGTCCGACGGCAACATCAAAGTGCTGGTGGAGGGCGTCGAGCGCGGCAAGGTGCTCTCGGTTTCCGAAGACGAAGGCTACTTCAAGGCCACCGTCAAGACGTTCCATTTCAAGATCGAACCGGGCGCGCAGTTGGATGCGCTAACGTCGCGCGTCACCGGTCTGTTTGAGCAGTACGCCAAAATCAGCCAGAACGTCAACTACGACACGATTGTCGCGGCGATCCGTGGCGACGACCCAGGCAAACTTGCGGATACAGTCGGTGCGAATCTCCAGTTGGACATCGAGGAAAAGCAGGAGCTGCTCGAAATCTTCGATCCCATCGACCGCCTCACGCGCGTAGCCGAGATGCTCGATATCGAAATCGAGAAACTCAGTGTCGACCGCACCATCCAGGGCCGCGTGAAGCGCCAGATGGAGAAGGCGCAAAAAGAGTATTACCTCAACGAGAAGATCAAGGCCATCCAGAAGGAACTGGGGCGCGGCGAAAAGAGCGAGTTCGACGAGATTAAGAAGCGCATTGACGCCGCGGGCATGAGCAAAGATGCTCACGAGAAGGCTGTGGCCGAACTGAAGCGGATGGAGCAGATGCCGCCGATGTCGGCCGAGTCCACCGTTTCCCGTAATTATCTGGACTGGCTGTTGGCGGTGCCATGGAAGAAAAAGTCCAAGGAAATCCGCGATCTGCCTTTCGCGCAGCAGATTCTGGAAAGCGATCACTACGGCCTCGACAAGATCAAAGAGCGCATCCTGGAATTCCTGGCCGTGCGCCGGCTGGTGAAGGATCCCAAGGGCTCCATCTTGTGCTTCGTCGGGCCTCCCGGCGTGGGTAAGACTTCGTTGGGTATGTCGATCGCCAAGGCGACCGGGCGCAAGTTCGTCCGCCTGTCGCTGGGCGGCGTGCGCGATGAGGCCGAAGTCCGCGGCCATCGCCGGACTTACATTGGCGCTCTGCCGGGGCAGATCATCCAGATGATGAAGAAGGCCGGTGTGCGCAATCCGGTATTCATGCTGGATGAGATCGACAAAATGTCGACGGATTTCCGGGGCGACCCCTCGGCCGCTCTGCTCGAGGTGCTTGACCCCGAGCAGAACTACATGTTCCAGGATCACTACCTGGACGTGGAGTACGATCTGAGCGAAGTGTTCTTCATCGCCACCGCGAATGTGCTGCACACGATTCCGCCGGCGCTGCAGGATCGCATGGAAGTCATCCGGCTATCCGGCTACACTGAGCTTGAAAAAATGGAGATCGCCAAGCGCTTCCTGGTTCCCAAGCAACTCAAGGGCACCGGCCTGGGCGACAAGGAAATTCAATTTGAAGACGCCGGAGTTCGCGAATTGACATTGCACTATACCCGGGAAGCCGGCGTACGCAATCTGGAACGCGAAATCGGCAACGTGTGCCGCAAGGTGGCCCGTTTGGTCGTGAATTCCCGCGGCGAAAAGACCGCCAAGAAAAAAGAAGCGGCTTTCACCAAGGTGGCGGTTACACCGGAGAAGGTGAATCAGCTTCTGGGTCCGCAGAAGTTCCGCGAGTCGCAATCGGAAAAGAAGAACGAAGTGGGCGCGACCTGCGGCCTGGCCTGGACCGAGGTGGGCGGTTCCATTCTCACGACGGAAGCCGCGATCATGGAAGGCCGGGGCAAATTGACGCTCACCGGTAAGCTGGGTGACGTGATGCAGGAATCCGCGCAGGCTGCCATGAGCTACGTTCGCAGCCGGGGGGCCTCGCTGGGCCTGCCCCGCGATTTCTACCGCCATCTCGATATCCATCTACACGTTCCCGAAGGAGCCATTCCCAAGGACGGGCCTTCGGCGGGTATTACCATTGCCACCAGTATCATTAGCGCGCTCACCAGTGTTCCGGTGCGCGCCGATGTATGCATGACGGGCGAAATCACAGTGCGCGGCCGCGTGCTGCCGATTGGCGGATTGAAGGAGAAATTGCTGGCGGCGCACCGCCAGGGAATTCGCATCGCGATTTTGCCGGCGGAAAACGAAAGGGATCTGCCGGACATCCCCGAGAATATTCGTAAAGAAATGAAGCTCCACTTCGTCAACTCGATGGACGAGGTGTTGAGGCTGGCCCTGGAGCGGGAGATTGACATGGCGCCCATCTCCGCCATGCTGACCGCCGCGGAGATCGTGGCGCAGTCGCGTGAAGAGAAACTGACCCATTAGCCAGAGGTTGCCCCCGGTACCGCCAGAGGGGTCTTCCTGCGATGTCAGCAAGGTTTATAATAAGTGCAGCCAAACCGGAGCAGTTTCCTCCGGAGGAGCAGGCGTCACAAAGGCAGGCGGAGATTGCGTTCTTAGGACGCAGTAATGTCGGCAAATCCAGTTTGATCAATGCGCTGGCTGGGAGTGAAGGACTGGCGTACACCAGTTCACGGCCAGGCTGTACGCAGTCGGTGAATTTTTTCCAACTCGACGATGGGTTCCGTTTCGTCGATCTGCCTGGATATGGATTCGCAAAAGTCCCCAAACACATAACGCGGGAGTGGAAGGAACTGATCGAGAGCTACCTGCTGGGGCGGGGCTCGCTGCAGTTGGCGATTTTGGTATTGGACGCTCGCCGGGGCTGGATGGAAAAGGACCTGGAGCTGAAGCAGTGGCTGGAAGTCCACGGGCGGCCGCACCTGGTGGTGGCCACGAAGATAGACAAGCTGAAAACGCACAAAGAAAGACACGAAAGCAGAAAGAACCTTCGTGAAGGGCTGAACCAGGGCGAGTTGCTTGGGGCAAGCGCAAGCGGAGAAATTCTGGAATGCTCGGCCGCCACAGGCCGGGGAGTGAGGGAAATTTGGCAAGCGATTTCGAAAATCAAGATCAGGTAGTGGAAGCCGGAAACGAAGCGCCCAAGGCGGCTCCGCCCAAGACGAAGTCCAGGCCCGCCGCACAGGACAAAGCTGCCGCGCCCGAAAAGGTGCAGGACAAACCAGATGTGGAGGCCGCAGCCGAGTCCGCGCCGGAAAACGCTGAAACCGTCACCGACGAAGGCGCCGAGCCCAAAGCCGAAGGCGAAGCCGCGAAGCCGGAAATGACCGGCCGGCTGTTCGATCCACGGCGCCGCCAGGCCCAGGGAGCACAGAACCGCGGGAATGCGCTGGATCTGGTCGAGCTCAAGGACATGAGCATCCAGAAGCTCAACCAGATCGCCAAGGATCTCGGCGTGCAGGGCTTCGCCGGGCTGCGCAAACAGGAGCTCATTTTCAAGATCCTGCAAGTGCAGGCGGAAAAGAGCGGACTCATTTTCTCGGAAGGCGTTCTCGAATGCCTGCCGGACGGCTTCGGCTTCTTGCGCGCGCCCGAATACAACTACTTGCCGGGCCCTGACGACGTCTACGTTTCTCCTTCCCAGATCCGCCGTTTTGATCTGCGCACCGGGGACACCGTCAGCGGCCAGATCCGTCCGCCCAAGGAAGGCGAGCGCTACTTCGCGCTCATCAAGGTCGACGCAATTAACTTTGAACCGCCCGAGGAGGCGCGCAACAAGATTTTCTTCGACAATCTGACACCGCTGTATCCGCAGTCGCGGCTGAAGATGGAAACGGCGAAGGACAACTATTCGGGCCGCGTGATGGATCTGCTCACGCCCATCGGCAAAGGGCAGCGCGGTTTGATCGTCGCGGCCCCGCGCACCGGCAAGACCATGCTGTTGCAGTCGATCGCCAATTCGATCACGGCCAATCATCCGGAAGTCAGCCTGATTGTGCTGTTGATTGACGAGCGGCCGGAAGAAGTCACGGACATGCAACGGTCCGTCAAGGGGGAAGTTATTTCCTCCACGTTTGACGAACCCGCCGCCCGCCATGTCCAGGTGGCCGAGATGGTGATCGAAAAAGCCAAGCGTCTGGTGGAACATAAGAAAGACGTCGTGATTCTGCTCGATTCGATTACACGCCTGGCACGTGCTTACAATACCGTCGTGCCGCCTTCCGGTAAAGTGCTCTCCGGTGGCGTGGACTCCAACGCCCTGCAGCGTCCCAAGCGCTTCTTCGGAGCGGCGCGCAACATCGAGGAAGGCGGTTCTCTGACCATCGTCGCGTCAGCGCTGGTCGATACCGGCAGCCGCATGGACGACGTGATTTTTGAAGAATTCAAGGGCACCGGCAACATGGAAATCCATCTAGACCGCAAGCTGATGGACAAGCGCGTGTTCCCGGCCATCGATATTTCCAAATCCGGCACGCGTAAGGAAGAACTGCTGCTGCCGCGCGAAGAACTCAACCGCGTGTGGGTGCTGCGCAAAGTGCTCAACCCGCTGTCGCCTTCCGAGAGCATGGAACTGCTCATCGACAAGCTGTCGAAGACCCGCAGCAACGGCGAATTCCTTTCCGCGATGAGCGGCTGAAGCCGCTCTGACTTCTTTGCCGATTCCTTGCAATGGGCCGCATTCGTGTACTCTCTGATCTTGTCGCTAACAAAATTGCGGCCGGCGAGGTTGTCGAGCGTCCCGCCAGTGTTGTCAAGGAAGTGCTCGAAAACTCCCTTGACGCCGGGGCAACCGAATTCCGCCTGGATATTGAAGCCGGCGGGCGGCGTCTCATCCGTCTAGCCGATAATGGCATCGGCATGATGCGCGATGATGCTCTGCTTGCCTTCGAGCGTCACGCCACCAGTAAGCTCTCCGACATTAAGGATCTACTCTCTATCGCTACTTTGGGTTTTCGCGGTGAAGCATTGCCCTCCATCGCTTCGGTTTCGCGCCTGGTGCTCGAGACGCGTGCGCGCGAAGAATCCAGCGGCACTGTCGTCGAAATTGCGGGTGGCAAGATCCTACGCTGCGAAGATCTGGCGCGGGCCGCCGGAACCACCATTACTGTCCGCGACTTGTTCTACAACGTTCCGGCCCGCAAGAAGTTTCTGCGCACCGAACAGACGGAAACCGCGCACGTCGCGTCGCTGATCACGCATTACAGCCTGGCGCATCCCGGGAAGAGCTTCGTGCTGCGGCACAACAATTCGGAATTGCTGGATGTGACTCCGGTCGCGACAGCGCGCGAGCGTGTCTTTCAGGTGTTTGGCAGCCGTGTGCTCGAGGACTTGCTCGACCTGGGGGAACAGGAACGGACATTCCCGATTCCGGCCGAAGATAACGACGCGCGCGCCCGCAGCGTCCGCCTGCGCGGGTTTGTCAGCGGTCCCCAGATTCAAAAGCTAAATCGCAACTCGATCTATCTCTTCGTAAACGGGCGATTGATTCGTGACCGTCTGCTGCTGCACGCGATTTCGTCCGCGTATCATAACCTGATGCCGCCGGCTTGTTACCCGTTCGCGCTGCTGTTCCTGGACTGCGATCCGGAAGAAGTGGACGTGAACGTACATCCGTCCAAGACGGAAGTCCGCTTCCGCCACGGGCCCATCCTGCACGACTTCGTGCGCGATGCGATCCGCGATGTTCTGATGGCCCAGCGTCCCGTGTCTCGCATTCCGTCCCCGGCGCAGCTCGCCGCCGAGCTTCCATATTCGGAGTTTACGCAGCGCGTCCAGAACATGACGCTGCCCATCGCGGAACCCGCGGCCGTTCCGGAGAACCCGTCCGCGCTGCCCGAATTTGTATTGAAGCGTCCGGCTTCGCCTCCCCGCTTTGACTTCTCGGAAGCGCCGGCGGCACAGCAGCCGGATCAAAAGCTCCCGATTCCCGATACCCATGGTCCCCTATTTCCGGGCGGTACTTTACCGGAGCCGGAGAGCCTGGAAGCGCTGAAGGATCTTCGCCCGCTGGGCCAGATTCATGACAGCTTCATCATCGCCGCCGGACGTGACGGTCTGTGGATCATTGACCAGCACGTGGCGCACGAACGCATTCTCTTCGAACAAGTGCTCGCGGCGCGCAACCGGCGGGCGGTGGAGACACAGGGCCTGCTGCTCCCGTTGGTGATCCAGCTCACGGCGGCGCAGCAACTTGAATACGCGCGGATCGCGGACGAATTGAACGCGCTTGGCTTCGATACGGAACCCTTCGGAAACCGCACCATCGCGGTGAAGTCCGCTCCCGTCTGCGTGGGGCCGGCCGAGATCGAAAAGGTCGTCTTCGAAATTCTGGAAATTTCCGAGCGCGAATTGCGCAAGACCTCGGTGGAAGACCTGCGTCGCGCGATGGCGGCTTCCATCGCCTGCCGCGCGGCCATTAAGATCAATATGAAACTGGAGCCCGCTAAGATGGATTGGCTTCTCCGCGCGCTCGCGCTGACGTCTTCGCCGATGAGCTGCCCGCACGGACGCCCGATTGCCTTGCGCTATGCGACTCGCGATATCCTAAAAAGCTTCCATCGCATATGAACGACCGCATATGAGCCGCTACCTGATAGTGATGCTGGGCGCCGCGCTGGGCGGCTTGGCCCGTTACGTGATGGGAGCCGCCATTCTACAGCGCTTCACCGCGCGCTTCCCCGAGAACGCGTTTCCATTGGGTACGCTCGTCGTGAACGTAACCGGATGTTTCGCAATCGGAGTGCTGATGACTCTGTTCGTGGACCGCGGCGATCCCAACCCGAACCTTCGCTTACTGCTGGTTACGGGCGTTCTGGGCGGCTACACCACATTTTCCGCCTTCGGCTGGGAGAGTTTTGAGGCCATCCAAAAGGAGCAGATCTGGATTGGCCTGAGTAACATGGTGCTCAGTGTGGTGCTGGGCTACATCGCCGTGTGGTGTGGGTCTCTGGCCGCCCGCGCTTTCAAATAATCAAGACCCGCTCTTCAGCGCGCCTTGCAGCTTCGTCGCGAAGGGCGATGCTGTGGGCGACGATACGGGTGGCGCGGATTCTTTCTGGGGCTCCGGCGGAACTGCCGCAACAGATTCCGCGGGCGGCGCCAGATACTGCTTCTTTTTCAGGATAATCCGCTCCAGTGGGGCACTGTATCCCGTCCACACGCCGGTCGCTTGTTGATCCTTGGCAATGTGAGCGCGCATGGCTTCCATTTTCGAATCCATGTTGTCGATCAGATGCAGCAGCATGGCTTCCAGGAACATTGGCACCTTCGGAGATCCAAAATCAAGCTGCCCGTGATGGCTCAAAATCATGTGCTCCACCAAATCCAACAGTTGAGGAGGGAATCCAGGCACTTTACGCGCCGCCTCTTCCACCATGCGGATGCCGATGGTGATGTGGCCGATGAGCTGGCCCGCGTTGCTGTAACCCAAACTTCGCGCGTACGTCAGCTCGTAAACCTTGCCGATATCGTGCAGGATTACGCCGGTGAGAAGCAGATCGAAATCAATGTCCGGATAGTGCGCCGCCGTGACTTTAGCCAGTTGGCACACCGAAAGCACGTGCTCCACCAGTCCGCCGATCCAGCCATGGTGAATGGACTTGGCCGCCGGCGCTGTTCGATAGGCCAGCGCAACGGCTTCGTCGGCGAAAAGCGCTTCCAGCAGAGCCTTCAAATGCGGATTGGTCATCGCCGCGATCCCGCTTTTTAGCTCCGCGAACATTTCGTCGCGATCGCGTTTGGAAGCGGGTAGAAAATCCGCGATGTCGATTTCCTTTTCCGCCACCGTTTGCATCCGGTAAATAGTGAGCTGCGGCCGGTTTTGGAAAAGCTGCACCATGCCCTTGATACGCACAAAGCTATCCCGCTCGAACGTGTCGATGACGTCGGCGACGTTATCCCACATCTTGGCATCCACATCGCCCGTGCGGTCCGCCAGTGTCATGGACAGATAGGGCTCGCCGGTCTTTTTCTGGCGGGTCTCTTTATGTTGAACCAGGAATACGCCCGTCACGAGCTGATTAGGCGTGAGCTCGCTCACGTTCGGAGTTTTCATGTTGCTTTCTGGCCCGGCTAGCGGGACGATGACGTGCCGGTGTTCTGAACCGCGGGTCCCGGGATGGGGACCATGCCCAGCAGGCGGCGCTTGCGCTGCTTGGCCGCGACCTGCTCCTTGGTTACCGTCTCGGGCTTGATCTCGGCGGGGTCCACCCAAGCGGTGTTCTTGCCGGGAGCCGCTCCCGAGTCTTCATAACCTGGTTTGATTTCCAGAAAAGCATTCTGCCGCAGATTGGTGAGGTAGCGCCGCAATTCGGGAGCAAACCGCGGGTTAAAGAGCTTGCCGCTGATTTCGTTCTGCACTTCCTCGAAGGAAGCCAAGCCCGCCTTCTGGTGTTCTTCCACCTTGAGGGTCAGAAATCCGTTGCCCACGTTGATGGGTTCGGTCACGTATCCGCGGGGCTGGTCCCAAATGAGCTTCTCAATTTCCGGACGTAGTTTGCCGCGTTCGTAGGATCCGATCTCGCCCCCCTGTGGAGCGCTGGCGGAGTCGGAATTATTCTGCGCCAGATCGTCGAACTTTTCGCCCTTCTTGCCGCGATCGGAAAGGTCCTTGGCTTTCTTTTCCGCCGCCGCCGTATCCTTGCCGTCGCTGGCCACCAAAATCTCGCGCAGAAAAACGCGCTCATCGCGTTGGAACTCGTCCTGATGCAAGTCGTAATACGCCTGCGACTCTTCCCGCTTGATCAAAATCTTGCCGCCCACTTCCTGGCGGATCACGCGGCTGGTCATGGCTTGGTTCTTGAGTTCGTTCTTGAAGTCTTCAAAGCTCTGGCCACTTTCCTGCTTGACAAAAGCCTGGAATTTTTCCGGATCGGCGATCTTGGCCTGCCGTTGAATCTCGGCGATCTGTTTGTTCACATCCTGATCGACGTTGATGTTCAGTTCCTTGCCGCGGGAAATCAGGAGCAGGCTGTCAATGCGCTCGCGCAAGATATTCGCGGAGCCACCTTTCAGGGCTTCATCCAGTTGCTCGCCTTTCGCGCCTTGTTGGCGCAGGTTCGCCTCCATTTGCCGGCGTGTCCGTTCCACATCGCCGCGCGTAATGATGTCCCCGTTGACCTTGCAGATGATCTCGTCGATAACGGAAATCTCCGCCGAGTAGAGCAAAGTGGCGGCGAACAGGCACGCCGGAATGATTCGAAACCGCATGGAACAATTATAGCGGGCCGATGGGGCCCGGGAAGGTGAGTGTCCCCCGCGTGCCTAGGCAGGCTTGGGTGACAGAACGGCCAGCGAGCGGTCCAGGAATGCGAGGACCGCCGCCGGCGTATCGGATGTTTCGCCCAGCGGCAACCGCAGAACGCCCGCCGGCGTAAATTGCGCGCCTTCGGTGGATGAAACCAGCTCCATCAAGTGCGCCGGGTCGATCTTCGAGCCAGGATGGAACTTAATCTGCGCGGCCCCGCCGCGGCGGTCGATGGCTTCCACGCCGGCTTTTTCGGCCCGTGTCTTCAGAAGCGCGAATGAGATGAGCGTCTGGACGGCTTCCGGAGCGGGACCGTAGCGATCGGCCAATTCCGCGCGGACCTTCTCCGCTTGCTCACTATCCTTGACATCGGCGATGCGCTTGTAGGCCCGCAGGCGCTGGTGCTCATCGGCGATGTAAGCGGGAGGAATGCGGATGTCGAGTCCCAAGTTCAGCGAAGAGTGAATTTCGAGCGGAACTTCTTCGCCCTTCAGTTCCTGCACCGTTTCATCCAGCATCTTCAGATACATGTCGAAGCCCACGGCGGCGATGTGGCCGTGCTGCTCGCCGCCCAGCAGGTTGCCGGCGCCGCGCAACTCCAAATCCAGCGCGGCGATCTTAAAGCCCGCTCCGAGGTCGGAAAACTCGCGCAAGGCCGCGAGCCGCTTGCGCGCGACCTCGCTTAGTTCGGTGTCTGGTGGTACCAGCAAATACGCATAGGCCCTGCGATTCGAGCGTCCCACGCGCCCGCGCAACTGATAGAGCTCGGAGAGCCCATAGCGCTCCGCGTTCTCAATAATGATGGTGTTGGCAAGCGGAATGTCCAGGCCGTTCTCGACGATCGTGGTGCACACGAACACGTCATACTCATGGCGCATGAAGCCCAGCAGAACCTTTTCGAGCTCATCTTCACCCATCTGCCCATGCCCCACGCCGATACGGCCATTGGGCACCAACTCCCGAATAGCCGCCGCGCGCGAATAGATCGAATCCACGCGGTTGTGTATGAAGTAGACTTGGCCGCCGCGGCTCAGCTCCTGTTCGATCGCCGTGCGGATCAGGTTGTTGTCGAAGTGCGCCACTACTGTGTGAATCGCCAGGCGGTCCTTGGGAGCCGTCTCGATCACGCTCATATCGCGGATGCCCAGCATGGACATGTGCAGTGTGCGCGGAATGGGGGTCGCGCTCATGGTGAGCACGTCGACGTTCTGGCCCAGTTGCTTCAGGCGTTCCTTGTGGCGCACGCCGAAACGCTGTTCTTCGTCGATGATGAGCAGTCCCAGATCGGGAAACTCGACGTCCTTGGAAAGCAGCCGGTGCGTGCCGATAGCGATGTCAATCTTCCCGTTGGCCAGTTCCTCGGTCAAGCGCGTCAGTTCTTTCTTGCCGACGAAGCGCGAGAACATCTCAATGCGCACCGGGAACGCCTGAAAACGGCGTTTGAGCGTTTCGAAATGCTGGAACACAAGCACAGTCGTCGGCGCCAGGATCGCCACCTGCTTGCCGTCGCCCAGAACCTTGAAGGCCGCGCGCATGGCGACTTCGGTCTTTCCGAAACCCACGTCGCCGCACAGAAGCCGGTCCATGGGATGCAGCGATTCCATATCACGCTTGATTTCCTTGACCGCCGAAATTTGGTCGTTGGTCGCCGTATATTCAAACGCGTCTTCAAATTCGCGCTGCCAGTTGGAGTCTTTGGAAAACGCAAAACCGTCGGCCATGCGGCGCTGGGCGTAGAGCTTCAAGAGCTCGTCCGCCATATCGCGCATCTTGGCCTTGACCTTGGTCTTGCGGGTGGTCCACGTGGCGCCGCCGAGCCGGTCGAGAGGCGGCCCGGATTCTCCCGCGCCGCGATACTTCTCGATCAAGTCCATGCGCGTCAGCGGCACATAGAGTTTGGATTCGCCCGCGTACTCGAGCAACATGAAGTCGCCCTTCTGGTCGCCCTGCACGATTTCGCGCAAACCCAGAAAACGCCCAACCCCGTGCGTGGTGTGCACCACGAAGTCGCCCGGCTTCAAATCCGCCAAGTCGGCGGCGAACGCCGAAAGCTGGCTCTTGGTGATGCCCGGCCGTGCGATCAGATCGGAGGGATCGAACAGATCTTCAGAGCCAATGAAGGCGATTGAGGAATCCGGAAAGATCGAGCCGCGCCGAACGAGTCCCTTGATGAGATACGTGTTGGCCACTGGCCCGGCCAGATACGCCCGCTCGGCCAGATAGGGCGATGCCGCTTCGTTCGGCGCTAGCCCCAACTGAAAGGGAACCGAATATTCCCGTAGGATGTCGGCCAGGCGTTCCAATTCACCGTTCGACGGCGCGAACAGAGCCACGCGATAGCCCTGTTCCACCATAGTCTTGGTTTCCGCCACGGCCACCCGCATACTGCCGTGAAACGCCATGGCCGGACGGGCCGTGATGTGCGGGGTCGCGGCATTCAAGTCCAGTTCACGAAATTCCACTTGCTGCCGGCCCTGCGCACGGCTCGCCCATTCTTCCCACGCGAAGAAGTTGGCTTCGGCGAGTCCCTGGGATTCCGATTCTTCCTCGTGATATTGATCCAAGCGTTTCCATAAACGTTCCGCCGCGCCGCGGATGAGCTCCGGTTCATCCAGTACCACCAGAGCGTTAGCCGCCAGTTCCAGTAATGATTGCTTGCGCGGCTGGGCGAGTGCGTCCGCGAATTCCCAACCCGGATACAGAGGTCCGCTACGGGGCAGTTCGCTGAGCGGCAGCACCAGTGCTTCGGAAAGCTTCTGCACGGAGCGTTGGCTATCCACATCGAAGCGGCGGATCGACTCAATCTCATCGCCGAAAAATTCAATGCGCACGGGCCGGGCGTTTTCCGCCGGGAACACGTCCAGAATGCCGCCGCGAATCGAGTACTCGCCGGTCATCTCCACCGGTTCGCGCTTCTCGTAGCCAATGGAGACCAGGTGCGCCTCGATGGTTTCCAGCGGCAATTCTTCTTTAACGCGTAGCTCCACGGCCAGCCGCTGATAGGCGTCGCCCGCGTGGGTCCGCAACAGGGCCGACGCCGCCGGAGCAATTGTGATGGGAGCGCGATCCGCTGCCATGCGCCACAAGCCGATGGCCCGTTGTTCCGCGATTTCGTTATGCGGGGAAAGATGCTGACCGGGCAGGACGTCCAAAGCCGGCAATAGCTGCGGCCTGCCGTTTCCCGCATCTCCAATCAGCAGATCGAAGAATGTCTCCGTCAGCTCCGCGAGATTCTCCGCGCTCTGATTGCCGTCGGTAATCACCACCAGCGGACGGCCCGCAAGCTGCCACAGCAGCACGAGGTACAAGGCCTTGGCGGTGGGCGTGAGTCCGGCCAGCGCCAGCGGGCCCTCTTCGCGCCGCAATATTCTTGCGACGGCATCTTGAAACGCCGGGTGGCGGCTCAGGGTTTGGAACAGATCTCTGACCGCTGGGTGAGTCACGGGATCCGCGCGAGAAGTTCCTGCTCAATATTCGTCGTGGAATATCCGGGCTCCAGCGCGAGCGTCATTACCTTTCCGCCTGCCGCTTCCACTTCTTCACGCCCGGCAATAAAGTGGGCCCAATCCGCGCCTTTCACCAGAATGTCGGGCAGCACGGCGGCCACTAGCTCGCGCGGTGTGTCCTCGTCAAAAAACGTGACGGCGTCCACGGCCTCCAGCGCCGACGCCATGCGGGCGCGCTCATCTTGCGAGATCAACGGGCGCGCCGGGCCCTTCAGCCGCGCGACACTGTCATCCGTGTTGAGCGCCAAAATCAGAATATCGCCGAGGGAGCGGGCCCTTTCCAGTAGCCGGATGTGCCCGGGATGCAGCAGGTCATAGCATCCGTTCGTCAGCACGACGGCCTTGCCGGCGGCGCGCCATTGCGCACGCTTGTTCAACAGTTCTTCACGCGCGTACAGGGCTCCCATGCCGGATACCTTCATTGTACCTTCCGGTTTCTATCCACCCTGATCGGATATAAAATAAAGGTGGCCATGTTCGCCCCGCACCAAAACCTGAGCGATCCGATCAACCGGAATATCATCCGGAGCGAGATCGAAGGCGGAGTCGACCTGCACGATCTCCCGGTCGAGAGCACACTCGAAGTGGAGACGCGTAATCGGGCCTATACGCTGGTGATGCAGTCCGATGGCCAGGCGCTCATTTCCGGCCACCCTGAATATTGCCCGGAGCCGGTCCTGGTCCGCATCAATGGCTCCAACTGGGGCGGGTCGATGCTCAAGACGGCTTACCTGGGCCGGGGCATGCGGCTGGAATTCCGGCATCCAGGCTTTGACGGGCTGATTGTCACCTCCACCATCCGGGACATCCGGTTGCTCGCCAAGGCGGCTTAGTTATTTGGCCGGCCCCTTGGCCAAATGGCAATATCCTTATTAGATCGCCGTGATAAAATTTGGTCAGAGGTGAAGAGGATGCGTAGACCTTCACGCAGGATTGCGCCTTATCTCGCACTAGTTGCCGGGTGTGCGGTACAGCTTCTTGGGGCCAGTCCCCAGGCCTCGAATGCGGCCGCTTCACAGGCGTCTACGCATCGCACCGTTCTCAATAAGTATTGTGTTTCCTGCCACAACGACCGCCTGCGTACGGCCGGGTTGACGCTGGAAAAGGCCGACATCGCCAATCTCGCCGGGGAAGCCGCGTTGTGGGAAAAAGTTCTCGAGAAAGCGCGCAACGCGTCCATGCCGCCGCCGGGATTGCCCCGGCCGGACCAGGCCACCTACGCCGCGCTTGCCGGTTACCTGGAAACTTCACTCGATCGCGCCGCGGAAGCTAAGTTGCAGCCGGGCCGCGTGGCTGTGCATCGCCTCAATCGCGCCGAATACACGAATGCGGTCCGCGACCTGCTGGCCCTGGATGTTGACGTGCAATGGTTGCTCCCCGCAGACGACTCCGGCTACGGCTTCGACAATATCGCCGACGTCTTATCGGTCTCGCCGGTGCTGCTCGAACGTTATTTGTCCGCGGCACGCAAGGTCAGCCGCCTGGCCGTTGGCGATCCGAAGATTCGCGCCGACGTGCAAATCTACGAGGTTCCTCCGCTACTGGAACAAGATCACCGCATGAGCGAGGACCTGCCCTTTGGTTCGCGCGGCGGGACGGCGATTCACCACAACTTCCCGCTGGATGGCGAATACATCATTAAAGTCCGCCTGCAAAGGTCCGGTAAGTTTCATGATCAGGACATCATGGGCATCAGCGAGCCCCGCCAACTGGAAGTCCTGGTGGATGGCCAACGCGTGAAAATGTTCACGGTCGGAGGAGCGTTTCCTCCTTCCGCGCCGGGCGTGCGCAAGACTCCTGAGGAAGCCAAGTATTACACCACGGCCGATGCGGGCCTGGAAGTCCGCGTTCCATTGAAAGCCGGCCCGCGCTTGGTGGGCGTCACGTTCCCCGGCGAGAACACCATGCCGGAAGGCGGACAGCAATCGGACATGATGGCCTTCCGCTACCTCAACAAGAGGCCGGAGGAAATTCTTCCTTACGTGGCGCGGGTCACCATCGAGGGGCCTTACAATTCCAAGGGCGCGGCCGAGACCGCCAGCCGCCAAAAGATTTTCGCTTGTCATCCCGCAGGCAGCCAGGATGAGACGGCGTGCGCGAAAAAGATCATCTCCACGTTGGCGCGCCGGGCCTACCGGAGGCCGGTGACCGATGCCGATGTGCAAGCGGCTCTGGGTCTTTACGAGAAGGGACGTAAAGCCGGCGATTTCGAAGCCGGTGTCATGCGGGCTTTGCAGGGCCTGCTGGTGCATCCTGAATTCTTATTCCGGATTCAGAGCGATCCCGCCAACCTGGCGGCGGGCACTCCGTACCGCATCAGCGATCTGGAACTCGCGTCGCGTTTGTCTTTCTTTCTGTGGAGCAGTATCCCCGACGATCAACTCCTTGACGTGGCTACCAAAGGCCAATTGAAGGATCCGGTCATGCTTGAAAAACAAGTTCGCCGGATGCTGGCCGATTCCCGCTCCAACGCTCTGGTGCGTAATTTCGCCGGGCAGTGGCTGTATCTGCGGAACATGAAGACAGTCGGGCCGAACGCCGAAATCTTCCCCGACTTCGACGAGAACCTACGCGAAGGCTTTGCCCGCGAAACCGAGATGCTCTTTGAGGACAGCCTGCGCAACGATCGTAGCGTGATTGGTCTCCTCAATGCCGATTACACGTTCCTGAATGAGCGCTTGGCCAAGTTCTATGGAATTCCCAAGATTTACGGCAATGAGTTCCGTCGCATCACGCTGGCCGATGAAACGCGGCGCGGGTTACTGGGGCAGGGAAGCATCCTGACGGTCACTTCCTACGCCAACCGGACATCGCCCACCATTCGCGGCAAGTTCCTGCTCGAAAACATTTTGGGCACGCCGCCGCCCCCGCCGCCGCCGAACGTTCCGTCCTTGAAGGAACAGACCGGGGAAGACGGAGTGGTCCTGACCATGCGCCAGCGCATGGAACAGCACCGGGCCAACCCGGCGTGCGCGGTGTGCCATGCGCGCATGGATCCTCTGGGATTCGCCCTGGAAAACTTCAACGCTATCGGCCAGTGGAGAACCACGGAAGGTACGGCGTCTATCGACACTTCCGGCGTTCTGCCCACCGGAGCCAAATTCAATGGACCGGTGGAGCTGCGCAAAATTCTGCTCAGCCATCCGGAGCAATTCGCCAACACCATGACGCAGAAGCTGCTGACTTACGCTCTGGGCCGTGGGTTGGATTCTTATGATTTGCCCGGCGTACGGAAGATCACGCGCTCCGCCGCTCCCGATTACAAGTGGTCATCCATTGTTCTTGGGATCGTGAAGAGTGTTCCGTTTCAGATGAGTACCGTAAGAAATGGCGCCCAAACCCAGGTGGCGCGGAATCAATAAGGGAGGATCGCAGTCATGATGATCGCCAAGAAGCATTTGCCCCGCCGGACGTTTTTGAAGGGCGCGGGAGTCGCCCTGGGGCTCCCGCTGCTCGACAGCATGATCCCCGCGCTGGCCACGGCCGCGGAGAGCAAGTCGCCGCGCCGCATGACCTTCATCTATCTTCCCAACGGGATTTTGATGGACCAGTGGACGCCGGCCAGCGAAGGCAACGGCTTCAAGCTCACGCCGACGCTCGAGCCGTTGGCCTCCCTGCGCGAGCACCTGCTGCTGATCAGCGGACTGGCGCATCCGGAAGGCCGCGCCGCGGCGGGCGAAGCCGGTGGCGACCACGCGCGCGCCGCCTCGTCATTCCTTACGGGCGTGCATTGCAAGCGTACCGAAGGCGCTGACCTGCACGCCGGGATTTCCCTCGACCAAATCGCGGCGAGAGAGCTCGGCAAGTACACGCAGCTCGCTTCGCTCGAACTCGCTCTGGATGCCACGGAGACCGTCGGTGAGTGCGAGAGCGGCTATAGCTGCGCTTACACGAACACGCTGGCCTGGCGCACGCCCACCACGCCCATGCCCATGGAGAACCAGCCCCGCGCCGTGTTCGAGCGCCTGTTTGGCGACACCGAAAGCACCGACGCCAAGGCGCGTCTGGCGCAGATTGAAAGCGACCACAGCGTGCTGGATTTCGTCTCCCAGGGCATCAGTAATTTGATGAAGAAGTCCGGCGCCGGCGACCGAGCCAAACTGAACGAGTACTTCGAGGCCATTCGCGACATCGAGCGGCGCATCCAGTTGGCCGAGCAGCAGTCCTCGCGCGAATTACCCAAGTTGGACCGCCCGGTCGGCGTTCCGCCCACTTACGAGGAACACGCCAAGCTGATGTACGATCTGCAAGTCCTGGCCTTCCAGACCGACCTGACCCGCGTCACCAGCTTCATGATGGGCCACGAGCAGACCAACCGGAACTACTCTGAAATCGGCATTCCAGATTCGCACCACTCGCTTTCGCACCACGGCGGCAATGCCGAAAAGAAGAGCAAGCTGGCCAAGATCAACACGTATCATATCAGGACGCTCGGCTACTTCCTCGAGAAGCTGCGCACCACCAAGGATGGCGACGGATCGCTGCTTGATCACTCCGTAGTCCTTTACGGCGCGGGCTTGAGCGATGCCAACATGCACCGCCACGATGACCTGCCGGTTCTGCTCGCCGGTGGCGGCGGAGGCAAGATCAAGGGTGGCCGGCACATCCGTTTCGCCGAGAACACGCCGATGCCGAGGCTGTACGGCACGCTGCTCGACACCATCGGCATGCCGGTGGACGCCATGTCGACCAACACGGGAAAGATGGAGCCGCTGTCGCTGGTTTAGGTCAACGGAGAATGCCATGCGGATCACCAAGACTTTTTGCGCTTGCGGAATCGCTCTCTTGCTCGGCGTTTCCACGCTGGTTGCCGCCGACCAGCGGCTGGTGGAGGCCGCCAAGCAGGGCAACAAGGCTCTGGTGCGGTCACTGCTGCGACAGAAGGTGGACGTAAACACTCCGCAGGGCGACGGCGCGACCGCGCTCTTCTGGGCGGTACACCACGGCGACGCGGAGATCACCGATCTGCTCATTCGCGCCGGGGCAAACGTCAATGCGGCCAACGCCTACGGAATTACACCCTTGAACCTGGCATGCTCGGGTACCAACTCTGGGCTGGTGGAAAAACTTCTGGCGGCGAAAGCCAATCCCAACAGCGCGGCGCCTTCCGGCGAGACTGCGCTGATGACTGCTTCCCGTACCGGCAATCTCCCCGCCGTGCAGGCGCTGATCGCACGCGGCGCCGACGTCAATGCCAAGGAAAATAAGCGCGGCCAGACTGCGCTCATGTGGGCGCTTTCCGAAGATCATTTGGACGTTGCCAAACAATTGGTCAGCCATGGAGCCGATGTCAACGCCCGCACGAAAGCGGGATTCACGGCTCTGATGTTCGCCGCCCAGCAGGGCAATGTGGAAGCCGGCCGCATGCTCATCGCCGCCGGAGCCAAAGTCAACGATACCAGTCCGCGGGACGGCACGCCGCTCGTGGTTGCCGCGGCCAGCGGCCACCAGGAGTTCGCCGAATTCCTGCTCGACAAGGACGCCACGCCGAATGCCACCGATGGCTACGGCATCAGCGCTCTGCATTACGCCGTGCAGCGCGGGTTGTCGCTGGTCGCCGGCGTCGAATGGTATTCCTGGGCTCCGCATCTCTATCGTCCCAACCTGACCGGTTTGGTGAAGTCCTTGATCGCGCATGGGGCGAACGTGAACGCGCGGATTGAGAAAGCTCCGCCGCTGCCCGGCGTGCGCCACTTGGCGGTGATCAACGTGGCAGGCGCCACTCCATACCTTCTGGCCGCCACGGCTTCCGATGCCGAACTCATGCGTATTCTGGTGAAGGCTGGCGCTGATCCCCATATCACCACCAAGGAACATACCACCGCGCTGATCTTCGCCGCGGGCCTCGCCAATGGCCTGGGAAAACTTCCGGCGCGCACTCCGGAAGACGACCGCCGCTCGCTTGAATGCGTCAAGCTGGCTGTCGAACTCGGTGACGACGTCAACGCGAAGAATGACGACGGCGTGGTGGCCCTGCATGGTGCCGCTTATGTGGGTTCCGACTCCATCGTGCAGTTCCTGATCGACAAGGGAGCCGACGTAAACGCAAAAGACAGCTCCGGACAAACGCCTTTTACCATCGCCTCGCAGATCTTCCCGGACACCCTGCTCGACGACAACCTGCGGCCCGAGTTTGTCCATAAGAGCACGGTGGATATTCTGGTCAAGCACGGCGCGAAACCGTACGTTCCGTCCACCAAGTAAGGCGGAGTCCGGATCGACCGCCGCGAACACCGCTACAATCAGGGGAACGCATGAGTGAAGTCGTTCTGCTGGCTCTCCTGGTTTTCGCCATCATTGTTGTTCTTCTGCAACTCGCCATCCTGAAGAAGCCGGGGAGCGCGAGCTTGGAGAAAAGTGTCGAGCAGCGCCTCGACCTCTTAAACCAATCCCTCCAACAAGCCGGGCGGGGAACCGGCGACGAGTTCTCCCGCCTGCGTCAGGAACTTGCCGGCCAAATCCAGAATCTGCGGCTCGACCTCACGCTCGCGCAGAAGACGCAGCTCGATGAGATCCGCGGCACAGTCGAGTCGCGCCTCGAGCAAATCCGCCAGACCGTCGACGAAAAGCTGCAGGGGACGCTGGAGGCCCGTCTCGGCGAGTCCTTCAAGCTGGTCAGCGACCGCCTGGAGCAGGTGCACAAGGGCCTCGGCGAAATGCAGACGCTGGCCTCCGGCGTGGGCGATTTGAAGCGCGTTCTTACCAACGTCAAGACCCGTGGCATCTGGGGCGAAGTGCAGCTCGGTGCGTTGCTGGAACAAATGCTCACGCCGGATCAGTACGCCAAGAACGTCGCGACTACTGGAACTTCGGAGCGCGTCGAATTCGCCATCAAACTCCCCGGACGCGAGCCCGGCCAGCCCTGCTGGCTTCCCGTGGACGCTAAGTTTCCCGTCGAAGACTATCAGCGCCTGCTCGACGCCGCGGATTTGGGCGACCCCGCGGCCGTCGAAGCCGCCACGAAGAGCCTGGAGGCAACGCTGAAGCTCTGCGCGCGCACGATCAGCACGAAGTACCTGCAACCGCCCGCCACCACGGATTTCGGCCTGTTGTTCCTGCCCACGGAGGGCCTCTACGCCGAAGCCTTGCGCCGCCCCGCGCTCGCCGAAACCCTGCAGCGCGAGTACCGCGTGATTCTGACCGGGCCCAACACCTTCGCGGCGATCCTCAACAGCCTGCAGATGGGTTTCCGCACGCTCGCCATTCAGCAGAGCTCCAGTGAAATCATGAACACGCTCAGCGTGGTGAAGACTGAGTTCGGCAAATACGCCGGCGTCCTGGCCAAAGTGCGGCAGCGCCTGCACGAGGCCTCGACTACGATCGAGCAAGCCGAGACCCGCACCCGCGTACTGGAACGCCACCTGCGCGACGTCTCCGTGCCCGCGCCAGGGGAAGTTGATGGCCCGCAAATGGACACAGATGGACACGGCTAAGAGAGCGGTAGGCGGGATCGACTGCGCTATTCTAACTACGTCGTCGATGAGCCGGACGGGGGTCTTCGGAATGAATGGGGATTTGTAATAGGACGTGAGGCCAGTCTTCTCGGTTGTTATTCCCACTCACAACCGCCGCGAGGCGTTGCGTGGATGCTTGTGCGCTCTCACCCTGCAGGAGCTTCCCCGGGACGCGTTCGAGGTCATCGTCGTGGACGATGGGGGATCCGAGCCGATCGAGGATGTGATGCAAGGCTTTCACGGCCAACTCAACTGGCGGCTTCAGCGCCAGGAGCGGTCCGGGCCAGCGACCGCGCGGAATCTGGGCGCCCTTACCGCGCGGGGCGAGAATCTCGCGTTCACCGATGACGATTGCGCGCCCTCTCCCGAGTGGCTGGTAGAGCTGCAAAAGAGTCTGGCGATGCATCCCGGTTCCTTGATTGGCGGACGGGTTGTCAATACCTTGGCCGGCAATTGGTGCTCTTCGGCAAGCCAACTGCTGATTGACTACCTTTACGCGTCCTATACCGAGAATGGGGCGCCCCGGTTCTTCGCGTCCAATAATATTGTTTTGTCCCAGCGTGCCTTTGCGGATGTGGGCGGATTCGACGAGTCCTTTCCTCTTGCCGCGGCGGAAGATCGCGACTTTTGCGCGCGCTGGACACGAGATGGCGGCTCCATGGTGTACGCGCCATCCGCGATTGTGCGGCATGCTCATTCGCTCACCATCCCAGAGTTTGCCCGGCAACACTTCCGCTATGGGCGAGGCGCCTACCAGTTCCGGCAGCGCATTGTGCGCCGGGGCGGACAGGGACCCCGGATGGAGCCGCTTTCCTTTTATCTCGGTCTGTTGTCTTATCCTTTCGCGGCGAAATCCGGGGTTGGCGCCGGAAGTCTACGAATCAGTCTGCTATTCCTGCTGTCGCAAGCCGCGAATGCGGCTGGTTTCCTTAGAGAAGCCCTCGCGTTTCCGTCAACAGCTTGCGGAGGCAAACATCAGTAGTCATCCACGGGGAAAACTCCGCGGCGAGCCCACTCCACCACAATACGAAGCTGCCGGAAAGCGATCCTGCCGCTGCCGGGATTGAGCATAAAGATCGGGTAGCCGCGGCTTTTCAGCCACTCCGAGCAAGCGTCGCGGCGGGCCCGCAGGTGATCGCGCCGAACGGTCCCATGCTTCCTGAAAAACGGCAAACCTTTATCGAGAGCCAGTAATATCTGCGCCCTCAGATATTGAAAGCGCACGATATTGGGCAGGTCCGCGGCGGAAAAATGTTTTTGCCAGAACAAGATGGTTCCGCTCAGCAAGCGGCGTTCCTGGTCGTATTCCGGCATGCCGACCTGGCTTTGTTTGTGCGCATGCAGCACGGTCCACTCGGGGCGCCAACCGATCTGGTAGCCCGCGCGGCGGACCCGCAGGCAAAGGTCAGTCTCTTCCTGGTAAAGAAAGTAGTCCGGATCGAATCCATCGATGCGTTCCAGGACCGGCCGCCGGATCATCAGGCAGCAACCCGACAACCAAGCGTAGTAATCCCGCCGCAGGCCGGGTTCTAAAGGCACCGTGCGCTCTCCCGGATAGAAGCGGCGAGGCGGGAAGGGCGTGCGGTCTTTTCCCTCCAGTACGCGAGGTCCAACCACGCCTGCTTCGGGATGAGCGTCAAGAAAATCCACCAAAGCGGCGAACAACCCCGCTGGAAGGGTTAGGTCGGGATTCAGAAAGAGGACATGGCGCCCGCGGAAGCGGGAGAGGTTCTGGTTATGGGCTCTGCCGTATCCCAGGTTGCGGGAATTCAGGGTGATGTTTCCCTCTGCCCGTTGTTGCAGCCAGGCGGCGGTTCCATCGCTACTCGCGTTATCGGCCACGAACAATTCCCAGGAGATTCCCCGTTGAGTGGACAGGGATTCAAATAGCGCTTCCAGGCAGTGGGCGGAGTTGTGCGTCACTACGCTCACGGAAAGGTCCGGAATCCCAGTGCTTCCGTCTGGCAAGTGTGGCTGAGGCACGCTGTCCTATTGTCGCCGCGTCCGCATGATGCTCACAATGGCGTAAGGTGCAGGTTCACGATCGGCAGCAGTGAGCGTCTCAGGAGAACGTCCCTGGTTTCCTTAAACAGGAATGCCGGGTCGGCCGAGAGCAGTGCGCGGGCATATTTTCTCAGTAGTTGGCGGCGGCCCTTCAATTCCGCGGGGCGGTCGCTCGTCATGCCGTACGTCTCGTAGTATTTCACCAATGGCTCGTGGAGGTGACGGAATTCGTAGTGTTGCGCGACGCGCAGGTACAAATCCAGATCCTCAAACATGACGAGCTGTTCGTCAAAGCGGAGCCTATCGAAACAGCAGCGCCGCAGCAGGGCCGGCTGCATGGCCAGCATATAGCTTTGCCAGCAGCGCGTTTGCGGATTCACAAGCTGTCCGCGGGCGATTGTGGGCGAGCGGAAATAAAGGACCTGGCCGTCCGCGCACATTCGGAGCATGTCGCCGTATATGACTGCCGCGGCCGGATGCGCCGCGAATTCGCGGGTTTGCCGTCCCAGCTTGTCAGGCAGCCATTCGTCATCGGAGTCTTGAAAGGCGATATACTCGCCGCGCGCCTGGGACAGCCCCACATTCCGAGCGGCGGATAGGCCACAATTCGAAGTGAGCTTCAAGTACTGGATGCGTTGGTCGGAGTACTCTGCCACGACCGCCGCTGTGTCGTCTTGGGATCCATCGTCCACAACGATGAGTTCGAAGTCGCCGTAAGTCTGCCCCAGGACGCTTTCGATGCTGCGCGGAAGAAGCGCGGCACGATCATAGGTTGGCAAAATAATACTGACTGGAATTTCCCTGCGCATGATCCTTCCGGGGCAAAAATCCGCAAGATAGCTGCTTACAGTGATTATAATAAGTGATTATAATAGGCCGTGCACGGACGGCCAGGAAATAGGGGATGGTGTGAATGCCACGACGGAAGGTACTAGTAATTGGTCTGGATGGGTACGAGCAGTCCGTGGGCGACAGATTTATCAAAGACGGTGCGTTGCCCGCGCTTGCGGCCCTGCGAACCAGAAGCGCCAGGTTCTTGCTGGATCACGGCGCGGCGACGCGTACAGGCCTGGCCTGGGAACACGCCAGTTCGGGCCGATCGCCCGAAGATGGAGGACGTTGGTCCGCTGTCCATTTTGATCGTGACTCGTATAAAGTCTGGCATGAGGGAACTTCGCTGCCGCCATTCCCCGCCGCGCTTCGTGCCCGAACCGTAATTTTCGATCCTCCCTATTTTGACCTGCGCCTGGCCCCATCGGTTCGAGGCGTGACGAATTGGGGGGCGCACGATCCGGGCGTCGCGTTCGGCGCGCGCCCCGCGGAACTGGCGGAGGAACTTCTCGCGCGATTCGGCCCGTATCCCGCGCACGAATGTATGTACGAGATCGTGTGGCCGTCGCCTGACCGGACCCGGCAGATGGGTGAACTGCTGGTTCGCGGCACGCAAACTCGCGCGCGCGCCGCGCAATGGATACTCCAGGAGCGATGCCCGGATTGGGATCTTGGATTCGTCGTGGTTTCAGAATTTCACTCGGCGATTGAGGCGTTTTGGCACGGCATTGATCCGGCGCACCCGCTGCATTCGTTGCCTTCGGCCCCGGAAGCGGCGCGGCAACTTCTGGCCGTCTATCAGGCGGCCGACGCACTGATCGGCGGCCTCGTTTCCGCCTTTCCCGAGGCTGTCGTCATCGCGTTTGCCATGAACGGAATGGGGCCGAACCGTTCCGATGGCGCGAGCATGGTCCTATTGCCTGAGTTGCTGCATCGAAGTGCGTTCGGTCAGCCCTTGTTGCGTGTGCCGGGATCGTGGGCTGACGCTCCGCAAGGCGTGCCGATCCTGGATGGGGCAGTCGATTGGACACAGGCCGTTAAGACCCAGATTTCACAACTGCCGGGGGTGCTGGATTTGGCGCGCCGCGCGGCGGTGCGGGTCATTCCCGAAGGCATCCGGCGCGTGCTGCGGTCCCATGGAGATGCGCCCGTAACGATGCCTGATGGTACCTTGCGGCTTCCCCTCGATTGGATGCCCGCGACTCTGTACCAACCATACTGGCGCACCATGCGGTGCTTTGCGTTACCGTCGTTTTACGACGGACGTATCCGGATTAATTTGGCTGGCCGGGAAGCGCAAGGAATCGTTGCGCCGGCGGACTACGCCGCGGTCTGTGATGAGGTCGAAGCGGCTGTGCGGGCGTGCCGCGATCTGCGCAGCGGAGAACCTGTCGTCGACCATGTTGAGCGCTGTGGTGGCGGCCGTGATCCGCTTACCTTCGGACCATGGGAATCCGATCTCATCATCGTCTGGCGCGGCGCGGCGCTCGGATTCACGCATCCGTCCGCGGGCAATATCGGGCCGCTGCCTTTCCGCAGAACTGGCGGTCATACCGGGCCGTACGGAATGGCGTATCTAGCCGGCGATGGCATCGCCGCGGGCGACTACGGAGTACGCCCTTCCTTCGATGTGGCCCCGACCATCATTGAACTGCTCGGGGAGGAAGTTTCCGCCGGAGTCAGCGGGAGCAGTCTGTGTAACTCTCTGGGTAACACATAATGGGCGTTTCGGCTTGTGGGCTGATCAGTGAGCTGAGCAACTCTGGAGGTCGCTCACCGGTTCGTTCTCCGGTTGAGGTCGTGATCAGAGCACACTATCCAGGGCCATGTAATCTGGTTTGGGAATTCCAAAATGTGCCACAATCGTCGGCGCAACCGCGCGCAATGAAACTCGCCGGGCACTGAGGCTCGGCTTTCGCGCAGAATCGCGAACCCAAAAGATCCCGTCGGGGTGATGCATCCCGCTCTTGAGTCCATCGGCTTGGTAGAAGAGCTGTCCGAACGGTATCTGACCGCCATTTGCATTCAATACGACCGTGTTTCCGTCCATGGAAGTAAATACCGAACAGCTGGCGTGAATTTCGTTACCCGCCTGGCGGGCGTTCATGATTCTCTTACCATGCGCGGTCAGAGCCTCAAACATTCGCAGGCACTCGGCGGCGGTGCTCTCATCCGGGAAATGCAGATGGAATTCCTCCGACATCATAGGCACGTAGCGGTACGGAGCGCGGACCCCGGCCCAAGCAAAGAAAGCGTCCGGATCCGTAGCGCGGTAGAAGGTCTTGCCGGACTGATCTTCGTAGGTAAGGCAGGGTTGCTGGCTGAGGCCACTTACTAACACGATGACGGTGTCCGGACCTGCCAGTTTTATGCATTCACCCACGAGTGCATCCATACTGGTGTAGCCGGCTTCCACCGCACGCTCGTATTCCGCCTGCTCTTCCTGGCTAGGCTTGATCGCGAAGGAAGCAGCATCCATATTGCGCCAATACATATGCTGAAAATGCGCAGTGCTGTTAAGAAACAGCGTAGCGTAGGCTGGCCGGTGGACTTTCCAATAATGGCTGAAAACATCCCATAGCAAATCATCCAAAATGGTCGCCCGCTTCCAACGCATGTGCCTCCCGGACTCTGCGCTCAACTATTGAACGATGGCGCGGATGGATCGGATGGAAAGACCGTGCCGGCACAGGAAAGCCAGGAACCGCAAGTGTGCGATCGTTGACACCGGGGATGTATTCCGAGTATGTTCCTGGACGTGAAGACGGACATAATCAAAAAACCCTTGGAATTCATCCTTGGGATAGGGTTCCACCCCCACCGACCACGGATCAGGAAGAAAAAAGCCGTTGAGGGGCCTTGCGACGGACGCATTCATGCTTCCACAGATCCACTGTTTGTGGCCTGCGTTGTTTAGGTGCTCAAATACCCGCGGCGCGGTTGCTTTGTGTCCGTCTCCGAGGTTGAAAACACCGTGTTCCTTAAAGGAAAGGCCAGTGTGAACCGTTACCCATTGGATCCACGGCTCGAGATTCGGAGCCGTTTCTTCGGCGTCAGTAACGAAGACTTGGGATGTGGTCTTGAGCCGCGCAAAATTTGGCAGCTTGCCCTCAGCGATGAACTGGTCCATCAACGCCGGGCTCAATTCGTTGAACTCCAACTGAATCACCGGGCGAATCTTTGGCGCCATGCTGAAGGCCTCCACAATGGAATCCCCGATTTTATCATGCTGAGTTTGGGTGGATACAGCAATCTGGTCACGAGGTTCTGACGGCATAGGTATACGTGATGGTTGAGAGATCGGCGAATTGCGCCTGTCTCAATTGAAGCGTCCCATCATAGCGGAGACGTCCGGAAGTCGGCTCCCGCAGGCACGCGGATGAAGGGATGGATCACATCCCATGCGCGATTGACGGCGGGGATCTTGTCGGCGATGAACTCAACCACGTACATTCCCAGTGCCACGCCGATCCCATGGCCACACCAAGGGTGCCGAGCCATTCAGTCATACGATAGACTTAGATGCAAGTTCTCGTCGGCGAGATTCCGCTGGCCCACTAATCGCAGGGTCAACAGAAGCAACTACCCAGAATCGCGTGGCGACGGGTGGTTTTAGGCCACCACAAATGAGCATCCATTCGCGTCCATTTTGCGAGCCAAAATAAATGTTGCCGTTTGAGTTGCAATCCCTTCCTCGGCTTGCTATCCTGATTAAGCCGTCAAGCGACAGCAGCCTGGGTCTGGGTCCTAGACCAAAGAAAGCCAGCCGTTTTGTAAAAAGAGAATTTTTCTCTTGCCAAACGGCCCAGGGTTTGCTAAAGTAGACGATGTGCGCTAAAGTACTAAGGCGCGCAAGCAGGGTACGGTGGCAACAAGACGCGGTAGTGAGTCAATCCTACTGAAGTCCCGATAGCCTCCATCTGAAAAGTTCTTTCAGGTTCCCGAAATTTCTGGATAGGGTTACGTTTTTCGTAATTCTGTCCGAACGGCTTTCGAGGCCGGCTTTGGATTCGCCTTCGCAAGATCGCGAATTTGGAGCGCAGATATTTGAAAATCTGGTTGGACGCGAAGTAGAAAAGGGTACAGCCCACAAGGCTGTGCCATAGTCTAGCAGTAGACTATTTCGTCAGTAATTTGAGTTCAAACTGAGGCGACTAACACATCGGTCCGGTGGGGAGCAATCTCTATCGGCCACAAGGTTCAAACGAGAGTTTGATCCCGGCTCAGAATCAACGCTGGCGGCGCGCTTAACACATGCAAGTCGCACGAGAAAGGGAGCAATCCTGAGTACAGTGGCGTACGGGTGAGTAACACGTGGATCATCTACCTTTTAGTGGGGAATACCCCTGGGAAACCGGGGACAATACCGCATAAGCCCGTAAGGGGAAAGCCGAAAGGCGCTGAAAGAGGAGTCCGCGGCTGATTAGCTAGTTGGCGGGGTAATGGCCCACCAAGGCGAAGATCGGTAGCCGGCCTGAGAGGGCACACGGCCACACTGGCACTGAAATACGGGCCAGACTCCTACGGGAGGCAGCAGTGGGGAATCTTGCACAATGGAGGAAACTCTGATGCAGCGACGCCGCGTGAGCGATGAAGCCCTTCGGGGTGTAAAGCTCTTTCGACGGGGACGATAATGACGGTACCCGGAGAAGAAGCTGCGGCTAACTACGTGCCAGCAGCCGCGGTAATACGTAGGCAGCAAGCGTTGTTCGGAATTATTGGGCGTAAAGAGTGCGTAGGCGGTGTTCTAAGTCTGTCGTGAAATCTCCCGGCTTAACTGGGAGGGTGCGGCGGAAACTGGGATGCTAGAGGGTGGGAGAGGTAAGCGGAATTCCTGGTGTAGCGGTGAAATGCGTAGATATCAGGAGGAACACCTGCGGTGTAGACAGCTTACTGGACCACTTCTGACGCTGAGGCACGAAAGCGTGGGTAGCAAACAGGATTAGATACCCTGGTAGTCCACGCCCTAAACGATGCATACTTGGTGTGAGCGATTCATTTCGTTCGTGCCGGAGCTAACGCGTTAAGTATGCCGCCTGGGGAGTACGGTCGCAAGGCTGAAACTCAAAGGAATTGACGGGGGCCCGCACAAGCGGTGGAGCATGTGGTTCAATTCGACGCAACGCGAAGAACCTTACCTGGGCTCGAACGGCTTCGGACCGTCCTGGAAACAGGATTTTCTCGCAAGAGACCGGAGTCGAGGTGCTGCATGGCTGTCGTCAGCTCGTGTCGTGAGATGTTGGGTTAAGTCCCGCAACGAGCGCAACCCCTGTCCTGTGTTGCCACCCCGCAAGGGAGCACTCGCAGGAGACCGCCAGCGATAAGTTGGAGGAAGGTGGGGATGATGTCAAGTCATCATGGCCTTTATGTCCAGGGCTACACACGTGCTACAATGGGCGGTACAAAGCGCTGCTAACCCGCGAGGGGGAGCCAATCGCAAAAAACCGTTCTCAGTTCGGATCGCAGGCTGCAACTCGCCTGCGTGAAGCTGGAATCGCTAGTAATGGCGTATCAGAATGATGCCGTGAATACGTTCCCGGGCCTTGTACACACCGCCCGTCACATCACGAAAGTGGATTGTACTAGAAGTCCTAATCAAACAGGCCCAAGGTATGATTCATGATTGGGGTGAAGTCGTAACAAGGTAGCCGTAGGAGAACCTGCGGCTGGATCACCTCCTTTCTAAGAGAACGTGGCTGGAATCACCGAAACGGACTGGCAAGTTTACAGCCAGGTCAAGTAAGTGATAGCCGTTCCAGTCCATAGCCGAAGCAATTTACGCAAGTAGATTGCGGAAGCAACGTCTCGGTTCTCTTTTCTCAAATTCCGCACAAGTTTCTATGATCCCTGAGCTGGTCTCGGGATCCCGCGTTCAATCGGCCTCGATTCATTTTATAAATCAGGGGGCTGTAGCTCAGTTGGGAGAGCGCCTGATTTGCATTCAGGAGGTCGCCGGTTCGATCCCGACCAGCTCCACCAGATTGAGTGATACGTCTCGACGAATCACTCAATCTGAACGCAGTTCCGGTGTCCAATTCGCACCGACTCTGCCCTGGAAGTCAGGCGATGTAGCTGGCCCCTGGCGTCTACCGCTGGCCCCTTCGATATGGGCCTGTAGCTCAGTTGGCTAGAGCGCACCCCTGATAAGGGTGAGGTCGATAGTTCGATTCTATCCAGGCCCACCAAAATCCATCAGCGATCAGCAGGCGCCGCAATGCGGCGCGTGCTGGTGGCTGAAAAGTCATCGAGATCTTTGAAAATTGAATATTGACGGGCAACTACAAAGTTGCAAAGGCTACTACGAAGCCAATTATGTAGTAGCCGGTAGCGCAAAAAGCTATCCGCCGCGAATAAAATATGCGGCGGTTGAAGCAAATGAATACTACTCTGTGTTTAGAGTAAATTTTATGGTCAAGCTACTAAGGGCATGCGGTGGATGCCTTGGCGCAAGAAGGCGATGAAGGACGTGGCTAGCTGCGATAAGCCTCGGGGAGATGCAAGCAATCTATGATCCGGGGATGTCCGAATGGGGGAACCCAGCCGGTGCGAACACCGGCTATCCTGCGATGAATACATAGTCGTAGGAAGCGAACGGGGGGAAGTGAACCATCTCAGTACCCCTAGGAAGAGAAAACAACCGTGATTCCGATAGTAGTGGCGAGCGAACTCGGAACAGCCTAAACCGAACGATTCGAAAGGAGAGTTCGGGGTTGCAGGATCACAATAATCATTTCTTGAAGCCTCCCTCTGGGGGGCCGTAGGCAGGGAGGCGAAAGTCTCTGGTCGAAAGCTCCTGGATGTTTGGGGGCGGCAGGAAATGGTTAAACGAGGGATAAGGGAGCGTTAATAGAACGGTCTGGAAAGGCCGGCCATAGAGGGTGACAGCCCCGTATATGAAAATGCAATCTTCTTTCAAGTGACTCCTAAGTACCGCGGGACACGTGGAACCCTGCGGGAATCTACCGGGACCATCCGGTAAGGCTAAATACTCTCTTGCGACCGATAGTGAACAAGTACCGTGAGGGAAAGGTGAAAAGAACCCCTGCGAGGGGAGTGAAATAGTACCTGAAACCGCATGCCTACAAGCAGTGGGAGGGCTATGCCGCGCAAGCGGAAGGCCTGACCTCGTGCCTATTGAATAATGAGCTGGCTAGTTTATCTCAGTGGCAAGGTTAAGCGTAAGCGAGCCGAAGCGAAAGCGAGTCTGAATAGGGCGATTCAGTCGCTGGGATAAGACGCGAAGCGGGATGATCTACCCTTGGCCAGGATGAAGGTCGTGTAACAGCGACTGGAGGTCCGAACCGGTGTTGGTTGAAAACAGCTCGGATGAGCTGAGGGTAGGGGTGAAAGGCTAATCAAATTCCGTGATAGCTCGTTCTCTCCGAAATAGCTTTAGGGCTAGCCTCGCGTGGTCCGTCGCGGTGGTAGAGATCTGGATGAACTAGGGGCCTTCCCAGGTTACCGAATTCAACCAAACTTCGAATGCCGTACACGAGTAGCGCGGGAGTCAGACGGCGGGGGCTAAGCTTCGTCGTCAAAAGGGGAAGAGCCCAGACCATCAACTAAGGTCCCTAAATTCATGCTAAGTGGGAAAGGAAGTCGAGACGCTCTGACAGCCAGGAGGTTGGCTTAGAAGCAGCCATCCTTTAAAGAAAGCGTAATAGCTCACTGGTCGAGCGGCTCGGTGCCGACAATCCAACGGGGCTCAAGCATGGTACCGAAGTTATGGATGCGCTAGGTTTACCTAGCGTGTGGTAGGAGAGCATTCTTAACTGATGTGAAGGTGTAGCGTAAGCAGCACTGGATCGTTAGGAAGAGACTCTGCCAGCATAAGTAGCGAAAAACCAGGTGAGAACCCTGGTCGCCGTAAGTCTAAGGATTCCTGAGAAAGGTTAATCCGCTCAGGGTTAGTCGGAGCCTAAGGTGAGGCCGAAAGGCGTAGCCGATGGACACACGGTTAATATTCCGTGACTACGGACGTTCGATCAAGACCGATGCGGGGACGCAGCGAGTAAGTTCCAGATGTAATGGTTTAAGTCTGGAGTGAATCGAGGCTGGGAAGGGGAAATCCGCCCGGCTGTCTGCCAGGAAAATCCGCTAAGGAGAACGTTCGTATCCGTACCATAAACCGACACAGGTGGACGAGATGAGTATTCTCAGGCGCTCGGGTGATGGTATGTTCAGGAACTAGGCAAATTAGCTCCGTAACTTCGGGATAAGGAGTGCCCTCAGCAATGGGGGTCGCAGCAAAGCACGTCAGGCGACTGTTTAACAAAAACACAGGTCTCTGCAAAGTCGAAAACGACGTATAGGGGCTGACGCCTGCCCGGTGCCGGAAGGTTAAAGGGAGCGGTTAGCCGCAAGGCGAAGCTGTGAACTGAAGCCCCGGTGAACGGCGGCCGTAACTATAACGGTCCTAAGGTAGCGAAATTCCTTGTCGGGTAAGTTCCGACCTGCACGAATGGCGTAACGATCTGACGACTGTCTTAACA
>CAMAVI010000040.1 GCA_945861625.1 Candidatus Sulfopaludibacter sp. SbA3
GCCGATGACGACAAAGATAACGGAAACAACTCGTCCTGCAAAAACCTGCCATCATATGCCGCTCTACATTCCGCCTTGGCTTCCGCCCAGAGCGCCGCAAACGGCGGATTCGGCCTCCATATGTGGGCCACCGTCGTCAACCGCGACGGTGTGGTGTGCGCCGTGACGTTTACCGGTACCGACCGCGGCTCGCAATGGCCGGGCAGCCGCGTCATTTCCGCGCAAAAAGCCAATACCGCGAACGCCTTCAGCCTCCCCGGACTGGTCCTTTCCACTGCGAATCTCTATAGCGCCGTGCAACCCGGCGGTTCGCTGTTCGGCCTGCAGGAAAGTAACCCGGTGGATACTGATGTCGCCTACGGCGGCAATCCCAAAAACTAAGGCCAGCACAACGATCCCATGGTGGGCGGCCGCATCGGCGGCGTCAACGTATTCGGCGGCGGACTGGCGCTCTATGATTCCAACCACACCCTGGTTGGTGCAATCGGTGTCAGCGGAGACTCTTCCTGTGCCGACCACAATATCGCCTGGCGTACCCGCAGCGCCCTAAACTTGGATTTTCTTCCAGGCGGCGTGAGCGGCGACGCCACCCGGCCCGACAATATCGTGTACGACATCACCAATGCGCCGGGTCTTGGGATCGGCGTCAGCGCGGGTGGCTGGGGTCACCCGGCGTGCAGTGCGGCGGCCACGGCGATTGCGGCCGCGCTTCCTGTAAAACATTAGGCTTCGCCAATCTCATCGGTCGCGATGCGTCATCATGGAGAGTGGTGACCATCGCGAATCATCCGCTTGCCATCATCGGCTCCGGCCGAGTGGCCTCGTCATTGGCCCGCGTCTTGCGGGAACGCGGAGCCCCGCTTGGCTTTATCGCCGGGCGGAACCTGGAACGTGCACATGCGGCGGCTGCCTTCGCGGGCGAGGGTGTCGAAGTGTTACCGCTTGAGGCGATTGCCCGCGTCACTCAGCGCGTCATCATCGCCGTATCCGACGCGGCCGTCACGCCCGTCGCCGAACAACTCGCGCGCGCCGGATTCACCCGGGGCATCGCCTTGCACACCTGCGGCAGCCGTGGTCCCGAGGCGCTGGCGCCGCTCGCCGACGCCGGCGTCTCCACCGGAGTTCTGTATCCGCTGCAAACCTTCCCCACGCCGGAACAGGGTGCGCGATCGCTGCCCGGCACGTACTTCGCGATCGCGGGCGACGAGCCGGCACTCGCTTGGGCCCGCGAGCTCGTCGCGCTGATCCCAGGTAAATTTATTGCCGCCGAACCTGGCAAGTCAGCGCTGTTTCACGCGGCCGCGGTCATGGCTTCGAACTATCAGATGACTCTGTTCGACGCCGCTCTCGAAGCCATGGAGTGCGCCGGTGCCGACCGCGAAGAGGCTCTGGCCGCCCTCGCGCCCATCGCGCGGGCTACTCTGGAAAATACACTGCGCATGGGACCCCAGGCCGCCCTTACCGGACCAATTTCGCGCGGCGACGCGGAAACTGTCCACCGCAATCTCGACGCCTTGCGCGCCGTGAGCCGGCCGACGCGAGACCTGTACCGCGCCGCCGGACTCCGTACGATTCCCATCGCGCTGCGCCGCGGGCTGTCCGCCGCGGCCGCGCGGACACTGCAAAACGAATTCGAAAAGACCCTATGACAGACACCAAGCCAGTCCGCGTACCCGATATCATCGCCATGAAGGCTCGCGGCGAAAAAGTCACCGTGTTGACCGCCTATGACGCCACCATGGCCGGCATCTTCGACCAAGCCGGCATCGATATCCTGCTGGTGGGCGATTCCCTGGGCATGGTCCTGCACGGCGACGAAAATACACTCGACGTCAGCATGGAAGACATGATCCGCCACACCCGCGCCGTCCGCCGCGGAACCAAACGCGCGCTGGTGGTCGCCGACATGCCGTTCCTCAGCTATCAGGCCAGCTTCCCGGAGGCCATTCGCAACGCCGGCCGCCTTCTGCAAAAAGGCGGAGCCGCGGCGGTGAAGATCGAAGGCGGCGCCACCATGACATTGCTGGTCGAGCGCTTGACTTCCGTCGGCATCCCCGTCATGGGGCATCTGGGGCTGCTGCCGCAGTCGGTTAACCAGGTGGGCGGCTTCCGGCGGCAGGGCTCGGAGAAAAACGCCCGCAACAAGCTGATCGCCGAAGCCATCGCGCTCGAAGAGGCCGGAGCGTTTTCCATCGTCCTCGAATGCATCCCCGACGATTTGGCCGAGGAAATCACGCGGCAGGTGCGCGTCCCCACCATCGGCATCGGCGCCGGACCGCATTGCGACGGACAGGTGCTAGTGAGCTATGACATGCTGGGCCTCACCGAAAAGGTGCCCCCATTCGTGAAGAAATACGCGCAATTGGGCAAGGCGATGACGGAGGCGGCGCAGGCCTTCGCCAAGGACGTGAAGGCGCGCGCCAAAAAATAAGCATGAGCGAACTCGTACCGGAGATCGCCCAGTTGCGCCAGTTGCTGGACGCCCACCGCCAGGCCGGAAAGACCATCGGGCTGGTGCCCACCATGGGTGCGCTGCACGCCGGGCACCGTCGCCTCATGGAAGTCGCGCGCGCGGAAAACGACGTCGTCGTGGCCACGATCTTCATCAATCCCACGCAGTTCGACCGCCAGGACGACCTGGAGCGTTATCCGAAAACACTTGAGCAAGACATGGCCCTGTGCCGCGATGCCGGCGTCGATCTGGTCTTCGCTCCCTCGGCGGCGGAGATGTATCCACAGCCGCAGTTGGCGTGGGTGGATGTGCCTGAACTCACAAAGTATCTGTGTGGCGCGGGACGCCCCGGCCATTTTCGCGGCGTGGCGACGGTGGTTACGAAACTCCTGCTCATCGCGCAACCCGGCCGCGCCTACTTCGGTGAAAAAGACGCCCAGCAGCTCGCCGTCATCCGCCGCATGGCGCGGGACCTTAATATTCCCGTGAACATCGTCGGCGTGCCGACCGTGCGTGAAGCGGACGGTCTCGCCATCAGCTCCCGCAACCGGCTTCTCAATGACTACGAACGCCTGCAGGCCCGCACGCTATCCCAGGCCCTCTTCACCGCGCGCGACGAGATATTGGCCGGCGAACGTTCCGTCAAGAAAATCCAGTCCGCCGTCGCCTACTTTTTTGACGGTGTCCGGCTGGAGTACTTTTCCATCGTCGACACGGAAACCCTAACCCCCGTGGAGCGCATCGAAGGCTCCGTGCTCATCGCCGGAGCCATCTGGCTGGGAACCACCCGCTTGATTGATAATGTGACGGTGAGCGTGGCCGGGAACTCGCTTGAGCCCGATCAGTGAACGCTACTTACCCAAAGGGGATGTGGACTTCGGTGTAGGTCCCAGGTGTGGCCGCGTTCACGATAGTTACGATGCGCTCGAGGTGCAGCTCGAGGTGCAGGCGTACACGCGACCATTTCGTTGTTCCCGTTAAGACAACGAGAGCGATCCTCCGGCCCGTCAGGTCTTGCTGGTAGCGAATATTCTGGTCTGTAGTGAACAGAACATCAACCGCCGCTTCCTCAGCCGCGGCTAGCAACGCGCCGTTGGTTAGTTTGTCCCAACCTCTCGCCTGGGCAGTGATAACCGTGTGTGCGCTCAGTGCACGGGCAACGCCTCGGGGCGCTCCGTGATCAAAGAGGATGAGCATGGACGGGCACAGAACCGGCGGGCGGCTCTGGCGTTTGAAGGCTCTGGGCAACAAAATCGAGCACGGCCACGATCTGCTCTCGCGTCACGTCAAATTGCTCCATGACTTCCTCAATACTCAGGTCCTCGAGGTTCTCAATCACGGCCGCGACCGGTAGCCGCGTATCCCGGAACACCCACGCGCCGCTCACCTTGCCCGGGACGCTCTCCACCGCGGTGCATTGCGACCAGTCGAGACTCGCCATAAATCAGGCCTCCTGTCCTCTAGAGTACACGTGCAAGAGCGCCGGAGCCATCTGGCTGGGAACCACCCGCTTGATTGATAACGTTTTGGTCCACCCTTTAGGACCAAACCCAATCTGAGGCTTCCCGGAAACATTGTCTCCGGACGGTTGTCCGAGATGCCGGTGCGACGCGGTGGCTCGATAAATTGTCTCACGCTGCCTCCAGCAGTTCCCCCATAGCCCAAAGATGATCAGCGAGGCCGCCACCAAGAGGGACACACGATTAGCGCACTACCCGCCCCTTCCCCACCCTCCCAGAATCCGGAGTATAGTTAGACTGGAGGGCTGGATGCTTTCTCAGAACCGCTCGTTTATCCGTTCGTCTGCCGGATTTGTCGTGATCATCGCGGCCTGCGCTGCCGCTGCCGGAATATGGACGGCCAGCCGCGTATCGGCTGCCCCGCCCAACGACGATTCCATCAGCCAGAGCATGAAGGCGTTCACGTCCGTCTTCGATGTCGTCGAGCAAAACTTCGCCGACAAAGTCGATGCCGACAAAGCCATTTACAGCGGCGCCGTCCCGGGCATGTTGCGCACGCTCGATCCGCACTCCAACTTCTTTGACCCCAAGGCCTACGCCGCTCTCCGCGAAGATCAGCGCGGGCAGTATTACGGCGTGGGCATGCAGGTGGGTCCGCGCAACGGCAAGACCATGGTCATGTGGCCGTTCGAGAATTCACCCGCTTACCGGGCCGGTCTGCGGCCCGGCGATGTGATCGCGCAGATCAACGACAAGAAAACCGATGGACTCAACACCACCGAGATCGCCGAACTCCTGAAAGGACCGCGCGGCACCAAGGTTCAGGTACGCGTGAGCCGCGAAGGCCTCACCACGCCGGTTGTGTATGACATCGTGCGCGATGCCATCGCGCGCCCCAGCGTTCCGGAAGCCATCTGGCTCAAGCCCGGTATCGCGTATATCAACGTGACCCAGTTCGGCGAGAACACCAGCAAGGAATTTGAAGATCAGTTCCGCAAGCTGGGCGAAAACAACATCAAGGGTCTGGTGCTGGATCTGCGCGGCAACCCCGGCGGCTTGCTGAACGAAGGCGTTGAAATTGCCGGGCATTTCCTCAAGAAGAACGACTTGGTCGTCAGCCATCGCGGCCGCGCCCAGCCTAACAAGAACTATTATGCGAAATCCGACAACGGCGGTAAGACCGGGTATCCGGTCGTGGTGGTCGTCAACCGCTCCTCGGCTTCCGCGGCGGAGATCGTCAGCGGCGCGATGCAGGATCATGACCGCGCCTGGGTGCTCGGGGAACCGACCTTCGGCAAGGGATTGGTGCAGACCGTATTCCCGCTCAGCGAGAACACCGGCCTGGCGCTCACTACCGCGCACTACTACACGCCCAGCGGACGCCTGATTCAGCGCGACTACTCGCACATTTCGTTCTTGGATTATTACTACCGCACCAAGACCGAACAGAAGGATCTTTCCGACGTCAAGATGACCGATGCCGGCCGCACCGTTTATGGCGGTGGCGGCATCACCCCGGATGAGAAATACGAAGCGGGCAAGTTGAATAAGTTCCAGATCGAGCTGCTGCGCAAGTCGGGCTTCTTTAATTTCTCCGCTGCCTACTTCGGGCCCAAGACCGACGCCCGCATGCCCAAGGGATGGGAACCGGACGAGGCGATCGTGAACCAGCTCCACGACTACCTGCTGAAGAACAACGTCGAGTTCACCGAAGCGGACTTCACGGCAAATCACCAGTGGGTCAAGGAGCAGCTTAAGCGGGAAATGTACATCACCGCGTTCAGCTGGGAACAATCCGTGCGCGTGAACATCCAGCAAGATCCGGAAATCGCCCGCGCGGTGGACGCCATGCCGAAGGCCGTCACGCTGCTGGAAAACGCCAAAAAGCTCCTGGTGCAGCGCGTCAACCAGCAGGAACGTTTACCGCGCTAACCGTAATTCGCACGAATTGGGGACACTGTGGGCTCACTCGGGTACAGCCCTATCTTTAAGTGATCCGCAACAGTGTCCCCAATTCTTCGCGCCGCGCTACCATAGGACTTGACCCCGCAAATCACCGTCCTCGACGCCGGAGGACAATACTGTCACCTCATCGCGCGCAAGGTCCGCGAACTCGGCGTCCATGCGGAAGTGGCGGCCAGTGAGACGCCTGCATCCGCGCTCACCGGCAGAAAAGGCATTATTATCTCGGGCGGCCCTTCCAGCGTTTACGACGCCGGGAGCCCCGCGATCGACCCTGCCCTGCTGAGCGCCGGCATCCCGGTCTTCGGCATCTGCTACGGACAGCAGCTCATCGCGCATCTGCTCGGTGGTAACGTGCAGAAGGGCGACAAAGGGGAATACGGCTTCGCCCGCGTCGAAATCACGCGCGCTGCCGACATCTTCGCTGGCCTTGAGCGCAACCAGCAGGCCACCCACCAGGTATGGATGAGCCACCGCGATCTCGTGGCTACTCCACCGCCGGGTTTTGATGTCATGGCGGTGACTTCCACATGTCCGGTCGCAGCCATGGGCTCACCTTCGCGGAAGCTCTACGGTGTGCAATTTCATCCCGAGGTAGCGCATACGCCCGCCGGCAAGGCGATTCTTTCCAACTTTGTATTCGGAGTCTGCGGCTGCGTCAAAGACTGGGATCCCGCCGGCCAGGTCCTCGCCGTCGAGCAGCACATCCGCGACGTTGCCGGTGACCGCAACATCTTTTTCTTCGTCAGCGGCGGCGTCGATTCGACGGTCGCCTACACGCTCTGCCTGCGCGCCCTCGGCCCGGAACGCGTCCACGGAACCTACGTCGATACCGGCATGATGCGCGAGGGCGAAACTGAATTCGTGCACAAGCATTTTGCAGCCCTCGGCGCGCGCTCCTTCTTTGTCGAAGACGCACGCGAGCGCTTTCTTGCCGCGCTCCAAGGCGTCGCGGGACCGGAGGAAAAACGCCACATTATCGGCGAGAAGTTCGTCGAAGTGCAGCAGCGGATTCTCGAAAGCGAGCATTACCTCGACGGGCACTGGATTCTGGGCCAAGGCACCATTTACCCCGATACCATTGAATCCGGTGGCACGGCCAAAGCGGACTTGATCAAGACCCACCATAACCGCGTGGCCGGCATCCAGAAGCTCATCGACGAAGGCCGCATCATCGAGCCGCTTTCGTCCTTCTACAAAGACGAGGTGCGCGCCATCGGCCGCGAACTGGGCCTTGCGCCTGAGCTTCTGGACCGTCATCCCTTCCCCGGCCCCGGCCTCGCCATCCGCTGCCTGTGCACCGATGCGCGGGGCAGGCCTCGGCAAGTCGAAGAAGGCTGGGTCATCCCTGTCAGCTCGGTCGGAGTGCAGGGCGACTCGCGTACTTACCGGCCCGTCCTGGCGATCGAGGAAGTCCCGGCGTCCGAAGATGAGATCGCCGAGCTCACCAACCGCCGCCGCGATGTGAACCGCACGGTGAGCGTCGTCGCGACCTGTCGGCCGGTCGCGGAACTGGAAGTCCATCCCTCGCATTTGACCGCCGCGCGGCTCGACCGCCTTCGTCACGTGGATGCGATCGTCCGGAAGATCTCCGGCGAGTCCGGCTTCGACGCCACCATCTGGCAGTTCCCCGTGGTGCTGATCCCGCTGGGGACTCCAGAGCGGCCCGATTCAGTCGTACTCCGGCCCATCGATTCGGTGGACGGCATGACGGCCCGCGCGGTGCGCATCCCACCGGAGACGCTGGTTCAGATGACGCAGGAGCTGATGCAGGTGGAAGGTGTGGCCGGAGTCTTCCTGGATCTCACCAACAAACCCCCAGCCACCATTGAGTGGGAATAACCAGCCACTTCTGGCTTGTCACTTCTGACTAGTCGGCGGAACCTTGGACTTCGCGCGCAGGTACGCAGCAAGTGTCCCGTACGTTTCGTTGCTGTGAATGACGCCCATATCCAACGTTCCGAACATGGTGCGGTCACGGCCGAACATCTTCACCATCTTCGTGGCTTCGGCGTCCATCGCGTTCAGGTAAATCGGATCACAAAACTCGAACGCGGCTTTCACAGCCGCCACCACATCCGCCTTGCCGGTCTTGGTCTGATCAAACTTGGGAGCCGCCTTCCCGCTGGCCATCCCGCACACGGCGGCTTGCACCACTGCTCCATGCAGCATAGTGGCGCCAAATGGCCTGCTCCCCGGACCCGGCGCGTAACCGTAGTCGGCCTCAGGCATTTCGTCGGCGGTCTTGATCATGGCGCCCTTGATTCCGTTGTAACCTTGGCGCAGTTCCGTGGTCAGCGGATTCTGCGCATAAACGGCGGAAGCGCCCGCCAGCGTCAATGCGAGGAAGAGTGTGGTTTTCATAAACTCCAAATTCCTTTTCTTTAACGGCGCGGTTCGCTGCTGGGCGGGACAATGCCCTTGAGACGCATATACGGCACCATGGTTCCGTAAGTTTCGTTGTTGTGCGAAACATTAAAGTAGAGCGTCGCCAGCCTGGATTGCTGCCGCCCCCGGAAATCCGACATCTGCGTGGCGGAAGCGTCGGCCAGGGAATTGTAGACCGCATCGCAGTAGTCGAATGCCGTTTTCAATGCCGCAACCAGATCTGCCTTCGAGGTCTTCCCTGCCGCTGGATTGGTGGCCGGCTCGCCCTTTACTGACGCGCAACTGATCATGTTCCACTCCGCCGCGTGGCCGACTTCTTCGCCGAACGTGCGCACAGTCGGCACGGGCTTAAAGCCATAAACATCCTCGGGAACCTTGTCCGCCGCCCGCGTCAGATTGTTCTTGGTTCCTTCGTACATGCGCTTCACTTCCGCGCTCAGTGGATTCTGTTGGCTCCACAGACCCGTCGCGCCGGCCATCAACATACCGAATGTGATCGTCAATACTCTCATATTTGCTCCTGATTTTGTGGGGTGTGTCTTCTATTCTAGCGGACCAGGTAACCAGCGCGGGCCAGTGCATCGCGGCCCTTCCCTCGCATCAAGTATTCCACGAACTTGCGCGCCGCCGCGGGATGTTCCGCGCGCGAGAGAACTCCCAGCGCCTGGTCGATGGGCGGGTGCAGGCCAGGGTCCACACGCATCACCATCCCGCCGGAATTCATGACCAAAGCATAGGCGGTCAAAACCGCATCGGCGTTGCCGAGAACGCCATATTGCCGGGCCATATTGATGTTTTCCGCGTACACCACCTTGGATTGCACGCGGCTCCATACACCTGCATTCTTTAACGCCGTCACGGCCGCCGCGCCGTAGGGAGCCAATTCCGGCTTGGCGATCGCAATCACCCGGATCTCGGGCGAGACCAAGTCTTCCAAGCGCCTCACGCCTTGCGTATCTCCCTGTGGAGTCCACAGCGCAATCACGCCCCGCGCATAGACGGCACGGCTGGCGGGATCGATTAAATTCTTGCGGACCAACTGATCCACGTGTTCTGTATCGGCTGCCAGAAATACATCAAAGGGTGCGCCGTATTCAATTTGCTGGGCCAGTTGCGCGGTCGAAGCAGCGCTGAACACCGGATGAATCCCGGTTTCGGCTTCAAAGGCGGGGCCGATTCCCTTGAGTGCTTGCGTAAGATTCGCCGCCGCGGCCACAACCACTTCCGGCTTGGGCTGAGCGGAAGCCGGCGCCGCCTCCCAGGCGAGCGCCAGGCACAGCAGCGCGACGTGTCCAGTATAAGACACCACGTCTTGTTTATACTACATTCGACTAGTCCACGAAGAAGGGCGTCTCGCCCTCGCCGCGCAGGATGACATCAAAGCCGTAACCGGCGGCTCCATCGGCGTCGAGCGAAGGATCGCGCCGCGCGATGAGACGCCGGCGAAGTTCGGGATCCACAACGCAATCGAGCACGGGATCGGGCGCGGCACCCATGTTCCCGGCGAAGAAGATCGTGGTCACCAGACGCCGCGTCAGCCCGATTCCGAGCACTGCACAGTTGATGTGGGGGATACGTAAGTTCCCTCCCGGTAACACAGTTCGAAACCTGTACCAGCCGTCCTGATTTGTCCGCGCGCGGCCCCAGTTCCAGAAACCGGGGTCCACTTCCGCGGACCGTGGATCGAGTGGATGACGGTACACTCCGTTCGCATCCGCCTGCCAGATTTCGAGCACCATGTTCCAGGTGGGCTTAGCCTCTAATTCGAGCACACGGCCGGCCAGGATGATGTGCTCCCCGCGCGCGGTAGCCCCGTCGCGGCGCGTAAGGTCTTCATTGCCATCGGAGAACTCGCGCGGAAAATACGGTCCGGTCGTGTTGCAAGGCGAAACAACGCGTTTCATGCCAACTCTGGAGTCCGCCGGTGGCCGCGCAGCACAAAGTCACGGCGGAAGTTGATGTAGCTGAGATCGCCCATAACGGTGTCACCGTGCTCAAAAATGAGACGCTCGCGCACGTCGTTGCCCAATGAGCCACTGGGAACACCGTTCAGCAGAAGATCGGTCTCATTGAGTGGCTCGCCGGGGAAGAATATCTGTGTGATAAACCGGTTCATCCAACTCAGGCCCAGAATCGAAAAATGAATATGCGGAGGCCGCCACCACCAGCCGCTGTAGAGCACGGGATACGCGCCCGGCTTTATGGTGAACGCTTCATAGCGTCCGTCTTCATCCGTCACCAGGCGGCCCTGTCCAATAAAGTTGGGATCAAGCGGAGCGGCGTGGTCATCCATCGCGTGCACGTACTTGCCGGCGGCGTTGGCCTGCCAGATCTCCATGACAACGCCCGCCGCTGGCGAACCGTCTTCATCCGTGACACGCCCGGAGACCCGGATCAACTGACCAACGGCGCGGGGACCGTTCTCCGCTACACGGCTCAGATCGAGTTTTCCGGCATTCCAGCGGCGCGGCAACTCAACGGGCCCGGTGCTCTCAGACAGAGTGATGGGGCGCGGAATCAGGGGCGAGGCTGGGACCCGCCTGAAGCTCGCGTTGTACTTGTCGATCTGCCGGAGCGTCTGCGTGCGGTCGTCATACGGAGAATATTCGTAAGACTTCACGCGAACCTCCCATGGGTACGCACGAGCACATGCGCCACGCGAGGCTTGCGCTCCTCGCGTTCCTGCCGCACTTTCGCGATCCAGAACACAGCCAGAATTCCGGCGGCGATGAAGATCAAAATTCCGACCAGAATGCCCCGGGCAGGCCTCGCCATATTCTGACTCTACTGCAACGGCAACTCGTCCTGCGCCCCGGTATCCGGAATCAGACTGGCGGCGGCCACCTGATCGCCGGCTTCGACATCCACGAGCTTGACGCCCTGTGTGGAGCGGCCGGCCTGCCGGATCTTGCCCGACTCGATGCGGATGATCTGACCTTGCTTGGTGATGATCATCAGATCGGAGTCCTCCTTCACGGAGAGAATCCCGACGACTTTCCCGACCCGCGGCGTGGTCTTCATATTGATCACGCCTTTGCGGCCGCGCGCCGTGAGGCGGTAATCCTTGAGCGGCGTACGCTTGCCGAAGCCATTTTCAGAAATGGACAGGATCAGACCTTCCTCCTCCACCACTTCGACACCAACCAGGTAATCGCCGTCTTCGAGTTCCATGCCGCGGACGCCGCGCGCCGGACGGCCCATGGGCCTCACATCGGACTCCTTGAAGCGGCAAGCCATGCCTTCATGAGAGCCCAGGAAAATATAGTTGTTCCCGTTGGTCAAACGGGCAGCCAGCAATTCGTCGTCCTCATCGATATTGAGCGCAATGATGCCGCGCTGCAGCGGGTTGTCGAACTCCGTCAGCTCGCATTTCTTGATGACACCTTGCTTGGTCACCATGATGATGAACTGATCGGCAACGAATTCCTTTACCGGCAGGAACGCTGTCACGGACTCATCGGGCTGCAGATTAATGAGGCCGGACGAGTGTTTGCCTTTTCCCGTCGTAGTGGCATCGGGGATGTTGTAGATCTTGAGCCAATACACGCGGCCCTTGTTGGTAAAGATCAGCAGGTATGCGTGCGTGGAAGCAATGATCAAGTGCTCGACGACATCCTCGGCGCGTGTCGACATCCCGATGCGCCCCTTGCCGCCGCGGGTCTGCCGCCGGTAGGTATCGACCGCGGTGCGTTTCAGATATCCGCCACGCGTCACGGTAACCGCGACGTCTTCCACCTGCACTAAGTCTTCCAACCGGATCTCGCCGGTGTCTTCGATGATCTCCGTGCGGCGCTCATCGCCGAATTCCTTTTGAACTTCCTTGAGTTCCTTGACGACAACCTTACGCAAAGCGGGTTCCGAGCCGAGGATTTCCAGGTATTCGGCGATCATACGCTGGATTTCGGCGAGCTCATCGATGATCTTCTGCTGCTCCATGCCGGTGAGGCGCTGGAGTTGCAGTTCGATAATCGCCTGTGCCTGCTTCTCGGTGAAGCGAGGTCCAATGTCGCCCGCGCTGATCGCCTTCGCGTATTCTTTGGCTTCGGCGGGCGTGATGAAGTTCATCAACGCTTCGCGAGCTTCACGCGGCGTCTTGGAGGCGCGGATGAGGGCGATCACGGCATCGAGATTGGTAAGAGCGCGTTGGAAGCCGAGCAAAATGTGCTCGCGGTCGCGCGCCTTGCGCAACAAGTAATCCGTGCGCCGGCGGATGACGTCCATGCGGTGCTCGATGAACCGCTTCAGGGCGTCCAGCAAGCCTAGTTCACGCGGCTGGCCATTGACGATCGCCAGCAGGATCACGCCGAAGTTGACCTGCATCTGCGTGTGCTTGTACAGGTTATTGAGGATGACCTCGGCCTGCTCGCCGCGCTTCAGCTCAAAGACGATGCGCATGCCGTCGCGATCGCTCTCGTCGCGGATTTCCGAGATCCCTTCGATCCGCTTCTCGTTCACCAGCGCGGCGGTATTTTCGATCAGGCGCGCCTTGTTCACCTGGTACGGCAACTCGGTGACGATGATCGCTTCGCGGTCCTTGCCCATTTTCTCGGTGGCCGCGCGCGCGCGGACTTTCATCGACCCCCGGCCGTTCTTAAAGTAATCGTAGATGCCTTCCCGGCCAAGGATGATGCCGCCGGTGGGGAAATCCGGGCCCTGCACCATCTCAATCAGGCTGGGAAGCTGAATGGCTGGATTCTGCACCAGGGCAATGCAAGCTTCCACGATCTCCCGGAGATTATGCGGCGGGATCTTGGAGGCCATGCCCACCGCGATGCCCTCGCTGCCGTTGACCAGCAGATTCGGAATGCGCGTCGGGAGCACTTCGGGCTCCGATTCGCTCTCGTCGTAATTGGGCTTGAAATCGACGGTTTCCTTGTCGATGTCTTCGAGCATCGACGCAGCGATGCGGGCCAGCCGCGCTTCGGTATAACGCATGGCCGCCGGCGGATCGCCATCGACCGAACCAAAATTTCCCTGCCCGTCGATCGGCGGATAGCGCATGGAGAACGGCTGCGCCATGCGGACCAACGCGTCGTAGATCGATGCGTCGCCGTGCGGGTGGAGCTTACCCATGACGTCGCCCACCACGCGCGCTGATTTCTTGGTGGGCCGATTATGATGCAGGCCCATTTCGTGCATCTGAAAAAGGATGCGGCGATGCACCGGTTTCAACCCGTCGCGGACGTCGGGGAGTGCGCGGCCCACGATCACGCTCATGGCGTAATCGAGGTACGAGCGGCGCATCTCGTCTTCGATGTTTATGGGGATGTGGCTCTTGTTTCCACCGTCTCCGCCAAGTGGAATCTGCCCTCCGGGAGGGCCGCCGGGAGGCGGAGTGGTCGGGTCCTGCGGATCTGCCAAAGCGAGGCTCCTATGGGTATGATCAGCCCGGGGGATGGGCTGCTAAACCTTTATTTTAGCACGAGGTAGGGGAGAAAAGCGCCGCAAAACATACCTTTGTCTGGAATTACGAAACGAACCCAGGGGGCACCTTCCTTCGCACACGAAATTACCAAACGAACCCAAGAGCCGGGCCGATGGACCGGAGGCGGCGTTCAGCCTGAAAAATAACAGGGTGAGCGTGATTGAAGGACGGAGAGTAACGGTAGCTGTGTGAAGGCAGAGGGGAAAGTACGTGGCGTGGTACGGTGACGGTCACGCCGCCGAATTCCTGGCGACATCCCAACCCGGGAAGACGAGCACCGCGGGATGGCACCGCAACGCACGCGCGAGCTTTTTGGCCCGTTCGACGCCCAGGCGGACGCGATCATTTTCTATGGCTGACAGAGTCGCTTGCGGGATTCCCGTGCGGCGGGCGAGCTCGCTCTGGCTGTATTCGTGTAACTCACGCAGAATCCGGACGGACTCGCCAACCGTTACTGCAATGCGCTTGCGCGCGGGGCGGAATTCTTTCATGATTCCAATTGTGGTTTACGGGCAGCTTGTATGTCCATTTTGGGAAGCTTCCACCCACGCCAGGGACAAAAACTAATCTCGACAACAGAAGATCCACCGTCGTGCATATATAATCCGTACCCTCCTCTGACCCGCGCTATCAAGGCATCCGGACAATCGGCGCGAGCACTGTGGATCTCGCACTTGCGGTCCAGATCCGCATCCATGCTCTGGCAGCAATGCGCACTCATAGTAACCTTATCCTCAGCCTTCTCGCGATGTCTCCCGCATCACACTACGAGGTTCTCTCTCTAAACCTACCTAGTACGATCCTCCTCAAGAATGCGTCCTGAGTCGGTCTTTGACAACGGCAGCCTTCGAATCAACTTTTCGCGACTTGGCATCTTACGCCGGTCAGCCGGTCCGTTGGCGCGAAGACTCTTTCTCGGGGTAGCCCGTCCCATGCAACACATTGTTGCATGGGAACACTCGGCGGCTTCCGCCTACCTGTTGTATTCTGGTCCCACTATGCTGTCACGACTTCTATTGTTTCTGGCTACCGCCGTTTTCGGTTTCGCGCAGCCGTATGCCATACCCGCCGATTGGACCCGGCCTTTCCCGCCATTCAAGATGCTGGGTAACGTCTACTGGGTGGGCACCTACGATCTCTCCACCTACCTGATCACGACGCCGCGGGGTAACATCCTGATCAACACGGGCCTGGAATCCACGGTGCCGCAGATCAAGGCGGGCGTCGAGAAGCTCGGCTTCAAGCTGTCGGACACAAAGATTCTGTTGGCCACGCATGGCCATTGGGATCACGTGGCCGGAATGGCCGAACTCAAGAAGATGACGGGCGCGAAGATGATCATGTCGGAGGCTGACGCCGAGTTGCTCGAATCCGGCGGCAAGGCCGACTTCCGGTTCGGCGATAACCCGGAATCCCGCTTCACGCCCTTAAAGGTGGATCAAACACTCAAAGACGGCGATAAAGTAACACTCGGTGGCATGGAACTCACCGCGCACCTTCATCCGGGACACACCAAAGGTGCGACGAGTTTCAGCTTCGACGTCCGCGAGGCAGGCAAGACCTATCACGTCGGTCTGATCAATATGCCCGGGATCAATCCGGGCGTCAAAGTCTCCGGCATGCCCAAATTCCCTGGCATAGCGGAGGCCTACGCGAACACCTTCCGGCTGCAGAAGGAACTGAAGTTCGACGTGTGGCTTTCGTCGCACGCCGGACAGTTCCGCATGCACGAAAAGTACAAACCCGGCGATGCCTACAACCCAGACCGGTTTCTGGATTTCAACGGCTTCCGCGCCGCGCTGAACCGCCTGGAGAAGTTGTACTTGGATCAACTGGCACAGGAGCGAGCCGCCAAGTAGCCGCGCGGCTGTGATTCGAACACGAGGGGTTCCCAGGGGTCTTGCGGCACCATCGGCCACCGGGCCAGGAACTGCGGAGTTTCGCGCAATTGAGGATCGACTCACATCAGCGCGCGGTCCCGGATTGCCCGCTCTCGCGGTGCACCGTGTTGATTTCATTGGACTCCCGCTACCCGAGTAATGGGTCATATGGGATCCTGAACATGGACTCTTACGTGCTCAGTACACAATGGAATTGCGATTATTTCCTGACCATCCGGCCACCCCGTTTGTTGCCGAGGTGAGCATCACCCGAAAGACAAGGAGGAAGACCAATGATTTTCAAGACACTGGCGGTGACGGGCTTGTTTTGCCTAGCGGCTTCAGCCCAGCAAAAGACGATTTTTGTTGACAAGATGGGCGGTTTGGAGTCGTACGTGGAAGAGGCGATTCGGAAAAGCGAAGCCCAAGTTGAGTTTATTGAGGAGGCGGCACATCCGGATCTCAAGCTCATACTGGGTAAGCAGTTCTCATCGGTACATCTGGAAGTCCTGTATAAGGCCAAGACCGGCCGTCAAGCCCAGGACGTGCTGAGCGCGATCGATGTCAAAACGGGGAAGGAAATTGCCAGCTACTCCTTTGATCCGCAAACCACTGAAGTCGGCAAGAAAAGCGCTGCCACGGCGTTCGCGAGCGCCTTGAGGCCGAAATTGAAAGAACTCGGCAAATGAGGTCATGCCATCTCGCGCCCCGACTCACGTATTACGATGCCGCCTTGATGTTTGATGGCGACCCGGAAGCCACACGTTGCTCTCGCGCCCGCTTCCGCTTCTTGCGCTAGCAGCGTCCGCATTCGCCCGGAAGGCCATTATCCCGAGCAGCCCGGAGTGGACACGGCCGCCCCCCGTTCAAGATCATCGGCACCATCTATTGGGTAGGAACCTATGATCTCTCCACCTACCTGATCACCACGCCGCAGGGCAACATCCTGATCAACGCCGGGCTGGAGTCCACCGTGCCGCAGATCAAAGCGGGCGTCGAGAAGCTCGGCTTCAAACTATCCGACACGAAGATCCTGCTGGCCACACACGGCCATTGGGATCACGTGGCGGGGGATGGTCGAACTCAAGAAAATGACGGGCGCAAAGATGATCATGCCGGAGGCTGACGCCGAACTGCTGGAATCCGGCGGCAAGGCCGACTTTCGCTTCGGCGATGAGACGGGCTCACGCTTCACGCCCGTCAAGGTGGATCAGAAACTGAAGGACGGCGACAAAGTAACTCTGGGCGGAATGGAACTTACGGCGCACATGCACCCCGGACACACGAAATGTGCCACCAGCTTCACGTTCGACGTTCGCGAGGCGGGCAAAACCTATCACGTCGGCCTGATCAATATGCCCGGGATCAATCCAGGAGTAAAGGTCTCCGGCATGCCCAAACTCCCCGGCATCGCACAGGCCTACGCGAACACCTTCCGGCTGCAGAAGGAACTGAAGTTCGACGTGTGGCTTTCGTCGCACGCCGGACAGTTCCGCATGCACGAAAAGTACAAGCCCGGCGATGCCTATAGCCCGGACCGGTTTCTCGATTTCAATGGCTTCCGCGCGGCGCTGAATCGCCTGGAGAAGTTGTACTTGGATCAACTGGCACAGGAGCGCGGCGGGAAGTAGTCAGGCCGCGCCCGCGACGCTGATGCGCGGCTCCTCAGCATACAAGTAGAACCCGAAGAGGGGCTTCTGGCGGCTCTGATCCCAGCGGCTCATATTCCACTGCGCCCGCAGCATGGTCGTGTCCGGGTGGCGGGAAAGATCCAGAGTGAGGTAATACTTTCCGCAGTATGACTTAGGTGGAAAGGCCCCGAGAGGCCTCCATTCCTTGCCGTCGGGCGAACCCCACACGGAAACTTCCAAGCTCTCCTGTTCCAGAATCCGGTTAATTCCCAGCGTCAAGCGCAACGGTTGGCGCCGATGAGATCCAAGCGCGAGTTCTGGGCCTTGCCCGCCTTCCCGCACCGTGTTCTCCGGTAGCAGAAACGCAGGAATCATAAAACACCTCATACTCCGGCTGCTGCCTTAGAGCAGCACAGTTCCCAGGAAACTGGCAGCGGCTTAATGTTGCGGAGGCGGGAACCTATTCCCGGAGCCGGCGCAGTGCGTTGGCGGCGGCTTCCAGCGTCTCCGGCTTCTTGGGGAAGCAGAAGCGGATGATCTGGTCTCCGAAGTTGGACTTGGCGAAGAAACAGGAGCCCGGCACTGCGGCAATCCCCACGTGTTCCACCATGTGCATGGCGAACGCGGTGCCGTCCGGGAAGCCAAAGTTCGAGATATCCGCCATGATGTAGTACGCTCCCTGCGGGCGGAAGCAGCGGAAGCCCACCTGATCCAAAATGCCCAGCAGGGCGTCACGGCGCTCGGCATACTTGGCGGCCAGATCAGTGTAGTATTCTTCCGGCTGGGCGAGGGCGGTAACGCCCGCGATCTGCAAAGGATGAGCGGCGCCCACGGTGAAGAAGTCGTGAACTTTGCGGATGGAATCGGTCAGATCCGGGCTGGCCAGCACCCAGCCCACCCGCCAGCCGGTGACCGAGTAGGTCTTGCTCAAGCTGTTCACGATCACGGTACGGTGGCGCATCCCGGGGATATTCATGATGGGAATGTGCCGCGCACCGTCGTAGAGGATGTGCTCATAGATCTCGTCGGTGACGGCGATCGCGTCGAATTCCTGGCACAGATCGGCAATGTACTCAAGTTCTTCCCGGTTGAACACGCGGCCGGTCGGGTTGTTGGGCGAATTCAGGATGATGGCCTTGGTACGCGAAGAAAAAGCCCGGCGCAGTTCCTCGCGGTCGAAGCTCCAATCGGGCGGACACAACGAGACCAGCTTACGCGTGCAGCCGCAGAGGACCGAATCCGGCCCGTAATTTTCATAGAACGGCTCGAAGACAACGAGTTCGTCGCCCGGATTGGTGATCGCCGTGAGAGTGGCGATCATGCCCTCGGTAGCGCCGCAGACGACGGTGATCTCACGCTCGGGATCGAACTCCAGTTGATAGTGCCGCTTATACTTCTCTGAGATAGCGTCGCGGAAAGGCTTGGCGCCCCAGGTGATGGAGTATTGATTGATATCGGCCTGAATCGCGTCGATGGCGGCGCGTTTCAAAATATCCGGCGCGGGAAAATCGGGATAGCCTTGGGCCAGATTGACGGCCTGGTGTTGAATGGCCAGCCGCGTCATTTCGCGGATGACGCTTTCGTTCAGTCCCGACGCGCGCTCGCTGCGGAAGCGGGGGCGGCCCTCAGCGGGCACCAGTAGGCCGGGAACTTTTCTTTCGCTGATCGACGCCATGTGAATAGGATACCCGCCCGGCGCCCTCGGCGACGGCGCGATTCGCGGCGGGCCGGGCAGCGGGAGGCTCCGTTACCGCGGGTGCAGCCGGCTGCTTCCCATAAATCCGCCGGTAAATATCGGCGTTGCGCAGGACGATCTGGATGTAGTCGTGGGTCTGGCTGAAGGGTACGGTCTCCACAAATTCAGCGGGTTCGCGGAACTCGCCCCACGTGGACCAGGCCTTCGCGCGCGACAATCCCGCATTATACGCGGCCAGCGCGGCTTCCCAGCGGCCTTCTAAACTATCGGCCACCGAGCGCAGATAGTAGGAACCGAGCTGCAAGTTCACGCGCGGCTGAAACAAACGCGCCGTGGAATAGGCCCTGATCCCCAGGCGTCGGCTCAGCTCTTTTCCGGTGGAAGGCAGTATCTGGGTCAAGCCGCGCGCGTTGGCCACGGAGACGGCCTTGGGATTGAACTCGGATTCCTGGCGGGCCAAAGCGGCCAACAGGTAAACATCCAAGTTGTTTTCCTTGGCGAACCTTTCCATGTCGGCGCGGTAGGGGAGCGGAAACGCCAGCTTCCAGAATTCCTCCGGCGCGGAATCAGCGGGCAAATACAGGTAATCCGGAGCGTAGCGCTTCAAATAACGGATGGCCTGATCGTCGGCGGAGCGGCGGCTGGCCAGGGCAGCCAACTCCAGCGCCATCACGTGAGGCTGGTCCTCGCTCTGAGCCGCATAGCGCAACTCGCCGTCGGCCCAGTCGTCGAAGCCAGCGGCCGCCAACAGACGCGCGCGTTCCAGACGCAGGCGAGCCGTGGCATTAGGATCGAAATTGCGCGTGCGTGAACGGGTATTGAACACCACTGTGCGCAGGAATTCGTAGCCCGGCGAGGACGCCGCGGGAGGCGCGCCCAGTTCGGCCAGTCTTTCACGCGCGAGGGTGGCGTAAAAGTAGTTGGGATACTCGCGCGAGATCTCGCCGTAGTAGTCGCGGGCGGAGCTCGCATCGCCGGCGTTGGCGGCCAGGCGTCCCAGAAAATAGAGCGCGGCGGAAGACTCGTCGGAGTTCGGGAACATCCGCAGATGTTCGCGTAAAAGGTTACCGGCATCATCCTTGCGCCGCAAGTAGTGTGCCCAGGTGACTTTCCAGTGGCATCCCGACGCATGGGCTTCTTTGGGAAACGCTTCATAGCAAGCGCGATAAACCGGCTCGTAGGCGTCCACCTGGTTTTCGACCAGGTAGGAATTCCCCACGGCGAGCAGCGCTTCCAGGCGCCAGGTGGAATCGGGATGCAAGCGGGCCAGTTTATCGAGCGCTTCGCGCATCGCGTCGCGGTTGTTGAAGCGCCGCGCACAGAGCACCAGGTAGTACAGGCGCTCGGCGTCGGCTTGTGGAGATTCGACGGTCAGACTTTCCAGGTACCTTTGCGCGGTATGCGTGTCGCGGATGTTGTAGCCGGCCACACCCAGCTTGACCAGCGCCGTGTCGTGTTCCGTTCCTCCCAGTTGCGGCGCCAGGGTGGCCAGTTCCCGGCGCGCCTTATCGGACTGCCCCGCTTCCAGCAACTTGAGCGCGCGGCCAAGCATGACGTTGCCCATGGCGGGCGGATACTTGTCGGCGAGCTGCTCGCGCAGGGTCCTGATCAGGGCGTCGGCATCGGCCGCTTCTGTCGCCGCAGGAAAGCCGTAATACACTCGCTGTGCGTAAACAGCCGCGCTCACGGGGTCGTTGTTCGCAGCGAAGGCTCCCGCCATGGCCAGGTCACCCTGCGGCTGCGAAAGAGCCATATAATGTTTGCGCAGCAGGCCAAGCGCCTCGGCGGCGTTGCCGTTCTTTTGCAGCGCCTGCGCGCCCAGCAACGCGGCGCGTCCCACCAGCGGCGACGCCGGAGACTGCGCCCACAGCGGTTCCAGAGCCGGCGCCACGGCGGCGAAGTTTTCCGAACTAAACTCCGCGTTGGCCGTGAACCAGGCGATGTAGTCCGCGAGTTTGGGAAATTTCTTGGCCAGCCCGCGGACAGCGGCAAGAGAGGCGGCCTCTGGTTTGGACTGGGCGGCCGCGACGGCGGCCTTGAATTCAGAAACGGTATCCTGGGGCGCGGCGATCGAGACCGCCACTCCAGCGGCGGCCAGAACCACCACGGTCACCACACGCCAGTGCGCGCGAAACCAAACACGCGGGATCATGTTTCAATCCGATTGTCGCACCGATTACGGTCAAGAAAAAAATGCTCCCCGTGCGTTGCCGCACTGGGAGCACCTGGCAAAATCCCGTGCCTCACTACTTCTTCGCGGCCGCTTCCTTCTCGTTGTTGCGGGCCGAGCTCAGGATGTTTTCGAGCGAACGGTTGGCTTCATGGCAGGCGTACTCGTAAATCTGCCCCGGAGCGGTTCCCATGACGATTTCACCGGTCCACGGTTTCTCCCACGTTCCGGGATCTTCCACGGTGAACTGATAGGAGATCGCTTCCGGACCCGTGCGCGTGAAGCGCTCGATCACATGCAACCGCTCGGTCAGCGGAACCCGGTTGAAGACCGTCTTGCCGTTGAAATTGGTGGTGTCGACCACCAGCGTATTGCCTTCCCAGCGCCCCCGCGAGTCCCCGCGGTAGCCGCGCACTTCGGCCGGCGCGTGCGGACGGCCATCCAAGGAAATGAGCCGCGTATCGTGAATCATCTCCTGCATGATGACGACGTAGCCGGGGCCCTGCACGATTTCCAGGTCGTTGTTGTAGCCCGCCGGCATCATGGGCGGCCCAGTGGCGTTGTTGACGATGCACCGCTCGCCCAGCGTGCGGTTCTCCGGCCCATCCGCTTCGTGTCCCTTCTGCGCGGCCGCCCGGGCGGCAATGCGCTTCTGGCCTTCGGGTGTGAAGGCGGGAATCCGGCCCTCGGGCCCCATGATGATGGACGTGCGCAAATTGAGGGCAAACTTTCCCTGGCTGCGGTCCAGACCGAACTGGCTCAAATCGTAATGCGCTTCCGGCAGGTTGGCGCGGTCTCCGGCATAGCCCTTGGCCTTGGCCTGGAAATCGACCTGCTCCTGCGGCGTGAAAACTTCCTTGTTGCCGAGTTCCTTGGGACGCTGTAAAGGAACGTTGGTCGCATTGGTCCAGGTCCCCTGCATGTCCGGCTGCCCGTCGGGAGTCTTCCCCTGCGCCCACGCCGAATTCTTGGCGGCGGGCACCGGCTTCAGAGTCTGCGCGGAAACCGCCCCCGCGCCCAGAAGCATGGCGGCTGCAATCGCAACGTTTCGAGTATGTGTCATCTGGCCCTTTCCTCCATGTCTTGCCTTTAAATAGCAGCTTTCAAATAACGGAAAGTGCTCCAGGAGCGCCCGGCTTTACAGCGATTCCGCGGGCTTACTTCTTGGACTCCGGATCCGAAGCATCGCCATGAGCGCCCGGGGCCGATCCACCTAGAAACAGCCGTTTGCCGTCGACAAACGTGAGATCCTTGCCCACGCCACGGTTCGAATTGTCCTTGGCATGAAAGCCGTCGACGACGATCACGGTGCCCACCGGCAACATGTTCTTGTTGTATCCCAGCCGGTAAAGAGCGTTCGGGCTACCGGCTTCGATCATCCACGGCGTGACCTTTCCGTCGGTTCCTTTCACGTCAATATGGATCCAAGAATGCGGGTTGGTCCACTCCATCTTGGTCACGGTTCCGACGAGCTTGAGCGGTTTTTTGTCGTCAAACTCAGCGGCAAAAGAGTGATGCGCCCACACCGGCAGTGCCGTGCAGACGCTGATTGCGGCAAATGCGATGTACAATTTCGTTTTCATTTTCAGCACCTCCCATTACTTCTTCGCGGCCGCTTCCTTCTCATTGTTGCGCGCGGAGCTCAATAGGTTCTCCATGGAATGATTGGCTTCGTGGCTGGAGTATTCGTAAAGCTGGCCGGGAGCTGTTCCCATGGTGATCTCGGCCGTCCACGGCTTCTCCCAGGTTCCCTTGTCTTCGACCGTGAACTGATAGACGATGGAGTCCGGGCCGGTACGGGTGAAGCGCTCGATGACGTGCATATCCCGCGTGACGGGGATCCGGTTAAATGCGACGTTGTCGTTGAAGTTCGTGGTGTCCACCACCAGCGTGTTGCCTTCCCAGCGTCCGACGGAGTCGCCGCGATACTTGCGGATGTTCTGCGAAACGTGGGGACGGCCGTCCAGCGGAATGATCCGGGTGTCGTGAATCATTTCCTGCGTGATGGCAACGTAGCCCGGACCTTGCACGATTTCCATGTCGTTGTTATAGCCGGACGGCATCATCGGCGGTCCAGCGGCGTTGTTCACGATGCAGCGCTCGCCCAGGTTGCGGCTTTCCGGCGCGTCGGCCTCGTGCCCCTTGAAAGCGGCAGCCTTGGCGGCAACCCGCTTCTGACCTTCCGGTGTATACGCAGGCAACTTTCCCTCCGGCCCGATGACGAGCGAGGTGCGCAGGCTCTGCGCAAACTTGCCCTGCGTCCGATCCAGACCAAACTGGGCCAGATCGTAATGCTGTTCGAGCGCCGAACCGATGGGCTTCAGGGGTTTGGCGTCCATCGCGGCCTTTTCTTCCGCGCTATAAAATTCTTTCCCCGCCAGTTGCTTGGACCGCTCCAGCGGAATCAGCGTGGCGTTGGTCCAGGTTCCCTGAAAATCGGGCTGGCCGTCAGCCGTCTTCCCCTGCACCCAGGTTGAATTTTTGGCGGCAGGCGCCGGCTTTAAGGCCTGCGCGGATACCAAGGCGGTACCAAGCAACAGAGCCACGGTGACAGTCATCGAAGCGCACAGTTTATGCATTTTGGTCTCCCTTTTCCATCTTTACTTGCTGGGCTGCTTGCGCAGATGCCCATACATCAATTCTTCGGCAAACTCAACACACTTAAATTCGGATAACTGCATGTTCTTTTCCTGGTGGCGGTAGAGCGGCATGCTGATCTTCCAGGGCCGCGAGAAAGTCTTGGGGTCCTCAATGGTCGCTTCGTAGTTCATGACATCGGAGCTGACCATCGTGTAACGTTCGATCACGTGGAGATCCTCGCCATGGTGATTACCGGCGCGGTCAAACCAGGTCTGATCGTTGAACCCCGTCGCGTCCACCACCAGCGTTTCCCCTTCGAAGCGCCCGTTCGATTGCCCCATCCAACTGCTGTCGGGCGGGACGATCGGCTTACCCATGTTGATCAACCGCTCCGTACTCGCGTACTCATAGGCGATCAGGATTTTGTTGGGGGACTGGATGATCTGGAACGGGAACGGCGAATACGTCGCGCGCGGAACGCCCGGCATGTAACACTTTGTCTCCGGATCCAGCGCGAGCCGATTGGTGAAGTTCTCTTTCTTCTTCGCTAGCGCCGCGGGCAAGTAGGGAATCGTCCCGCCCTCCACCACGCCCAGGCCCGCGGGCTCGGCGCCAGCCGCGCCCATGCCTGAAAAATGCGGTGGACGGGCCGAGTGGGCTTCCACGTCCCAGTTCGCCGTATTCATGGCCTGCCAGATTCCGTTGAAGTTGGGTTTGCCATCCGCGGTGCGAGACGCCCGGTAGGCTTGCGCGTGACATACCGCAAGCGACATGGCAGCCGCTATCACCACTCTAGAAATCGTTCGCGTCCTGGTTAAGCGCATATCGCTCCACGGAATCATATCACTCTCACAAGCCGGTATCGCCCGGTACCCAGGCTCTCCGCCTATTACTGTTGATTCTGATTCAGCTGAATCAGTTCCTCACGGACGGCTGCCGCATTTTCTTCTTCCGGTTCAACCACGGTAGAGACGCCCTCTTTGGTCATGATTTCCTTGAGCACGGTAGCCGTGGCGGCCGACGCACGCAAATTGCCAGTGCGATGCACGCCTTCCGCAATCCGCAGCGGCGTCCACTTATCCTTGTTCTTCGTATTCCAAACGGTAAGCTTGGCACCTTTGTCGTAAAGGAATTGCGCGACGGATGGCAGTTGTTTGTAAGCAGCTCCGTGCATGACCGTCTCGCCGTGCTTATCCACTGCGTTGAGATCAGCTCCCAGGTCAACCAATACCTTCATCGCTTCCAGAACTTCCTTCTCCGTTCCCGGATCCTCACCCGGCGAACGCGTGCCGACGCCCGCCGCAGCCATCACCGGCGTGGTCCCATCGGCGTTCGGCTTTTTGGTGTCGGCGCCCAGGTCGGCATAGAGTTTGAGCAACTCCGCGTCACCGGTGCGCGCAGCCATCAAGAACGGAGTCGCGCCCTGCATATTGAGAACGGTATAGCCGGCCGGCCAGCGCCGGGTCATCGTAGCGTTGAGATTGGCCCCTTTGGCAACCAGTTTCTTAATAAGGGCGATGCTGTCTACACTACCGGAACCGAGCGGGGCGGGGTCATTGCTGCCACCGCCAGGCTTACGGACCCAGGTGATTGCATGCAGCGCAGTCCACCCGCGCGTACTCCCGTTCGGATCCGCACCGGCATCCAGCAGATAAGACGCCAACTCATAGTGGCCGTTCTCAACGGCAAGCAGCAAGGCTCCCGTTCCCGCGATGGTGTAATTCTTGACACGGTAGGCCGAGGCTTTCGAGCGGCCAATGGTCTCGTTCGGATTGCCACCGGCCTTGATCAGGGCCTTTGCGGTATCCACGCGGCCTTCTCGAACCGCGAACAGCAGCGGAGTGAAACCGCCGTTGGAAACGGCTTTCATGTCCGCGCCGAATTCCAGCAGCATGGTGACAGCCTCGGTGTTGCCTTCCGCCGCCGCCCACATCAGTGCCGTCTGCCCCTCGCCTTCCTTCGCATTCACTTCGGCCTTATGCGTCAGGAGGGTCTTCACGGCGGCCGCCTTGCCGGTACGCGCGGCCGTCATCAGCGGAGTTTCGCCGCCGGCGAGAGCCGCGTTCGGATCCGCGCCCGCATTCAGGAGCAACTCGATCATGGCGGTGTTGCCGTTTTCAGAAGCCAGGGACATCGGCGTCACGTTGTAGCGGTTCACCGCTTTCACGTTGGCGCCGCCTTTAATCAATAGATCCGCGGTCTCGGCATCGTCCAGACGCACCGCCCAATGCAGCGCCGTGGTGCCGTCGACATCGGGAGCGTTTACGTCCGCGCGCTGCTTGAGCAGCGCACGCGTGGCGGTCTTATCCGTGTTCTTGACCGCATCCACCAGTTTCGTGGCCGCGGGAGCGGCGGTCAGGCTGGTTGCCAGAGCCGCCGCTAAAAATACGGGTGCCAGCCCCCGGGAATATCGTGAAGCCATTTCTGTTCTCCTTCTTCCAGTCTCCGGCGCTTCCGCTTAGAGCGACAACAACTGGTCCACTCGGCCCTTGCTGTCGGCGAAACGGTCCATGCGGATGCCGTTCTTTTCAAGCAAGGTGAGGTGCAGGTTGGCGAGCGGAGTCGGCTCGGCGTATTTGATATGACGTCCGCCCTTGAGCTTGCCCGCGCCGCCGCCCACCAACACGATCGGCAGATTGACGTGGTCATGCACATCCGGATTGCCCATGCCGCTGCCGTACATCATCATCGTGTGATCCAGCAGCGTGCCGTCACCGTCCTGGGTGTTCTTCAGTTTGTCCAGGAAGTAACTAAACAGCGAAATATGGAAGTTGTTGATCTTGGCCAGCTTGGCCAGTTTATCCGGGCTGTTGGTGTGGTGCGAAGTCGGGTGATGCGCGTCCGGCACGCCGATTTCCGGATACGTGCGCGTACTGGTCTCGCGCGCCAACTGGAACGTGAGCACGCGGGTCACGTCGGCCTGCAGAGCCAGCACTTGAAGATCAAACATCAGCTTCGCGTGATCGGCGTATGCGGCGGGAACACCCACGGGGCGGTCCAGATCCGGCAGCACCGTGGTCGCAGTCTGTTGCTCGGCGGTCTGGATGCGGCGTTCCAACTCGCGGATGGTGTCCAGGTACTTGCTGACGCGATTCTTGTCGCCCGACCCCAGCTTCCTCTGCAACCGCGACATGTCTTCCGTCACCCAGTCCAGGATGCTGCCGTTCTTGTGCAGTTCAGCGGCGCGGTCGGTAGCGGTTCCGCCATCGCCGAACAGGCGCTCAAACACGATGCGCGGATTGGCTTCCGATGGCAGGGGCGTGGTGGGCGAGGACCAGGACAGGTTGTTCTGGTATACGCACGCATAGCCGTTATCGCAGTTGCCCACCGGGGTCAACAGGTCCATCGACAGTTCGAGCGAGGGCAGGCGCGTTTCCTTGCCGATCTGCTTGGCGATAAGCTGGTCGACAGTGGTGGCCAGTTCGTAGTCGCTGCCTTCCGTCATCTTGGCCTTGGCGGCGCTGAGGTATCCGCAGTTCGACGTGGCGTGGTTGCCGGGCGAATAGGAATTCTTGAGTTCCAAGTTGCTCAGCACGGTGACCTGGTCGATAAAAGGAGTCAGCGGGTTCAGTGTGGCCGAAAGCTCGGTAAGGCGGCCTTCCTGCGCGGGAGTCCAATACTTAATGGGACCCGCGGTGGCACCGGCACATCCCATGGGGACGTAGATGAACCCCATGCGCTGAACCGGCTTGGCCACGGTTGCAGCCTGGGCGGTAAATGCAGGCACCATAGCGTCCAGCAAGGGAAGCGCGACGACGGCGCCCGTGCCCCGCAAGAACATCCGGCGATCTAAAGCTTTCTTGGTGATAATCATTGCGATCTCCTCATCTGAAATGGCGTGCTGTTGACAACCCCGAGCACAAGGTTTGAAAAACGGTAATTACCGGCGCGCGCGTCCCGCACGATCTTGCGGATGGACGCCGCGTCATAAGCTTCCAGTCCCCTGCCCAGCGCGTAGGTCAGGAGTTTCTCCGTCGCCGTAGTAACAAACATTTCCGGATGTTCCAGAACCGCCTTCTTCAGGCCTTCTTTCCCCACGAACACATTCCCGTCGGGGAGGTTTCCGGAGGCGTCAATCGGCAGTCCCGTATCCTGCGTGCGGTAGCTGCCAACAGCGTCGAAATTCTCCAGCGCGAATCCCACCGGATCCATCACGCGATGGCATCCGGAACACGGCGGATTCGCCCGGTGCTGCGCCATGCGCTCGCGCATGGTCATGATCTTGCCGGTGGCCCCTTGTTCCTTGAGCGGAGGCACGTTGGGCGGAGGAGGCGGGGGCGGCGTACCTACGATATTCGAGAGAATCCATTTCCCGCGGATCACCGGAGACGTGCGGTCAGGATAGGATGTCACCGCCAGAATGCTAGCCTGTCCGAACAGCCCGCCGCGATTCGAATTCGCATCGAACGTAATGCGCCGGAACTGGCTGCCGTAAATATTGGGAATCCCGTAGTGCTTGGCCAGCCGCTCATTGACAAATGAGTAGTTGGCGTTCAGCAGGTCGAGCAGGCTGCGGTCCTCGCGCATGATGCTCTCAAAGAACATCTCGGTCTCGCGCTTCATGGACTGCCGTAAATTGTCGTCGAAATCCGGGAAGATACGGCCGTCGGGAATGGTCGAAACCAGGTTGCGCAGATACAGCCACTGATTGGCAAAGCTGTTGACCATGGCTTCCGAACGCGCATCCGTCAACATCCTCCGCACCTGCTTCTCCAGCACCTGCGGATTGCTCAACTTCTTGGCGATAGCCAGATCCAACAGCTCATCGTCGGGGACGCTGCTCCATAAAAAGAACGAAAGTCGCGAGGCCAGGTCCACGTCATTCAACCTGTAAGCCGTGTTGGGAGCAACGCCGGCCGGATCCTGCTCCACGCGGAACAGAAATTCCGGACTCACCAGCATGGCGCGCAGGGCCATTTCCACGCCGCCTTCGAAACCACCGGCCTTTTTGCCTTCCTTATAGAAACGCAGCGGAGCTTCCAGATCGGCATCGGCCACCTGACGGCGGTAGGCCCGCCGCGCAAAAGTCGAAAGCACTTTCTTGGCGCAGGCGTCCTCGTCGGCGGGTTTGGCCGGCTTGCATACGAAGATCTTACGGCGGCTGGGCGTGTCGCCCGGACCCTTGACCTCGTATGGGCCAATCACGGAGATCGAATAAAGCGCCGGCTGCACGCGCGGATGCCGGTCCAAATTGTAGTGCGCCTGATACGGCTGCCGTTCCGTCTCCAGCAGTGCACCGGTCTTCTTCAAGAAGGATGCGCCAATGGCGTGCGGACCCGCTTTCACCGGAATTCGCACCACCAGATCCTTATCCACAGCCCCGTGATCCTGGCCGGGCGGCGGCTGGACGGAAAACACCTTGATCCGTTCCCCATCCACCATGAGTTCGATCTGGTCGGGACCACGTAAACCCTCGACGCGCTCATTACGATCGCGGGAGAGCCGGAGCTGGATGGTGTACTCGGCGTCCAGCGGGAACGTATAGTTGATCACCGTGCCGCCACGCGTACCGAAAGGTAATTGATCGATATGCTTCTCCTGCGTGAGATCCGGCGGCACCACGATCGTGTCCCCGCCGGGCGAGCGGATCGGACCGCCAATCGCCATGCGGCTGATCTTCTGGGCGACGGCGAGATAGCGTTCCAGCAAGGTCGGCGTCAACTCGGCGACCGTGATGTTGTCGAAACCGTAGCTGGAATCGTCGGCCGGCAACAGCGCGGCTACTTCCACCTGCAAGCCCAAGAGATCGCGAATTGCGTTCTGGTATTCAGTCCGGTTCATGCGCCGGAAGGACTCCGAACGGCCCGGATTCGGCTTGGACGTTTCCGCCTGATCCAGGGAACGTTCAAGATAGGTGATCAAATTTTCGTAGGCAGCCTCGCTGGGCCTGGGCATGCCCTGCGGAGGCATGTAGCGGGGTCTGGTCTTGCGCAGCACTTTTTCCCACACCTCGGGATGCTCCGCGACGTTATCCACATTGGGCGTGACAAGTTCGATACCCGCGGTCTTCAGCTTTTCGTTGTGGCAAGCTACGCAATATTGGTTGATCAGTGCGCGGTTAGCCGATACGGCACTGGAAGAACTGGAGGTGGTCTGCTGCGGAGACGCACCCACGGCCAGTGCGCCGCTCATAAGCAGCGCCGCCGCAACGTTAGCTGATCTGGATATCGTGAACGATACCAACGCCATTCCTATCCTCCCGCATCACGTACACTGAGAACTGTTTCCGTGCATCCAGATTATACTCGACTCCAACCTTAGTGAATATAGTCCTTTTGGCAGAGGGATGCAACCCTAGGAAATCGGGCTTAAGTCACTGTGCCGCTTGCCTCAAAGAACCCCTGCTGGCGCGCGAAAGGCCGCCGGCTCGCCGTTACCAGAGCACCCGCTCGAGCGCCTCGCAGAAAAAGTATTCTCCCCACATCACGGATTCGTCCACGCCCAATCCTTTGTGGACATGGTACACGCCGCCCTTGAGGATACCTTCCCATTTGGGATCCATCTTGCCCAGGTGCTTTTCACACAGCGATCGCAGAATTCGCACGGCGGTGGACCAGTAGAGATGCCCCTTCATGGAATCGGGAACCAGGCGGCAGAGGCGTAACAAGCCCGCCGCGCAGATAGCGGCAGCCGAGGTATCGAGCAGAGTCCGGTTTTCAGCCGGAGCGTTGAAATCCCATGGCGGAACTCCATCGGCTGGTGAATGCGTGATGTAGAAGTCCGCGC
>CAMAVI010000041.1 GCA_945861625.1 Candidatus Sulfopaludibacter sp. SbA3
ACATTCTCAACAACACGAACTTGATCGCTCAGAGGTTTAGCAACACCTTCACCGGTACGGGCGATCGGATCTCATCGCTGGGTACGCCCACGGCCCCCACTGCTAACCAGCCCCGGCAGATCCAGCTCGGGCTGCGGCTTATCTTCTAACCGCTTTCGGGTTTGCAGGAAGCGGCGGCCAGAAATGGCTGCCGCTTCCACGGGCAAATCACATCAAATTCCGCGCAGCCGCTCCGGTACGCTATCTAACAATGGGCAGGAATAATCCGCCGGCCCACCTTCATTCGTATACCGGAGTGAGAACTCCGGTAACCGGGCACGCCCCACTTTTTTCCGATTTGGAGCTACGATGAGACTGAGGTCCCTATGCTGATTCGTAAACCTGCTGATCTGCGCTACTCTGACGTAACTCCGCGCCAACTGTACGTGAATCGCCGCCGGTTCCTGGCCGCCGGCTCGGCCGCGCTGGGCGCGTGGACGCTGCCCACTCCGGCGAAGGCAGCCGGCGTCAAAATCGCGAACGTGGTCAAGTCGAACTACAAAGTCGACGAGAAGATGAATTCGTACGAAGACGCCACCACCTACAACAACTATTACGAATTCGGCACGGATAAGGCCGAGCCCGCGCGCAATGCCAACACGCTGAAACCGTCGCCGTGGCAAATCGTGGTCGGCGGCCTGGTGAACAAACCCAAGACCTTCGATCTGGATGCGATCATGAAACTCGCCCCGCTCGAAGAGCGTGTCTACCGGCACCGCTGCGTGGAAGCATGGTCCATCGTTGTGCCATGGATCGGCTATTCGCTCGCGAACCTGCTCAAGCAGGTAGACCCCAAGAGCAACGCCAAGTACGTCGCCTTCGAGACGCTGTTTGACCGCAAGCAAATGCCTCTGTGGGGACGCGCGGGCATCGAGCTTCCTTACGTGGAAGGGTTGCGGCTGGATGAGGCCATGCACCCGCTGACCCTGTTGTCAGTCGGCCTCTACGGCGAGATGCTGCCCAATCAGAATGGCGCGCCGGTGCGCCTGGTGGTGCCCTGGAAGTACGGTTTCAAGGGCATCAAGTCGATCGTGAAGATCACCCTGACCGATGAGCTTCCGCCGACCACCTGGCACGCCACCAACGCGCGCGAGTACGGCTTCTATTCGAACGTGAACCCCACCGTGGATCACCCGCGCTGGAGCCAGGGCACTGAGCGCCGCCTCGGCGAACTGTTCAAGCGCAAGACGCTCATGTTCAACGGTTACACCGATCAGGTCGCCAGCCTTTACACGGGCCTGGACCTGAAGAAGTTCTACTAGGAGAGACGGCGGCGGGGGCTCGGCATGAAAAAGATTCTGTTCAGCCCCTGGACCAAGCGGGCGCTGTTCGTGCTGTGCCTGGTCCCCACCCTGTTCCTGCTTTGGCGCGGCTTCACCGGTAACCTCAGCGCCAATCCGGTGGAGTTTATTGAACACTCCACGGGCGACTGGTCGCTGCGCTTCCTGCTCATCACGCTGTCGGTCACGCCTCTGCGCAAGATCTTCGATCAGCCGTTACTCACCCGTTTCCGCCGGATGCTGGGTCTGTTCGCCTTCTTCTACGTTTGCGTGCACCTGCTGATGTATCTGACCTTCGATCAAATGTTCGATCCCATGGCCATCTACGCGGATGTGGTCAAGCGCCCTTACATCACCGTGGGCACAGCGGGCTTACTGATGATGCTTCCGCTGGCGGTGACGTCCACGGCAGCCATGGTGCGGCGTCTGGGGCCGAAGCGCTGGCAGTGGCTGCACCGTCTGGTGTATTTCTGCACGCTGGCGGGCGTGATCCACTATTACTGGCTGGTCAAGTCCGATATCCGCGAACCGGCCATGTATGGCGGCATATGGGCGCTGCTGATGCTCTTCCGCGTGCGCATGTGGACACAGAAGGGATCGGCAACGAAGTCACGACCCACTCCCGTCGCGTTGAAAACGTAAAATAAATCATTATGGCCTTTTGTTCTGCTTGCGGGACGCAAGCTCCTGAATCAGCCCGTTTTTGCACCGGCTGCGGCGCTGCAATGTCTTCCGCGCCTTCCGCTCGCCAAACCATGCAGCCGGCGGCCGGCGCGCCGGTGATGGCGGCGCCTCTCGATTACGAAATTTATGGCGACAACCTGCAAGTCGCGCGCATCCGCATGAAGCCAGGCCAGGAACTTTACGCGGAAGCCGGCAAGATGGTTTATAAGCAAACGCCTATCGAATGGGACACCCGCATGAGCGGCAACACCATGGGCGAAAAGATCTGGGGCGCGCTCAAGCGCAAGGTCATGGGTGAATCTCTGTTCCTGACCTACTTCCGCGCCAACGCCCCGGGCGAAGTCGGCTTCGCGGGCGACTATCCCGGACGCATCCAGGCGTTTTCCTTGGGCGCCGGCCAGAGTATCCTCGTCCAGCGCGATTCGTTCCTCTGCGCGCAATCGTCGGTTACTTTGAATATCGCGTTCACGCAGCGGCTGGGCGCGGGCTTCTTTGGGGGCGAGGGCTTCATCCTGGAAAAGCTCACGGGACCCGGCACCGCGTTCATCCACGCCGGCGGCGACCACATCGAGTTCACCCTGGCTCCCGGCGAGGCTCTGCAAGTGGATACCGGCTGCGTCGTGGCCTTCGAAGAAGGCGTCGCTTATGACATTCAGTTCGTCGGCAGCATCAAGCGCTCCCTGTTCGGAGGCGAAGGCTTCTTCCTGGCCACGCTGACCGGCCCCGGGAAGGTGATCATTCAATCCATGACCCTCGAAAAGTTGCGCCGGCAACTGGTGGTGCACACCGGGGGCGGCGATGAGCGCCAAGGATTGGGAGCCATCACCAACCTGCTGGGCAGCGACGACTAGTGCGCGCCCGATGTGGGCTCTATAACGCGACTTCTTCGCGCCGCGCCAGCGCCATGCGAAATGCGTTCTTGAACCGTGGATGCCCCAGCAGTCCGATTCCATGGCCCAACCAGCGCACCGCGGCGGGATTATCGCCCCAGGCCTGGCTGAGGGATCGCGTCACGCCATCGTCGCACCGGTAGAAGGCCCGCTCGCTCCAGCGCTTCCAGCCGTAGACATGGTCTTCCTGCTCGCCCAGGACATCTTCCAGGCTTTGCAGAATTCGCATGCAGTAGGGCTCCAGATATTGGTTCGTGATCAGAACTTCGCTGTATCCGTCACGGACCTCCGCGGCGAATTCGGAGAGCGTACCGGCGTTGGTCAGATTCAGGATCGCGTTGGGTTCTTTGCCGTGACGGTCGCCCCCGCCGATCAGCGGCTTGCGAAACTCCCGGGCCAGATCGAAAATGCCGCGATTCTGCGCCCAGCTTCGCGTTCCGTTCAATTCAAAAGCGTGCAGAAATGGCTGGTAGGCGCCGGCAAAGCGGCGCACGGCGTTCATGTGAGCCTCGTCTCCGGCGCCATTTTCGTCCCAATTGGCGTGGTTGAAGATGATCAGGGTATCGCGATAACTCGCCAGATCTTCCAGGATCTGCCGCAGAGGAACTCGCGGACTTCCCGCCGTAAAGCTCGCGAAGTCCTCCATAAAAGCGCGCGCCTTCTCGGCCGGAAGATTGTGCACGCCGATGTGAAAAAAGGTCCCGCCGTAGGGGACGGTCCATTCCACCGAGACCGGCATCGGGCGGCATTCCTCGCGATGCTGCAGAATCATCGGCGCTTCGATGTCATCATGGTCGGACAGCGACACCAGCGAGTTCATCCCGAAATGTTCACGGATCTGGCGGGTCTCCAGCTTCCACGCTTGATACGGCGATAGCGGCGGAGTCCACCACAGCCGCGACAGCTCGAACGGGACGCCGTGATGCGCCCGGTACCATGCCCCGCCGCGCCGCAGAGCCCAGCGGAGCGGGGCAAGCTTGTTCGCCGAGTGGTAGATGTTATCCACGCTCTCTTTGGAGTGCAGCGTGTGGCCGTGGAGGGAAACGCCGGTCCGGAACTCCCGGGCGGGTTTGCCGTCCGCCTCAAAGCGGATGTGCGCGCGCCCGATGTGTGTGCGGTTGTGGCGCGGACCCATGCCTCCAGCTTGCGGGTCTTGGTTTTCTTTTTGATTTCACTTGGATGAAATATGGGTAAAACATCTCAAGCCTGAAATGTTGAATCGATCCGGACACCGGATCGGGATGCGTCTAGAATGAAAGGAGCTTGTGCCATTCCGATGCACCGCTTCCTTCTCCATAACGATGAGATCCGCGACGCGCGCGAAAACGTACTCACGCCCGGGCAGATCGGCCTGCTCTCCGGCTGGGGAGTGTTCTCCACTCTGCGGGTCTATGACGGCGTGATGTTTGCCTGGGAGCGTCATTGGGAGCGCATGCGGCGCGACGCCGAGCGCATGAACGTTCCCTTCCCCGCCGACCCGCGGTGGCTCGAGTCGAACTTGCAGAAGTTGATCGCGGCCAATGAAGCCTGGAACTCCACCCTGCGCGTGGTGGTGGTCCGTAACCGCGGCGGTCTCTACGAGGGCCCGGCGATCACACGCGACTTCGACGTGATCGCGTTCACGGTGCCGGTCGTCCGCTGGCCGGCGAGCGTGAAACTCGGCCTGATCCCCCACGGACGCCACGCCGCCAGCGAGTTCGCGGGCACCAAGTACATTTCCTGGTCCGAGAATCTCCGGCGCTATGAGCGCGCGCACGGCCAAGGACTCGACGAAGTCATTCTGCTCAACGAGCGTGGAGAAGTTGCCGAGTGCACATCCGCCAATGTCTTCGCCGTCGCCGCGGACGGAAGCGTGTGGACGCCGCCGCTCGCATCCGGAGGCCTCGCCGGCGTGACGCGCGCCGTGCTTCTGGAAGAAGTTCAAGTCCCCGGCAGCAGCATTGGCGAAAAAGTATTGCTTCCCGCCGATCTGGAATCCGCCAGCGAACTTTTCATCACCTCGACCACGCGTGAACTGCTGCCCGTGGCGCACATCGATGGTTTGAAGATCAGCAGCGGCTCAGCGATCGGCACTCGCCTACAAGCGGCCTTCACGGAGCGCGTGCAAGCCTACGTCGGCCCCCGGCGCAAGCCGGTTTATAATTGACGCAAAGGCGAGGGGATGCAACTTTCGTGTCCGAATTGTGGCTCGCGGGACGCTCGGATTTCACACCGCTAGAGATTCGCCGAGTGGCTGCGCGGGTTAGTGGGAGGTACGCCTCTCCGTTGCCGGCGCTGCAACACGCGATGGGAAACCAGTGTTTGGGACGGTGGAGCCTGGAAGTTCGCGCGCTGCCCCAAGTGCTACCGTCAGGAACTGACCACTTGGAGCGAACAATACTATAATCCTGGTTCGTGGATCACCCTGAAGCTCCGGTTAGGCGCGACGCCGTACCGCTGCGCGGCCTGCCGGTGCAACTTCGCCAGCTTCAAGAAGTGCAAGGAGAAGTTTTCCTGGAGGCATCAGGAACGTCCGCGGACTCCGGCTGAAACCGGGTCCGAAACTGAGTCAGCCGAGTAGGCGCACCCGGGGAGTCACAGACCGAAAGGGAGGACTGCCACCGGGCTTTGCGCGAAGGCGGGACGCGCAAATAAAGCGGTTCCAAGTGACCCCTAAGCTAGCTTGTTCTCCAACCGGCATGCACGGTCAGAACCTGGCATCCGGGGCGGCGGGATCTCGGCCCTTTGCTCCCCGCCGCCGGTATTACCCGGCAACGGATCAATGCGCAGGTGCATATCCGCTCTCCAGCCCGGTAGAAGTCTGCCTCTCGATACGGCCTTTCACTCTCCTGCAGTGAAGTCTCGCCTTGCGGCGAAGCCCCACGGCCGGGTCATCGCTCCTGGCCTATATCTTCAAGACCGCGCCGGTTTCTCGGCTGGCCCGTTCGGCTTCCCGCTCCTGGCCTCGTCCGGCTTTTTATTCGCCTGACGGGACCGATCACTGCAAGTCGCCCGTTGCCAACTCCGATTCCAGCGCTTTCCGCCTGCCTTCGGACTGCCGCTCCCCTCCAGGATTTCTCAATCCTTCGGGATCATTGCACGCCGCCCGAATCCATGCGGAAAAACTTACCATTGCGAGTTGCCCGATCTGCCTTCACTCCCCGCCGCGCCGCGCTAATCTAGTTACCGCTACGCTGCGGATCACCGCTCCGGCTCCGCTACTTCCCGCTTGGCTCGCTATCCCAAGAACCTCTTGGAACCAACGCTATGATGCTCCTGATGGACTCCGGCGTCAAGCGAAATCCTGCACTTTCCTCAAAAAATATTTGCCTTGTTATCCATAATTTACAGGGAGCTGCCGGTGCACAATCTGTGTATAAAACAGAAGAGAGGACGGCTGTTTGAAACGATTTCCTATTGCGACAAGCGCAAAATCATTCCCGTGTCCGTCGCGGCCCACAGATGCATGGAATCGGGACCGGCAAGAATGACCGTTCGCGCAACAGCCCGGTAGTCAACTGGCATTTCGGCCCAGCGGTTCAGATCATCGCTGGTAAGAATTCTGACCTTTCCAGGAACAGGCGCCGAGCGCAGCCGTCCCGGGGGTTCAACCGCTGCCAGAAACGCTGGGCCACTGCGGAATAGCGCGGCATCCGTAACGCGGCGGTCCTTTTGCTTGAAGACGCTGGCGCTCTTGCCGGTGCCAAGATCAAGCCGGTAGACTTCCGCCGGCCATTCGAAAGAATCGGCATAGGCGAACACGGCCAGTCCGTCGCGCCCGGCAAGCCGCAGCGCGGCAATCGAACCGATGAGCGGGGCCGTCGAAGGAGTCCAGGTTGCGCCGCTGTCACGGGTGCCGATTTCGATCGCCATGAGAGGCCGCTCGCGGCGGGCCAGGGCGCGCTCGGGATTCATCCAGTCCGGCGCGTCGTCGTCTTCATTCGCTGAGCGCGGGCGCGGCGGCGCGTAACCGCCCGCGATCAAACCCCACCGTTCGTCGGCAAAGGCGATGCGCGAGTAAATACTGTAAGCCGGATTTACGTTCGGCTGGGCCGCCGCCGTTACCGGCTTCCATGTGCGTCCGCCATCGCGCGTCTCATATACGGATTTCTGTAGACCCACGCCATAACCATGCCGGTCGTCCAGGAACCAAACGCGCAACAGAAGCCCGGTATCCGGCGCGGCGGCAAGCTTGCGGTCCGGCCGGATCTGACCACTGATACGGGTCCAACCGCGGCCGGCTTCCGCGGTAAACCAAATCGACTCGCTGGTCACCAGCCATCCGGCATTTTCGTTTAGGAAGAAAAGCGAGCGCGGGAATTCCGTGAGCGGCACCGGCAACCAGTGCGCTCCGCCGTCGCTGGTTACCAGCGCGGTGAACTCCGGCTTGCGAACTCCGGGACCGGTAATTTCGCCGACCGCGATTCCACGCGTCGCCGAGGGGAACGCCAGATCCGTGATGCGCAGCTCCTTGCCGTCCTGATCGTAGAAGTATTGCAGCGTCCACTTGGGTTGCGCGAGGGCTGCAGGCAACAGAGCCCCGGGTAACAGGAAAGCGGCAAGCAGCCACCTCAACATAGGAGACGTCAGCCGCGCGCGGGAGCCATCACCAGCTCCAGCAAATCGGTCTTGGCAAGTTTTTCCGCATCCAGCGCGGCCAGCGCCACCAGGCAGCCCACCTGCTCACCCACTGTGGTGAGCAGTTCCATCTCGCCGCCGGAATGCGAATGCGGAGCCCGGTGCTGCACGTTGATCACGCCGGCCACCCGCCCGCGCACCAGAATCGGCGCTGAAAGAAACGCTTCGTAGCTGTCTTCTGGCAGGTCGCTGAACAACTTAAACCGCGGATCGGCGTAGGCTTCGCGGGAAACCGACAAGAGCCGCCGCTCACGCGCCACCCACCCCGTTAGTCCTTCGCCGAGCTTCAGACGCACATTGCCGATGGTATCCGGCTGCGGATTGTTCGACGCACACAGAACCAGTTCCTTGTCCTGCAGTAAATACAACAGGCAGGAATCGGAATGCATGAATTCGACCACCAGCGAAACCACCTTGTCCAAAGCCTTGGCCAAGGGAACCTCGCGAGCCATCAACCGGCTGATTTTTTGTAGAAGTTGGACCTGCTGTTCAGCGCTGCCCAACCGAATTTCCAATTCTTTTGTGCGCGACACCGGCTTCATTATGACAGAAACAGGTTAGGGCGAAGGGTCCGGAAGCAACCCACCGCAATCCACAAAGCCCCCCGCAAACGTATATTGTTATAGAAGCGCAAAGGCCGCGACGGCGCCGCATCACCTGAAGCAGGAATACGCAGGCTTGGGGGGCGCCGGAGCGAGTCCGTTTTGCGCGTGTTCGTCCAAAGAGCAGCGATGTTGATTTTGAAGTTACTTCCGCTTGGATTGGCCTACGGAATCCTGCAGGTCGGTCTGCGCTTTGCAGGCGATGAGGACCTGGCGCGGCGCCTGCAGGCCCGTGACGCGAGGGCCATGGCGGACCTCTACGACCGCTACGGCCGTATGGCCTATTCCCTGATCCTGCGCGTCGTGCGCGACTCGGCCACGGCGGAAGATCTGACGCAGGAAACGTTTTTGCGCGTGTGGAACCGCGTGCAGTCTTTTGACGCGGCAAAGGGTGCGCTGGGGGCATGGGTGCTGGCGGTGGCGCGCAACCGGGCCATCGACCATGTGCGGTCAACAACGGGCCGCATGCAGGCCGGCGCCATCGGGTTTGACACATTAGACAACCCTAAGTATTTTTCCGTGAGCGGCACCGATGCGCTCTCCATCGACCGCGTGCGCCGGCTGAAGAGCGCCTTTGAAAAACTGACCCCACAGCAGCGCCAGGTGATTGAAATGGCTTACTACGAAGGCTTGTCGCAAAGCGAGATGGCGGAGAAACTGCGTCAGCCCCTGGGAACTGTGAAGACCTGGACGCGCAGCGCGCTGCAGATTTTGCGAAACGAACTGGCGGGAGTGGCCATCGCATGACTTGCCAGGAACTCAGCGAACTCTTTGAACTATACGCGCTGGGCGCGCTCGAGGCCGAGGAACGCGCCGAAATCGAGGCCCATCTTGCGCGTGGTTGCGAAACCTGCGCCGCCGCGCTGGCCAACGCGCTGACTGTCAATACGGGGATTCTCAGTCTGGCCGACGATTACCCGCCGCCCAAGCATTTGAAGCGCCGTGTCCTGCACGCCATCGGGGCGCGCGACCAGGGTTGGGGTTGGGGATGGGTGTGGGCTCTCGGCGGCGCGGTCGCGCTGGCGGTCGCGGTGTGGCTGGGCGTTCAGGAGCGGCAGCGCACAGCGGAACTGGCGGATGCCCGCCAAACCCTGTTGCAGGTCAGCGGCGAGCGCGACCGTCTGACGGCAGCGTTGCAATTTCTCTCCGATCCGCAAACCGTTCCCGCCAGCTTCGGCAAAGGCCAGACGGCGCCGCCGCGGGGCTACGTGTTTCTGCATCCGCAGATGGGCGTTCTGTTGATCGCGTCCAATCTGCCCCCCGCGGGCGAGGGCAAGACTTACGAGATGTGGGTCATCCCCAAAGGCGGCGCACCCCGCCCCGCGGGCCTGTTCCAAGCGGAGGGCACGCGCGCGGTCCACATACTCAACGGTCCGCTGGATCCGGCCACGATAGGAATGGTCGCCGTCACCATTGAGCCCGCAGCGGGTTCCGCCACGCCAACTATGCCGATCCTCATCGCGGCCCCCGTCGGAACGTAAGCGCTTCCGCGCACTTGGCGTCTTGGCCGAATTTACCTGAGCGTACCCCGCTTTAGCTTGGGACGTGAATTCCACTCGCGCCGTCTCCTTTTTCTCCCTGGCCCTCGGTATCGCTCTCGCTCTTACGCTCATCGCCATCGCCGACGCCATCCTGTTCCGCCCGCTGCCGGCGCCGCGGCCGGACGAAATCGTGCGTGTTTTTTCGGCGTCCCCGCTGCACTCCATGGGTTTCGTCTCCTACCCGGATTACCGGGATTTCGCTAGGAATACGCGGACGTTGAGCGGATTGTCGGCGCAAACCCAAATCCTGGCGGCATTCGGGGACCATGCCGGGGAGCCGCCCTCGATTCACATGGGCCTGGCGGTCACACCCAACTACTTCGACGTGCTGGGAGTCCCGGTGCATTGGGGGCGGACGTTCCGCCAGGACGAAGGACGCCAGCCGGTCGTGATTCTCTCGGATTCCTTCTGGCGGCGGCGCTTTGCCGGTGATCGCGGCGTAATCGGCAGGACAGTTCCCATCAGCGGGACTCCCTTCACGGTCATCGGAGTGGCGCGCGCGGGCTTCGGCCTGGACCGTTTTCTGCATGAAGATTTCTACCTGCCGGTGGAAGTGTACGCGGAAAACTTACTCCCCAGCACGGGGCGGCCCCTGGAGGATCGGGGCCGCCGTTACTTATCCCTCTATGGCCGCCGACGCGGCAAATTGGCCGCGGTGCGGGCGGAAATGGCATCCCTCGCCGCGCATCTGGCTTCGGAATATTCGGACACCAACCGCAATCAGAAGGCTGTGGTGATGACGGAGTTCGCGGCACGCCTGGCGGCCGCCGGAACGATGCAGACGGTGGCGTGGGGCTTATTGGCGCTGGCCGCCCTTTCCATGCTCGTCGCCTGCTGCAATGTGGGCGGACTCCTGTTGCTGGCAAAGGAGGCCCGGGCAGGAGAACTGGCGCTTAAAGTCGCGCTGGGCGCGAGTCCGCTGCGTCTGTTTTGCGAGGCGGCCACGGAAGCTCTCGCGGTCACGACCGCCGGGGGCGCGGCGGCGATTCCGCTTACCTGGGCTGCGTTGAGGGCCGCGTCGCATCTGTGGATATTACCCACCGACTTGCCCATGGCCCTGGATGCCCGCATCGACCTGCGCATGATGGCGGCAGCGGCGGGCGCCGTTCTCGTCGCGACTTTGCTTTGCGCGGTCGCGCCCGGCAGCGTGGCGCGGCGGATCTCCTCGGCGAGGACGACGGCCGGCAGCCACCGGATGCTGAATACGCTCGTCGTGGTTGAACTTGCTTTGGCGGCGGCGCTGGCCGGGAGCGGAGCGTCCTTGTTCGCGGGAATGAGAGCGGCCCGGCAGGCGGACTTGGGCTACCGCACCGATCACGTCCTGCTGATGACTTTCGATCCCTCGCAGACGCGGGCGGGCGAAAGCCGTGCGCGGGCATTCTATCGTGATTTGTTGGAGCACACGGCGCGGTTGCCGGATGTGCGCGGGGCCGTGCTGGCACAGTCCGTGCCGCTCGGTTTTACCGCCGCCCAAAGGCGAGTGAAGGCCACGGCTATCGGCCCGGACCCCCTGTCCCTGTGGATGAACACCGTGACGCCGGGCTACTTCGATCTGATGCGCATTCCTTTGGCCGCGGGACGAGATTTCACCGTTACCGACACGGAGCACTCTCCCGCTGTTGCGATTGTGAACGAGGCGGCCGCGAAATTGTGGCCGCAGGGGCGCGCTATAGGGCGGAAGCTGGAGATGGAGGGGCGCGACGTGGAAATCATCGGCGTGGCGAAAACGGTGAAATACCAACAAGCCGGCGAATCCGCCAAGCCGTTCCTGTATCTGCCCCACGCGCAGAATTTCACCGCGCGCATGACACTGCATGTGTGGACACGAGCCGCACCGGCCGCGGCAGCGCCTTCCGTGATCGCCGCCGCAAGGGAAATCGATCCGTCGCAGGCGGCCGCTGAAATCCGGCCTTTCGATGAGTTCCTCTGGCAAGGTGCGCTATTCGGCGCGCGCGTGGGAATATCGGTGACCGCGGCCGCCGGGAGTTGCGCCTGGCTGATGTCTCTCACTGGTCTCTATGTCTGTGCCGCCCATTCCGTGGCGCGCCGCCGGCGTGAAATCGGAATCCGCGGTGCACTCGGGGCCACGCGCGAGTCAATCACCTACCTGGTGATGAAGCGGAGTGTCCGCCTGACCGCCACAGGTGTGGCTGGTGGCGTAGTGCTCGCGGCCGCGGCCAGCCGGTGGGCCGCCCAGGTGGCTTCAGGCGGGGTTCTCCAGATTCAGGCGCTGGCATTGGCAAGCGCGGTGATCGCCGTCACCAGCCTTACGGCGTGTTTCGTGCCCGCGTGGAGGGCTTCGCGCGTCGACCCGGCAATCCCGCTGCGCGAGCCGCAATGATTCAGTGCACCATGTATCACTTGCACGGTGATCCTGTGTTCAAGACCGGCATCTTCTCCGAGAATCGGGTCGCCAAGGGTCGAAAGCACCGGGCAGAAAGGGGTCCAAATTATGGGCGAACCTATTATCATTTTCCCGCCTTCTCCGGCGGGCAACTAGCAAGGATGGGGGGCCGGTACCTACTGGCCCCTCTTATATCACCCTGGTAGTCCCGCGGGTCTATAGGAAAATCAAGGCAGCGTCTGGTAGTATACCGTAGTACGAGATTAGTAGATCATGCAGGCGGTTGCCCTTGGGCTAGGCCCTTGCCTGATTCTCACGCTGTGGATGGCCGGTTCCAGTACTCCGGCGGCCGTCCCGACTAGATCGCCTGATTCTAGCTCCTGGTGGGATCAGGATTCCATTCCACTTCAAAAGAAAGCGTTGCGCTTGCGCAAGGCCGGGGATTTCCGCGCCGCGGAAGACTTATACCGGCAAGGCTATGATGAGGCCGTGCGCTTGGGTGACCAATTAGCGGCGGTGCGTTTCCTGATGAGCGTAGGCGGTTGCCAGCTTGGCCAGTTCCGCTACCGGGAAGCTCTCTCGACCTATCTCAAAGCCCGCGAACTGGCGGAAGCGGCCGGAGATAGAGAAGACCTCGGCGCCATTGCCGGCAATCTCTCGAGTGTGTATTTTCATGTTTGGGATATTCCCGCGGCCATGCGCGCCGCCGAGGAAGGTCTCGCCGCAGTCTCCAGGCTTGCCTCCCGCAAACACCCCCATTCTTACTTTGAGGCCCAATTGCTCATGCACCTCGGCCGGCTGCATGCGCTGCTCGGCGATCCGGCCGCACAGCATGACTATGCCGCCGCCATCGCGGCCGCGCAGGCGCAAGGTAGCGGCGTCACGACGGAAACACTGGGCTGGGATCTGTTGGGCGAGCAGCGTCTGGCGGCGCGGGATTTCAACGGCGCCGGGAAAGCGTTTCTGGAGGCTTTCCGCCTACGGGCCCTATTTAATGCCGCGGAAATCGGGTTTTCCCACGGCCGCTTGGGAGCCTTGGAGTATTACCAAGGCCACCTGGAGGCAGCCGTACTGCACACGAACCGCGCCTTGGCAGTGGCGCGCCGGCATGGTCTGGCTCAGCCGGAATACATATTACTGCACCAGCGCGGACGCATCCGCCTGGCGCTGGGAGATATCGACGGCGCTTTGCAGGACTTCTCGCGGGCCGTGGATGCGGCCTCCCAGTGGCGTCTGCAAGTGCCGGCAGCCCGCTCCGTGCTTACCGGAGCCAACGCGGGCTTGGACGAGCAAATATTTCGCTCCTACATTGAAACGGCCGCACACCGCGCGGTGCGCACCGGGAACCAAAGTTGGGCGGAGAAAGCCTTCCAGGCGGTGGAGCTGAACCGGACGGCCAGTCTGCGGGAAGGCCTGGCTTTATCCGAGGTGTGGCGCAAGAATCTCCCGCCGGAGTACTGGGAAATCTTAGGGCAAATTAGTACTAACCAAGCTCAATGGGGCCACGATCCCCGTCTGAATAGTAGAACTACCCGTCTCCATTTGAAACTTACCGAAATGGAAGCCGAAGCAGGCCGGGGCCTAATCCCAAAGATTGTCGAGAAATTTCGCGGCCAGACTTCACTTATTCATTTCCGTAATGGGTTAAGCGTATCTGAATTATTCCTGAGTTTTTGGTTGGGTAGAAATGAGTCGTATTTGTGGGCCATCGACCGGAATACTTTGCGGCTGTACCGTTTGCCGCCAAAACAGGAGATAGAGAACGCAGTGCAAATGTTTCGGGAAGCTCTTTCCAAAGGTGAAGCGGAGGCGGCGCAGCAGGGGAGAAACCTTTATGCGCTTCTGTTCGGGCAACTGGAGCCTCGTGAGAACGGCAAGACGGCGTGGCTTCTTTCCTTGGAGGGTGCGCTATTTGATGTGCCATTCGCGGCATTGGTGACCGGGCAAAGGAATCAAGAAGTTACCTATCTGGTGGAGAATCATTCGCTACAAACCGTCCCGGGAGCACTTCTGCTTCGCAAGGGAGCCCACCTGCCGGATGGCCCATTTATAGGCGTGGGGGATCCGATTTACAATACAGCGGACGCCCGTTGGAACGGGCCGCGCGCGACCGCCAACGCGGCAGGCCAACTGGAGCGCCTGGTAGGGAGCGGTAAAGAAGTGGAAACCAGCGCGCGCAGTTGGCGTCCGCATGCCCCGTCAGGCACGGGACTGGGTTGGACATTGTTGCAAGGCGCCCAGGCCAGCCGGGGCAATTTTCTGCGCCTGCTGGAGCGGCCGCCAGCGGCGATCCACCTGGCCACACACGTGGTGATTACGCCGCAGGACCGGGAACAGGGCTTCGTCGCTTTTGGCCTCACGGCCAGCCAGGGACACTCGCCCCGCCCGGAGTATCTCGGCGCCCTGGAAATAGCGTCACTCAGCGTTCCTGGTTCGATGGTGGTCATGACCGGGTGCGCCAGCGGAACGGGAACGGTTCGCGCGGGAGCGGGGCTTCTGGGGTTGACGCGCGCATGGCTGATGGCGGGTGCCAATACCGTGATTGCGACGGCGTGGCCGGTGGAAGACACGTCCGGCGAATTTTTCGCCCAGTTCTATTACCATTTACGGACATACTCGGCCGCGGAAGCGCTGCGGCGCAGCCAACTTGAGGAAATCCATTCAGGAACCTGGCGGCAAGCACCCACCCATTGGGCGTCCTACCAAGTAACCGGAGGCTCTCATTAGATGACGGTAAAAGACTACGACGGGGAAGAGGACCGCATGCCTGTTGAGCCAGCGGAGAGTCCCTTGCCCAGCGAGGCCGAGGAACATTCCACGCCGGGCGCCAATGCCTACGCGGGCTGGGTGCGGCTGGTGGAGCGCATTCAGTCCGGCGAGACCGACGGCATGACGGAGCTGTACGAGTTGTTTTCCAAGGGTATCCGCTTCTACTTGTGCCGGCAGTTGGGACCCCAGGAACTCGACGACAAGATCCACGACACGTTCCTGGTGGTGGTGCAGGCCATCCGGCGCGGAGAACTGCGGGAGCCGCAAAGGCTGATGGGGTTTGTACGCACGATTGTCCGCCGCCAAGTTGCGGCCCACATCGACAAAGCCGTCCAAAGCCGCCGCGAGTATATGGAGATGGACGCCACGGTCCGCGTCCCCGACCCGCGGGGAAATCCGGAAGAAAGAGCGATCTGCCAGCAGCGGGAGGATATGGTCCGGCGTATCCTGGCCGAACTGTCGGAGCGGGATCGCGAGATTCTGACCCGTTTTTACCTCCGGGAACAAAGCCAAGGGTATATCTGCACGGAAATGGAGCTTTCCGAGACCCAATTCCGCCTCCTCAAATCGCGGGCTAAGGCGAGATTTGGCGAACTAGGCAAGAAAAAACTGACCCAGAAGGCCATGAGTCTAGTTTCTTTGAGAACTTCAGCGGGCGCATCCCACTAAGAAACAGAGTACCGGTTCGAAACAGTGGTTCAATACGAACCGGCGAGGTTTCCGGAGGAATAAGGATGTCGTTCCCACTCCTGCCCGCATCCGCTGCGCATCCGACAGAGGAACTGCTGGAGGAATATTGTTTCAGCCGCGTTGGTGGCCCCGCGCTGGCGTGCCTGGAAGAACATTTATTGGTGTGCGTTGATTGCCAGGGCCGGCTGGAAGAGGCAGAGGCTTGCATCGCGCTGATCAAGAACGCTACCAGTGCCTGGGAGCGCGACCATGACGGGTTGAAAACCGGACCGGGGCCAAGAGCAAGATTCCCGCGCGGACGTGGTGCGTTCATCGGCGCCGCTCTCGCGGCCGGATTGGCCTGCGTTCTGTTACCGGGAGGCCGTTCGTCTTCCCTTGTTAAACCGAATGGAGTGAATCCAAACGGACCGAGCACCGTGAAATTGATGGCCATGCGAGGCGGCGAATTCGACGGACTCGCCTCGGCTCCCGCGGGAAGAGCGCTCGACCTGAAGCTAGACCGCAACAGCCTGCCGCCGCAGGGGGGCTATCGCCTGGAAATGGTAAATCAAGAGGGCCGCCGGGTCTGGAGCGGGGTTCCCGAGACAGATGGAGCGGCGCTTTCGGCGCACATCACGAAAAGCCCGCAGCCGGGCGTGTACTGGCTCCGGCTCTATTCCGGCGGCGGGGAACTACTTCGCGAATTCGGCATGCGTGTGGAGTAGCAAGACTCAATTGCCGCCGCGGAACAACTGAATGAACTCCATGGTCAGCCAGCCGACCAAAGCGGAGGCGGGGATGGTAAGCACCCAGGCCCACAGGATGTTGGTCGCCAGGCCCCAGCGGACGGCCTTCACGCGTTGAATAGTGCCGACCCCGGCGATGGAACCGGCAACCACATGCGGAGTGGAAATCGGCAAACTCAAGCGGGTGGCAAACAGGATGGAGAGGGCCGCGGCAGTTTCCGCGCACACTCCGCTGCGGGGCCGGAGCCGCGTCAGCCGCGATCCCATAGTCTGCACGATGCGCCATCCGCCGCTCAGTGTCCCTAGGGAGATCGCACCGTAGGCCGCAAAGATCACCCAAGTAGGCACGGCAAACTCGGTGAGGTAGCCGGAGGTCACCAGCACGCCCGTAATGATACCGGCGGTCTTCTGCGCGTCATTCGCACCGTGGGAAAAGCTCAACAGCGCCGAAGACACCAATTGGAGCTTGCGAAAATAGGGATCCACTTTGGCGGGATGCGCGTAACGAAAAGCCCAGAACATCGCGACCATGAGCCCGTAGGCCAACCCCATCCCGATCAAAGGCGCGATCACGATAAAGATAAGCGTCTTGATCCAGGCGCTCGCGATCAAGACCTCGAAACTATGATCCAGACCGCGCAGGCGGGCCGCGTTGGCCATGGCGGCTCCGGCGTAGCCTCCAATGAGCGCGTGCGAAGAACTGCTGGGCAAACCAAACCACCAGGTGACCAGATCCCAGGTGATGGCGCCCACCAATCCAGCCATGATCACGAGTGGGGTTACAAACTTCAGATCGATCATGCCGGAGCCCACCGTGCTGGCCACTCCGGTGCCCACGCTGAATACAGCAATGAAGTTAAAAACCGCGGCCCACAACACCGCCAGTTTCGGCGAGAGCACGCGAGTCGCCACGACGGTCGCGATGGAGTTAGCGGCGTCGTGAAAGCCGTTCACAAAATCGAAAGCCAGCGCAATGAGGATGATGATGGAGACCAGAATCAGCGTAGAATCCATGCGCGGGCTCAGCTATTTTTAACCTTGACGTTCTGCAGCGCGTCGGCGACATCTTCGCAGTAGTCGGTGGTCTGCTCGAGGAATTCGTAGATCTCCTTGAGCTTCATGACGCGGATCGGGTCTTTCTCGTTCTGGAAGAGATCCGCGACAGCGTTGCGGCCGAGCTGATCGGCGGCTTCTTCCAGACGGTTCACCTCGATGCAGTGGTTCGTGAGAGGCTTGCCCTTCGCCAGAGCCTCAAAGGCGGCCTCAAGAGCCAAGCCACAGCCCTGCACCAGGCGGCACAGTTCCACAACAGTGCTGGGGATGGGCTCGATCTTGTACGCCAGCATGCGGTGGACGGAATCCTCTATGCCGTCGATCACGTCGTCCAAATGCGAAGACAAAGAGTGAATGTCTTCAGGGTCGAGGGGCGTGATGAAGGTGGAGTTGAGGTGCGAATAGACCTCGTGAATCACCGTATCGGCCTGTTCTTCAATGGCACGGATCTGATGGGCGGCGCTGGCCAGATGGGAGTTGCCCGCGGCCGCTCCTTCCACAAGAAGGGCGGAAGCCTGGCAGATGAAGTTGGCCTGCTGCAGGAAGTATTCGAAGAACTTGTCTTCGCGCGGAAGGAGTCTCATGGGATAAGCACTTATCATCCCACGCCAGGCGACGGTGCGGCTAAATCAGGGGATCAGTTTCTCCCTGTGTGCGGCGCAATCACGTGGACGGTGCGGTAGGGCGTGGCGGTCAAGGGATCGGGCTCGAACCAGCCGTTGCCGTCGGCATGGAGAATCTCGAAGAAGTAGAGCAGGTCCCAGTTGCCGGCAATATCGGCGGCTGGGATGGTGAACGTGACATCGGCCGCGGCGGGCATTTCGATCGCTTTGGTCATCGCGGCCGGATCCAGCGGCCGGTAGTGCAGGCGGACGGCGCTTACGGATTTCGGCTCCGCAATATGGAGCGCCAGGACCAGCGGTTGTTCCGAGGGCGTCGACGGCGGAGGCGCGTGGCTCCAGGCCGACGGCGGAGGCGCATTGGCGGCAGGCGGAAAATTGGCGGCGGCAATCTGCCGATCAGCCGCATCGCGCGCTGTTCCCGCCAGCAACCGCAGGTCCGGAAATGCACTATTCACAAGACGCCCAGCTGCCGTATACAAGCGTTCCGCGATATCGGCCGGAGTAAACTTTGCGGAAGCCGCATGGTCCGCCCGATTCCGCGCTGTTTCGGCGGGCGACGCCACGTAATCCGATCCGCCGAGCGTGGATTGCTGCGCCGCACCGATCCACAGCACGGCTTCGCGGGCGGCGTTGTATTCGGCGGCGTCCAAATCTTTCGGCGGCTTGGCTTTGGGATCATAGCTGAACTTTCCCACGAGGCCATAAAGAAGCGCATGGGCGTCCGGGTCCGTGACGTTGATCACGGGCGCCCACTCGAAACTGGGAGGCCACGCAGAGTTGGCCCGCAGCAACGAAATATGACCACTCAGATCATCGAGCATCTTCGGATGCGCGGAAGCGGTATCCAGATCCAAGGTCACGCGGCGGCCCGCGACGCGCATCGCGGAAAGGACGGGATCGTGCGCGGCGCCGGGCTCAGGCGCGACTCCGCGAATCGCGGGACTCAGCATGAGCAAATGGGCGAGATCTTCCGGGGCGACGGCCCCGCTCACACCAAGCGTGAAATCGACTCCATACTCGGCCGCGGTGTGGGACAGAAATTGCGGTAGCCCGTAAGGTTTTTCCAAGCGGGGAAACACAACGTGGACACGATTGAAGCGATTGTGCGCGAGCATCTGGAAGTAATTCACCCAGAAGTCTTCCGGCGCCTTCTCGAGTTGCGCGTCGACCACGATGCGGACTCCGCGCAGTGATGTGGCCGGGCTTCCCGCAACTTTTTCGAAGCGGCCGGTCGCGCGCATTTGCGCGGCAGCTTCGAGCAAGCCGTACATTAAACCACGCAGATCGCCTCCCGTGATGTGGGCTCCGCCAATCCTGTACGGCTCGATGCGGAAGGTTTCCGGCGGATCAAGACTCAACTCCACCAGGTTTTTGGCGCGTATCCTGCGCTCCGCCATGGCAGAGTTCAGTTCCGCGAGCGCGAAATCGGCGGGACCCGCGGAAAGCAATGTGGCGAAGATGAAAAGACTACTGAATAACCGCACTCCAACCTCTGCGGGACAAATCAAAGTAAATGACAGCTCCACCGGCGAACCCGGCGGCGAGCAGCACGGCTCCTATCCCCGGCTCGTGCAGCAGGAGCTTGCCGGTTCCGAATAGAACTCCGTAAATCAGGACCAGGCCGGCAACCCAATCGACAAAATTGGGTAGTAGGTCATTGGTGGGTTTCACGTCGGGAACCTGCGCGGCGATGGGCCCCCAGCCGGCGGCGCTGGGATGCGTTTTGCGATAGAAGGCAACCAGCAGGTCCCGCGGTTCGGGAGGCGTGAGCAGCGTAACCGCCAGCCAGACAACAGTGGTGATGCCAACGGTGATGATCATGATCCAAGCGAAGCCGCGCGGGTCGTCCGAATCCAATTTTAAACCCAGTTGCAGAGTGAGCGAGACGGCGAACGCGGCGATCATGGCGGAGACTTCGCTCCAGGCGTTGATGCGCCACCAATACCAGCGCAGCAGAAGCACGCTGCCGGTTCCGGCTCCGGTGACCAGCAGCAGCTTCCAAGCGCCCGTAATGGAATCCAGATAGAAGGTGACAATCGCGGAGATGACCGTGAGCAAGACGGTAGCGGCCTGGGAGGCGCTGACGTAGTGGCTGGGCGAAGCGTTGGGCTTCCAGAAACGCCGATAGAAATCATTGACCAGGTAGCTGGCGCCCCAATTGAGCTGCGTGGCGATGGTGGACATATACGCCGCCGCGAACGCCGCCACCATCAGTCCACGCAACGATGGCGGCAGGTGGGCGATCATCACGCGGATGTAACCGGTTTCGGGATTTTCCAAACCTGGAAACAGGATGAGAGAAGCGAGAGCCACCAGAATCCACGGCCAGGGCCGGACCGCGTAGTGCGCCACGTTGAACCACAGCGTGGCCAGCAGCGAGTGCTTTTCATCTTTGGCGCAGAACATGCGCTGGGCGATATAACCGCCGCCTCCGGGCTCCGCGCCGGGATACCAGGTGGCCCACCAATTGAGCGAAATATATACGAAGAACGTGATGAACGGCATCCAGGCGGAATTCAAATCCGGCAGAAAGTTCAGAACCGAGCCTTGGCCACCCCGGGCCGCATCGATCGCCGTCAGCTTCATCTTCATGGCGTCGATGCCGCCCACGGCGCCTACCGCGTACGCGGCCAGGACAATCACCATGCCCATCTTAATCGTGAACTGCAACAGGTCCGAAACCAGCACGCCCCACAGGCCAGAGAGTGTCGAGATGGACGACGTGAGCGCGATCATCCCCAGCACGATCATCAACGCTTGCAGCTTTGTGACGCTCAGGATCAGCATCAGGATATCGACCATGGCCTTATTCACCTAGCCGAGTACGATGCAGTTGATGGGAATCGCCAGATAGAGAGCGCGGAACCCGCGCAGGAAGGCCGCGGGCCGGCCGGTATAGCGGATTTCGGAGAACTCGATATCGGTCATAACACCGGAGCGCCGCCACAGCCGCGCGTAGAAGAACACCGTCAATAATCCGCTGGCGGCCATGTTCCACCACAGCCAATTCCCGGCAATGCCGCCTTTGGCCACCATGCCCGTAACGGCGAGGGGCGTGTCCGCCGCGAAGGTTGTGGCAACCATCGAGGTCCCGGCCAGCCACCAGGGAATGTTGCGCCCGGAGAGGAAGAACTCATCGACGCTGGCGCGCGCGGGACTTGTAATACAAGCCGATGGCGAGGTTAAACAGGAAATACGCCGCGACCACCGCCCAATCGATGAATGAGAGTTGCAAGGAGGCATTATAGCGTCAACTTCACGTAACAAACCTCGCGTACACTAGTCGTTTGCGTTACGTATTCAGCCGCCGCATCCCTGCGTTCACTCGTGTGCTCTTGGTGGAAAGCGGAACCAGGGGCGTCTTTGACCGCCTGATTCCGCGTCTCCATGAAGTCCACGGGGAGGAAATTGAAGTGGATCTGGTGACGTGCCATCCAGGTACTCCCGCTGGATTCCGGGGCCGCGTTGTTCAGGTACAAAATTATTCGGGTCCAGCCGCGCGCGGGAAACTTTATGGCGAACTAGCGGCACGCGGTTATTCCGTGGTGGGCATATTGTGTTCGGGCGAGCCGATCATGACCAAGTGGAAGTGGATGCTGGCGGCGCGGCTGAATGCCAAGGTCTTGATCATCAACGAAAACGCGGACACGCTGTGGATTGACTGGAGTCACCGCGAGCACATCGTCCGCCTGGCGCGCGTGCGGCTGGGATTGACGGGCGCGTCGGCGATTCCGTCGCTTTGGAGGGTCTTACTGTTACCGTGCTCCGCGATTTTTTTGCTGCTCTACGCCGCCAGCGTGCATACGCGGCGATTCGTGCATACTAGAACACATAACTTATGAAAGCCGTTTTCATTGAACAGCCAGGCGGGCGCGACGCGCTCCGCTATGGAGACTTCGCGCAGCCCGAAGCCGGCCCCGGACAAGTATTGGTCAAGATTTCCGTCTCGGGCGTGAATTTCATTGATACCTATCATCGCTCGGGCCTTTACAAGCTGCCCCTGCCCGCCGTTCTTGGCACTGAAGGCGCGGGCACGGTGGCGGCAATCGGCGAAGGCGTGACGGGATTCCGGGTGGGCGATCCGGTGGCGTACGCGATGGCGCGGGGAAGTTATGCCGAGTACGCCGCCGTTCCGGCGCATCTCGTAGTAAGAGTGCCGGCAGGGCTCAATGCGCAACAGGCCGCGGCCGCCATGTTACAGGGTATGACGGCGCACTACCTGACGCACTCGACTTTCGCCATCGAACCGGGCCACACGGCGCTGGTTCACGCAGCGGCCGGCGGCACCGGACGCCTGATCTCCCAGATGGTGAAGCTACGCGGAGGCAAGGTGATTGGTACGGCAGGCACGCGCGAGAAGGCGGAAGTCGCGCGCAAGGCCGGCGCCGACGAGGTGATACTTTACCGCGAGCAGGATCTGGTGGGCGAAGTGAAGCGCCTGACCGACGGTAAAGGCGTCGAGGTGGTATACGACGGAGTTGGCGAAGCGACTTTCATGCAGAGCCTGGATTGCCTGAAGCCGCGCGGCATGATGGCGACGTTTGGAAATGCCAGCGGCCCCGTGAAGGCGTTTGACCCGCTGTTGTTATCCGCGAAGGGATCGCTGTTCCTCACGCGTCCGACGCTCGCCAATTATTCGTCGCCCGACGAAGTGAAGTGGCGGTCGAGCGACGTGCTGGGTTGGATCCTGAACAAGAAGCTGGATCTGCTCATCGAGCGAGTCTATCCGTTGGCCGACGCCGCGCAGGCACATGCGGACCTGGAAGGCCGCAAAACCACCGGGAAACTCATTCTCACGGTCTGAGTAGAACCTCTAACGACAACGCACGCATATCCGGGACCAGAAGGTCAGGAGAGTGCCGCGCGAGTTCTTCTTCGCCGACCAGTCCGGTGGCCACGGCTACCGCGCGAACACCATGTGCCTTGGCCGCGCGAATGTCGTTGGGATGATCGCCGATGAGCGCGACAGGACTTCCGCGCTCGATCCACCCCTCGCGGCGCGCGTACCGTAGCGCGATATCGACAAGTCCGGCGCGGTCGCGGGCCAGTTCGGCGAAGGCTCCAAAACGCAGGTAATGGCGCAGCCCGGCGCGCTCCATCTTCTTCCATCCGATGCGCGTGAGGTTTCCGGTAACCAGTCCCGCGGGCACGCCGCGCCGCGATAACTTGTAGAGCAGCATGCGCGCGCCCGGGCAAACCTTCGCGCGAAGATCCGGACAGGTGCGCACGTAGGTTCGTTGAGCGAACTCAACAATCGCGGGCATCGAGCGGCGGATCAGTGCCCCAGACGCTCCGGCGTTGCGCAGCATCGTCGCGAGGATGTCGCGGTCGAGCATTCCGGCAACCGCAATGCCTTCCGTCGTCGATTCAAGCCCCGTCACTTTGCGGACCGCAGCCGATAGCGCCTCGCGGTGATGCGGCCCCGCCCGGCGCAGCAAGGTGCCGTCAATATCGAAGAGAACAAGAGCTTTAGCGGAGGCTTTAGCGGAGGCTTTGGCGGAGGCTTTGGCGGAGGCTTTGATGGACGCGGGGGTCATCTCTATCTTCATGGTACGCGACGCTCTTGCGGCCGCTGCTAGAATGGCAGTGAATGCAGCTCATGCAAGCGGGGCAACATAAGTTCTTGTTTCTCGAATTGGACCGGGAGTTCATCGAGAACATCGCCAAGCAAGCCGGATTCGCGGCTCGCTTCGAGGACGAGTCGCGCCGGGTGGTGCTGGATCTCAGCGCCGAAGGCCGTGAAGCGCCCCTGCTGTTATTCGATGCCGCCGACCCCGCCAATCTGGGCTGGTTTTCGCGCTGCCAGTTTTACGTGGACGGCAGCAGCGGCGTGGTGCTGCAAACGCCCATCCAGCTTGCCAACCAGCGCGATCGCGGCGGACGCGCGCTGCCCTATTCGGTGCGCCTGCAAATCAACAAGGAATTGCCCGCGTCGTTCCGGCTCCCTAACAAGGCTCCGGTTACCGAGCAGACCGTGTACTCGGTGCTGTTCAATTTCCTGAATGCCCTGCTCAACACCGGAGTGGGTGTTTGCGGCGGCAAGGTCGTGCAGCCTCTTGCCGGGCGCACCCAACCGCAGGGGAATAAGAACTAAGCCGTCCGGTGGAATAAATATGGCCACGCTGGGATTGATGGAGTACGCGGACGCGCCGCCCGAGGTGAAGGCCGTCTACGACGACATCATGGCCACGCGCGGCACTGACTACATCAATAATTTCTGGAAGGCGCTGGCGCATGATCCGGCGACGCTGCGGCGCACCTGGGAATCCATCAAGCAGGTCATGGCCCCGGGCGCCGTCGATCCGTTGACCAAGGAAATGGTTTACCTTGCGGTTTCGGCCAGCAACCAATGCGGCTATTGCATCGCATCGCACACGGCGGCAGCCCGCAAGGCGGGAATGACGGACGCGCAGTTTGCCGAATTGATGGCCGTCGTCGGAATGGCGAATGAGACCAACCGGCTGGTCAGCGGTTATCAAGTGGAGATCGACGAGCGCTTCCTAACCTAAGACAACACATATAAGACAGGAACATGCCAAAAGTCACTTACATCTCGCATACAGGCGAGAGCACTACTATCGAGGTTGCCGTAGGCACCACGGCCATGGAGAACGCCGTGCGCAACGGTATCGACGGCATCTTGGCCGAATGCGGCGGGGCGTGCATGTGCGCGACGTGCCACGTGTTCGTCGACCCGGCCTTCCTCGACCGGCTCCCTCCGATCGGAGAAGAGCAAGAAGAGATGCTCGGCTCCACGTTTGAAGCACGCCAACCCAACAGCCGGCTCAGTTGCCAGATCGAAATGAGGCCGGAGTATGACGGGCTGATCGTGCGCATGCCGGCGCGGCAAACTTAGCCGATCGCCAGCCACATGGACCGCGTTGTCATAGTCGGCGGCGGACAGGCGGGGCTGGAAGCGGCCGCCGCGCTGCGCGCTCAAGGCTATGAAGGCACAGTTACATTGGTCTGTGAGGAACCGCATGCTCCCTATCAGCGGCCTCCTCTCTCCAAACAGTTCTTGCTCGGCAAGCAGGACGCCGGTAGTCTTCCGTTGCGGGCGGTCATGTTTTACGAGAAGCACCGCATCAATCTCATCCTGGGCGACCGGGCCACGGAGATCAATCGCGGCGGCAAACGGATACACCTGGCGGGAGGCGGCAGCCTCGCCTACGATCATCTGATTCTCGCCGTCGGCGCGCGAAACCGGACACTTCCCGTAGACGGCAGGGAGCAGGTAGTGTATCTGCGGACGCTGGATGAGGCGGAGACCCTCAAGCAACGGCTCACGGAAGCGAGCAGTGTCGCGGTCATCGGCGGCGGATTCATCGGACTCGAAGTGGCCGCGACGGCACGCAAGTTGGGAAAGATGGTTACGGTGATCGAAGCCGGGCCGCGCCTCATGGCGCGCGCCGTTTCGCCGCTCTTGTCCGAATTTTTCCTAAACCTGCACCTCGCGCACGGCGTGGCTGTCCGGTTGAACGCGAGCGTGGATGCCGCGGCCGGCGCGGACCTGGTCGTGGCGGGCATCGGAGTCATCCCGAACATGGAGTTGGCGCGCGAGGCCGGGCTGGCAGTGGCCAACGGGATCGTGGTGGACGAGTATCTGCGTACCAGCGATCCGGACGTTTTCGCGATTGGCGATTGCGCCGCTCATCCGAATCGCTTTGCGGGCGGCAGGACGCGCTTGGAGTCCGTGCAAAACGCCGTGGATCAGGCCAAGTGTGTCGCGCGGACCATCGCCGGAGAGCCCACGTCCTATGGCGACGTTCCGTGGTTCTGGACGGATCAATTTGACGTCCGTTTTCAAATGGCGGGACTCGGCGCGGGACACGACCTGCACGTGGCGCGAGGCAGCATCGAAGACCATAAGTTTTCCGTGTTCTATTTCAAGGAAGGCCGCTTGCTGGCCGTGGATTCCGTCAACCGTTTCGGCGATCACGTGGCAGCGCGCAAACTTCTGACAGCGGGAACGCCGCTCACTCCCGAACAGGCCGTCGACGAATCCGTGGATCTGAAACAACTTGCAACGGCTCATTCGTGATAGCTTGGCGGTATGAAGCTGGTCATCGCGGTGCGCGGTGTTCTACGGTTGCGCCGGAGCGGCGGAGGTCCCCAAGGGCACGCACGTCTTGCTGCGCATGATGAATTCGATCAGCACGCGCACGGCGGTTGAGGGCAACCAGGTCTATCTGCAAACGGCAACTCCGGTGGCTGTCAACGGGCAAATCCTGATTCCAGCGGGAACCTACGTGCAGGGTGCGGTGTCTCACGCCAAGCGCAGCGGACGGGTGAAGGGGCGCGCGGAGTTGGGCGTGCGGCTGGAGACGATGACATTCCCGGGCGGCAAGATGCTGAAGATCGCGCCGCGACTGAGTTCGGTGGACGACGGCGCCACGGGACAGAAGGTTGACGAACGCGAAAGTCTGGTGCAGGCGGCCTCCAGCAAGGGGAAAGACGCCGCGCAAGTCGCCATCACCGCCGGTACTGGCGCGGCCATCGGGGCTCTGGCGGACCGCAGCTTCAAAGGCGCGGGGATCGGCGCGGGAGCGGGGACCTTGGTGGGACTGGCGACCACACTCGTCACGCGCGGCAATGAAGTGGAGTTACGCCAGGGCAGTACGCTGGACGTGGTCTTCGACCGGGATATCTTAATCGAGTAGCGTCGTAAGAAAATACAGCTAACTCTGCGGCTTCTTGCGGCGTTCTTTACCGCCGTCTTCTTTCGCAGCGCCGTTTCCGGGACCTTCCGCGGCAGGCCCGTCTCCGCCATTGCGGTCTCTGCCCCCACCTTCACCCGGCAAACTGATCCGGCTTCCGGGAGCCAGGCGAAGTTGCCCTTGCGTCACCACGATTTCGCCCTCTTGCAAGCCACTGGCGATCACAAGATCGGATTCGCGGCGCAAGCCCACCGTAATGGGGCGTACCTCAACAGTGCGGTCTTCCTTCACAAGATAAACGTAGGTTCCGTCCTGGCCGGTTTGCATGGCCTGATTGGGGATGACAAGCGCATTGGCCTGCGTGGAGAGCTTGAGCGTTACATTAGCGTACTCGCCCGGCCACAGCCGGCGCTCCGTGTTCTGGAATGTCCCCTTGAGCTTGATGGTTCCGGTAGTCGAATCCACATTGTTATCGATAAAGGTGAGAAGTCCGCGCTCGACGCGGGCCACATCCTCCTGGCCGGTTGCCTCCACAACAAGTCTGCCGCCGCCCATGTGACGCTGGATCTCTTCCAGTTTGGACTCGGGAACCGAAAAAGTGACGTAAATGGGCTGCACCTGCGCAATGGAGAGCAATTCAGTCTGGCTGGCGTTGACGATATTGCCGGCTTTTATCGTGACGTTACCCGCGCGCCCATCGATCGGCGCATAGATGGTAGTGAAACTCAACTGGAGCTTGATATTGTCCAGGTTCGCGTCGTCGGCCTGAATCTGCGCGGCGGCGCTCGAAATCGAAGCCTTGTCGGCTTCCATGGACTGCGCCAAGGCATCGGCATTGGCCATGAACTTGTCCTGGTCATCACGGGAAACCACGCCCTGCTTGAACAAACTCACGTACCGGTTGGCCTGCTCCCGCGCATACTTCTCGTTGGCGGTGTCCCGCGCCAGATTCGCGCGGGCCGCGCCTAACTGCGCCCGGTCGCGCGCCAGAGTGGCCTGCATCTGGGCGACCTGAGCGTCAAACGGCCGGGGATCGATCTGGAACAGCTTTTGGCCTTTGGTAACGTACTCGCCGTCCTCGACGAATACTTCCTGCAACTGGCCGCTCACCTGGGGACGCACGGAAACGGTCGAATACGCTTCCACGTTGCCCACGGCGGTCATGTCAATGGGCACATTTTTCCGGGTGACCTTTGCCACCTCCACCGGAACCGACTCAATGCCCTTCCCCTTCTTGCCTTTCTTGCCGCTCTTGGCCTCGCCTTCTCCACCCCTGTTGCAGCCTTGGCTGGCGACGCAAGCCGCGAGAAGGCAGATTAAGCCCATCCATGCCAGCCTTTGTCTCTTACGGGGAAATAAATGAGAGTTCACGCTGTTGAATACTTTCGATTAAGACTTTGCCAAACGCGGGTGTACCAGACTACACCAACCTAGGCGTATATTGCACCTTGTAGGTTACCATAATTCCTCATCCGCAAACCACGATTTATCAGTGACTTCCGGTTGGCGGAGCGCTCGGTATGCTGAACAGCAGGGGCAGAACAGCCTTAGAGGGCCGCACCGTGGGATTCCAGAAAATCGACCATGGCCTGCTGCCCTTTGATAAGAGCAAGATCGAGGGGACGCTGCTGATTATCGGCGCGAACGTGGACGGAGGCTCCGGCTTCCAGCAGCATGCCAGCAAACGCAATGTCCCCATTCTGGGCAGCGGCATGCAACGGAGTCCAACCGCCATGCTGGCGCGCGTCTACGTTGGCGCCGTGGTCGATCAAGAGACGGCCCGCCTCGGCGGCCCTGCCCGCGGCGGCGGCGTGCAGAGCTGAATTTTGCATGGCGTTCGCCGAAAGCGCATTCGCTTGCGCTCCCTTGTTCAACAACAAACGCACCACCGGAGTCTTCCCGAAATGCGCGGCCAGATGCAGAGGAGTCCAGCCATCCGCGCTCATTGAGGCGGCCAGAGTGCGGTTGGCGGCGAGCAGCGCCTCCATCGCGGCATCGTCTCCCATGATGGCGGCGGCGAAAATCGCCAGCGCCGGATCGGCCTCGATCAACGCCTGCACCCGCACGCGATCTCCGGCGCGAGCGGCTTGGTAAAGTTGCTGCATGACAGGCGGCGCGCTCACGCGGCGGGCGCGAACACGTCCTCTGCCTTGGCTACTTCCAACGCCAGGTGATTGATGTAGAAGAGCAGAACAGCCGGTGGGAACGTCGAGTGAAACTTATCCCATGCCTTCTGTTGCCAGCCTTCCTTCAGATACCCGGATACATCCGCGTCTTTCGCGAAAAAGCCGTCTTCATGCGGTACGCCCAGCTCGTTGAGGACCGCCGTGACCAGATCCATGTGCGAGATGAGGATTGCCTGCGAAAGGTCGGTGGCTAGCTCGGGGGTTGGCTCCTGCTCCAGGCGCGTCCACAGCCTGGGCGCCGCGTTGCGCAGCGTCTCTGAGTTCAGTTTGTGGAGGCGCAGCCGCAATTTGAAGGGTTCAAACATCTGGTAGGTGCGCAACTTCCCCAGGGAGATCGCACGAATCAGTTGTTGAAAGTTATCCTGGCCAAGGCGCAAATAAACGTCAGAAAGCTGCATCGTAGTTATTGTAGCGGGCTCAGAGCAAAGAGCGAAGCACATTCCAGCCAGCCGTGGCGAATCTCCGCCTCGCGCGTTCGGGATCGCGTGTTGCGAGGTAATTGGGATCGGCGTCTTTGGGCACGCCCGGCCGTTGAGGCTCGACAAGCAGCGGGCGGTGGAGGGTACGATAGAGGGCAAATACGCTGAATCCGTCTTGCTCCAGAAGCGACATTACCGGCGTCGGATACGATCCGAAGTCTTCAAAAACGATGTCCCGCAATTTCGCCAGCGTTTGCGGAGCACCCCGTAGCACCGCCAGCTCATGTCCTTCCACGTCGATTTTCATGAGATCGGGCGCCATCAGTTTTGGTGTCGGCGAAACACAGGCGTCATCGAGTGTCTGGCATTCGACCATTACCGGCCCCAGCGCAGACTTCGACGCGGAATTTCGCGCGGCGCTGTCCAGACGCGCAACGCCGGTATTAGCAGCCCAGTCCTCCGGCAAGAACAGCGGCGCATGGCGGGCCGAGTCTGATAAAGCAAGATTGCGCGCCTGCATTACTTCGTTACCAAGGCTCTGATTCATGCGCTCCGCGTTGGCGCGCAATTTCGCGTAAACGGCCGGATGCGGCTCGAAGCATTGCACCTGTCCATCGGCACCCACCCGCAACGCCATGACTGCCGACATCAGTCCCACGTGCGCGCCGACGTCCAGAGCATGCGCGCCAGGGTCCAGCAACCGATAGATGACTTCCGCCGTGACCAGGTCATAGATACCTTTACGGCGGATGGAGTTCGAAATCAGCTCGTCGGGCATCACGTCGAGCGCCATTCCGAAAGAAGTGAGTGCCGTCGGCGAAGTCCGGCTACCCTTGTGAAGCAGGCGGCGGAGCAGCCTTGCGGGCTGATAGAGATGTTCCGGTTTCAAGCCGCTATTCTCGCACTCTGCGTGGATACGGCGCCGCTCGGGTGCGCGACATAGAAGTTGAGATCAAGCGGCACGACGGGTCTCCCAGTAATCTTCAAACCTTCCGTTGAGGAGGCAACATCGCAAGGCGATGATGGAGTTGGCGCCGCGGAGTGTCCAGAACATACCGGACTGTTTGAGGCGGGAG
>CAMAVI010000042.1 GCA_945861625.1 Candidatus Sulfopaludibacter sp. SbA3
CAGCGGTGGGCGATTTCATCAGAAAGTACAACCAGCAATGGTTGATGGCAAAGCTGGGTTACCGCTCACCGGCCCAGGCCCGGCGCGAGCACTTCCAGGCGATAGCAGCGTGAACAATGTTGTGTCCAAAGAACCGGGTGCGCTACAGCGACGCCAGATTGTCTTTCTGCAATCGCGCCACGGGTGTGGCGTGGGGTTGGGAGGTGCCGTCCAGCCGGATGTAGCGCTGCTCCGCGGCATCGAAGGAGTCGACTTGTCCCGCGCTGATGTCGTAGATCCAACCGTAAAGACTCAGATCGCCGCGGGCAACCCGTGAAGCCACGGACGGGTGGGTTTCCAGATTACGCAACTGGACCAGCACGTTCTCGCGGATCATCGCGTCAATGAGTTGAGCCTCATCGGCGGTTTCGTAGTTTTCCAGTACGAGCCGGCGAGTAGCGTCGGCTTGCATGAGCCAGGACGCAACCGTGGGCATGGCTGCAAGTTTTTCCGGATGCAGCAAACCTTTCATTGCGCCGCAGTCCGTGTGACCGCAAACGACAATGTGGCGAACCCCCAGAGCAACCACGGCGAACTCGATGGTGGCGGTGACACCTCCCGGCTGGCGTGAGAAGGGAGGGACGATATTGCCGGCGTTGCGGATCACGAACAGCTCTCCCGGCTCGGACTGCGTGAACAAGTCCGGCACGACGCGCGAATCGGCACACGTGATAAATAACGTACTTGGCTGCTGTCCCTTTGCCAAGCTCTCGAAGAGCTCCCGCTTCGCCGGAAATATCTCTTCCTGAAAGTTCCGCAAACCTTGGATCAGTCTCTGCATCAGTATTTTCCTTTAACCGCCGGGCCGGTACAGGATCGTCCGGCCCGCCATGACCTCTACTGTACCGGAAAGCTTAATATATCGGCAAATAGATAAAACAATATAATAACATCGTAAAAACAGATGTATAGTGAGGGATATGGAGTGGCTCAACTACCATCACCTGTACTACTTTTGGACGGTCGCCAAGGAGGGTTCGATCGCGCGGGCGTGCGAGAAGCTCCATCTTGCTCAACCCACGATTAGCGGACAGCTTCGGCAGTTGGAGGAATCCATTGGCGAGAAGGTGTTCACCAAGTCCGGCCGGAACTTGGTGCTGACCGACACCGGGCAACTGGTTTATCGCTATGCCGAGGAAATCTTCAGCGTGGGGCGCGAACTGCTGGACGTATTGCATGGGCGGCCTGGCGGACGCCCGCTCAGGTTTGTGGTTGGAATTTCGGACGTGATGCCGAAGCTGATTGTATTCCGGGTGCTTCAGGCGGTTTTAAAGATGCCCGAGCCGGTGCACCTGGTGTGCTATGAGGACGATACCGAAGGCCTTCTGCAGAAACTATCCTCCCGTGGTCTGGATATGATTCTGACCGACGCGCCCTTGGCCGCTCTTACGCGTCCGCGTACGTATAACCATGACCTGGGGAGTTGTGGAGTTTCCTTTTGCGCCACTCGAACTTTGGCGGCCCGCATTCGGCGTGACTTTCCGGCGTCCCTGGATGGCGCACCATTCCTTCTCCCGACGGGAGCCTCCGTTCTGCGCCGGTCTCTGGAGCATTGGTTCGACCGTCACGGGATTCGGCCGCGGATTGTCGGAGAATTTCAAGATAGTGCTCTTCTCAAGGTGTTCGGCCAGGCGGGAGCAGGAGTGTTTGCCGTCGCTACCGCGGTGGAACGGGAAGTACGAAAGCAGTACGCTGTAGAGCTCGCCGGAAGGACGAACGAAATCGTGGAACGCTACTATGCCGTATCGGTCGAGCGCCGCCTGCATCACCCCGCCGTCGTCGCCGTCACGGAAGCGGCCCGCCAGTTGCTTCTTGACTCCACGAAGAAGTAGAGTACATCTGGTAAGCAGAATGGACGCCGCAAGACTTGCCTCGGGAGTAGCCTCAACTACGGGTGACTGGCTGGGGGCGGGCCGCAGGAGGCATTGAAAATGACCACTCGCCGGACATTTCTCAAGAATACAGGCTTGGCTTACGGCGCACTCGCCGGTCTGGCGCGCGCCCAAGCGCCCGCGATTTCCATGGTGCAGACGCCTTTGCTCAACATCGGCTATCACGATAACGGGAGCCGGCAGGGGTTTCCCATCATCTTGTTGCACGGTTTCCCCGACGACGCGCGCGCGTTCGATGGCGTGGTGCCGCCTCTGGTGAGAGCCGGGCATCGTGTTCTCGTGCCCTATCTGCGCGGCTACGGGCCCACGCGCTTCCGCGATCCCAAAGCTCCGCGCATGGGAGAGCAGGCGGCTATCGGGCAGGACGTAATCGACCTGGCGGATGCACTCAAGTTGCAGCGCTTCGCGGTGGGCGGTTTCGATTGGGGTGGGCGTGCGGCGGGCATTGCGGCGGCGTTGCACCCGGACCGTGTACGAGCGGCCGTGCTCGCCGGCGGCTATCCGATCCAGGATGCTTACGCTAAGCCGGAGCCGGCGGCGCCCGAAACCGAGTATCCGCTCTGGTATCAGTGGTATTTTCAGACCGAACGCGGGCGCGCGGGACTGGCGGCCAACCGTTACAACTTCTGCCGCCTGTTATGGAAATTGTGGTCACCGACGTGGAAATTCACCGAGGAAACCTACAAGCGCACGGCGGCCTCGTTCGACAATCCGGATTTCGTGGACGTGGTGATTCACTCCTACCGCCACCGCCACGGCAACGCCCCGGGCGAGCCGCGCTTTGAAGCAGTGGAGCGGCAGTTGTCCAAGAGTCCCAAGATCACGGTGCCCACGATTATTCTGGCCGGAGCCGACGACGGCATCCGCCGGCCTCCTCAGGATTCGCCGTCCGACCGGTCGCTGTTTCCCGCGCTGAAAGCCCGCCACGTGCTCGCCGGGGTAGGGCACTTCGTGCCGCGCGAAGCGCCGGAGGTATTTGCGAAGGCGCTGCTGGAATTGCTGGCCGGGGGCTAGGTCACAGGCAAAATGCCTCGGCGATGGTCTTGACTGTGCCGGAGTCGTTGGACCGGTAACCCGGTAATTGCGCGATCGCGGCGCGAAACTCCTCGCTTTGCATGATCGCCAGGATGCGCTGCACCGCTGCCGCTTCCAGCGTTTGTTTGCGGCAGACAAACAGGTAGTCTTCCGTAGCCAGACGGATGAAATCGAGTTCGAACTGACGGGCCGCCGCTTCCACGCCGAAGCAAACGTCGGCCATGTCGCTCGCCACGAACGCCGCCACCGCGGGGTGGGTGAACTCGATACGGTCGTAGCCGTCGATCTTCGAACCGTCAATCTTGTAGCGGGCTAATAGTTGGTCGAATAAATGGCGGGTTCCTGAATCCGGATCGCGATTGATCAGGCGGATGTGCGGTTTGCGCAGATCTTCCAGAGACCGGATTTTGAGAGGATTCCCGCGCTTCACCATTAATCCCATTTCGCGCGTGACAAAGGCGATCACTCGGTGGATGCCTGGGTTTAGCCACTTCTTGGCGGCTGCGACACTTTCTTTTCGCAGATCGCCCTGCGGAATGTGAATGCCGGCGAGCTCGCAGTCATCATGCGCCAGCGCCATGAGAGAGTTCTGGCTGCCGACGTAGCGCAGATCGACGCGCAGATCGACTTCCCGGCTCAGCATCTCCCGGAGCTTGGAAACCGCGAAGCCGTGACTGGCATGAACGCGAATGATCGAGGGCTCATGGGGAAAGAACTGATTCAGTTCCGTCTCCAGCTCCTGGGAAAGATTCTGCAATTGCGGTCCCAGCCGCGCCTGCAGCCTCTGCCCGGCCCACACCAGTTTGCCGCCGAACTCGGTGAGCGTCGTTCCTCGCCCTTGCTTGCGTTCCACCAGCGGCAGGTCAAAAAAGTCGGACCACTTCTCGATCAGGTTCCAGGCATGCCGGTAGGACATGCCTGCGCGGCCCGCCGCCCGGCTGATGGTTCCACTTACGCGGATGTCATTCAATAGTTCCAACATCACGAGAACGGACTCTGGTTTGTGGTCCCGCGTAAAGCGCCAGACGGGTTCGATCTTGATCCGGATCATGTAGATCCCTCCTCGATTCGCTCCGAAAGATATGCAAGGTAATGCATATTAAGAGATTCGGCAGAAAATATCATATTGCCACATTTATCATGCAAGAGTAGGATGAAGTCAGAGCAGCCGCATAAGAGCTGAGGGAGTTCATACATGTATTCGACTTCATATATGTCCTTGAATGACGCGATAGACTGGACCTCCATCGCGGCAGTGGGCCCAACGGCTCAGGACCTCCTGATTGGAGGCAAGCGGGTTCCGGCGATCTCGGGCCGATATTTTGAGACGCTGGACCCCGCCACGGAGCAAGTTATCGCCCGCGTCGCGGAAGCGGATGCCGCGGATATAGATCTTGCGGTGCGTTCGGCGAGGCAGGCCTTTGACGGTGAATGGGGCCGGATGCGGCCCTCCGAACGGGGCCAAGCCCTGTTGCGATGGGCCGATCTGATTCGCCGCAATGCTGAAGAGCTTGTTGAATTGGAAAGTCTCAATTCCGGCAAGCCGGTGGCCAGCATCCGCAGACAGGATTTGCCCGCCGTGCTCGACACGCTGACTTACTATGCGGGCTGGGCAGACAAGATCAGCGGCCAGGTGATTCCGACGCGGTCCGATGCGCTGACCTATACCGTCCGTGAAGCCGTTGGTGTGGTGGGCGCGATTGTCCCTTGGAATTTTCCTTTGATGATCGGAATGTGGAAGATCGCTCCGGCCTTGGCCTGCGGCTGTACGGTTGTGCTCAAGCCGGCGGAGTTGACACCGTTGACCGCGCTGCGGCTCGGCGAGCTTGCGCTGGAAGCCGGAATCCCCGCAGGCGTGCTCAACGTGGTTCCCGGCTTCGGAAAGACGGCCGGCGCGGCCTTGGTCAATCACCCTGACGTAGATAAAGTTACTTTCACTGGTTCGCCCAATGTCGGCCGAACCATCCTGCAAAGCGCGGCCGTCAATTTCAAGCGCGTCACTTTGGAACTCGGCGGCAAGTCGGCCAACATTATCTTCCCGGATGCGAACCTGGAACAGGCCGTCAAAGCGGCATGCGCGGGGATCTTCTTCAATAGTGGGCAGGTCTGCTCCGCGGGTTCCAGAATTCTGGTGCACCAAGACATCTACAACGAATTCTTGGAAAAGTTCGCGGCGCGGGCCAGCACGATGCGCATCGGCGATCCGCGCGATGAGTCCACCGCGATGGGTCCGCTGGTTTCCGCCGCGCAGATGAATAGAGTACTCGAATACGTTGCCGTAGGCGTCAATGAAGGAGCCCGCCTGGTCACGGGCGGCACCCGGCACGGGAAATCCGGCTATTTTGTGAAGCCCACCATCTTCGCGGACGTAAAGCATGAGATGCGGATCGCCCAAGAGGAGATCTTCGGTCCCGTGGCCGTGGTGATCCCATTCAAAGATGAGGAAGATGCCTTGCGGATCGCCAATGGCACAAGCTACAGTCTGGCTGCGGGCGTGTGGAGCGCGGACATGGGCCGCATCCATCGCTTCACCAGAAGCCTGAAAGCTGGAACCATCTGGGTGAATACGTACGGGCCGACTGATGTCCGGCTTCCCTGGGGCGGCAACCGCGAGTCAGGCTTTGGGCGCGAGCACGGTGAAGCTGCCATCGACAACTTCACCGAACCCAAAGTCGTGTGGATTCACACGGGTCCACCGACGCAAAATGCGTCAGCGGCACCGTTGAATTAATAGAAATTGAACTAGTACCAGCTCGGCTTCTTCGGATTGGGTGGCCAGACCACTCTTTCCGGCAGGAAGTTCGGGCGGTTGGGCATCTGTACCTTGCCCAGCGTATCCTGATCCATCACGTCGGTCTCTTTGATGATCCCTTCCATGTAGAGCAGATACGCCACCACGGCGTAGACTTCATCGGGTTTCAGCGTGCCGCCACGATTGGCGGGCATGGCGCGGTTGATGTAGTCAAACACGGTCGTTGAATAAGCCCAGAAGCCGATGGGATGCCGGTCCAGGTCCGAGTACATGCCCTTCCTGGGCGCGCCGGGCTTGCCCATCACGAGCTGGTCAGCCACGCCGCCCTCGCCCGTCTTGCCGTGGCACGCCACGCATTGCTTGGCGTAGAGTTCCCCGCCTTCCTTGGCGGTTCCCTTACCCTGAGGAAGGCCCTTGCCGCCCGGGCTGATGATGACACCCAGGTTGCGGATGTCCTCTTCGGAGGCAGGCCGCCCGATATTCGAACGCTGTGCGAATCCCACTCCAGGGGCCACCAGGAGGAACGCCCCCACGGTCATCAATGGCAGAAGAAAACCTGGCACGAGGAATCTATGCGAATAGGACATCGGAGATGCTCCCGTCCTTGGCGACCTTCCAAGGTTGAATGGCGTTCCAGTAATGAGTGTTGCTCTTGGGCTCCAGATGGTCCTTTTCGGCGCGGCCCCAATGCTTGTTGAGCTCGGCGAGCGAAGGCTGCACCTCGCCTTGGTCGTCCGTGCAACGCGACATGATGGTGGTTTCTTCGCCAGTCCAGGTCCAATCGAAATTGAAACGGGTGTGCGCCATGGGCAGGACCGGATCCTGAAGCCGGGCTTCTTTCCAGGTCTTGCCGCCATCCACGGAGACGTCAACTTTCTTCACTTTGCCCCAACCCGACCAGGCCAAGCCGGTGATCTCGTAGTAGCCCGGCGTGTTGAGCTTGAGTCCGGCCGAGGGACGCGTGATGACCGACTTGGGCGGCCACACGAAATTGAACCAACGCGACTTGTAAGCCATGTCGGCGCGCGCGGCGGCGTGGTGCACGCTCTGATCCCAGGTCATGTAGGGCTCGTCGGTAATATACAGGCGGCGCAGCCATTTCACGCTGTGGTTGGCTCCAAAGCCGGGCACGAACAGGCGCGCCGGGAAACCTTGTTCCTGCCGCAAGGGCTCGCCATTTTGCAGGTAAGCCACCATGCAGTCATCCAGGGCCTTGGTAAGCGGGATGCAGTAGTTGTATTTGCTGCCGTCGTTGCCTTCCGCCACCACCCAGCTCGCCTCTTTCTTGAGGCCGGCTTCTTTGAAAAGCGCCGACAGCGGCACGCCGCCCCATTCGTTGCAGCTCATGACGCCGTGCGTGTATTGCACCGTCACCGGAGTCGAATTCGGCTTGCCGTCGTTGACATGGCGCCGCGGAGAACTGTTTCCCAGGCATTCCAGGAAGCGGATCTTGGAGACCGAGGGCAGCCGCTTCAGGTCGTCCATGGTGAACGACAGCGGGCGGTCCACCAGGCCGTGCACGGTGAAGCTATACGTCGCGGGATCGATCTGCGGCAGGCGGGAGTGCGACTGCATGAAGTGCAGCGACGCCGGCGTGATGATACCGACCGAATCCGCCAGCGGAGTGTAGTAGGTCGTGTGCGTGATGGACTTGGTGACGCCGCGCCCAGCGGGCTTCGCGTTCGGCGCGAGCTGTCCGTGTTCGTGCGTGTTGGGCGGAGCTCCCGGAGCTGCCGTATTGGTTAGTCCAGTCTGGGCGCTGGCCTTCTGCGCGCCTACCGCCAAACCGGCCAGCGCGGCGCCTTTCAGGAAGCCTCTGCGGCCCGATTGATTAGAATTCATAACATCCTCCCCGGGAACTCGAATTTCTGACGGACAACTATACCAATGGTCTAGTGTTCAGCAAAAGTGTCCCGGTGTCAACCGGCACCCGTGCTTTTGTATACTAGACTGCATTACGCGCCGTAAAGGAGATGACCTGATGTCCTCAGGAAACACGACCAAATCTACTCGCCGCGGGGCTCTGCTCGGTATGGCGGGGCTGGCTGCGTCCAGCGCTACGGTGAATATGGCGTTTGGCGCGGAGAAGGGACCCTTCGCGATCAAGAAGGCTTCGCTGCTGCAGCGCAAGCCGGGGATCACCCACGAGGAGTTCGCTAAACACTGGGTGGAGATCCACGCGCCGATGGCGATCGGCATTCCGGGGATCGGCCGCTATACGCTGACGATCATCAATAAGACTTCGCCGCGCAAGAATATGCCGACCTACGACGGCCTCCAGGTGGACGGCATCGCCGAGCAGTGGTTCCGCAGCCAGGCCGACTACGAAACGTACTTGAGTTCGCCGAAGACCGCGCGCCTGCGCGACGACGGCGCGACGTTCATCGGCCGCCAGATCGATTTTCTCTGCGAAGAGAAAGTGATTATTGCGACATAGGGGCCGTGGGAAACTGGATTCTTAGGAGGCATCCACGGCGTCTCAATGGATATTGCTCTTCCCTAAATTGCATGTCTCGCACAAAGTTTGGAGGTTTTCCTCAATAGTCTCACCACCGAGACTCCAAGCCTTAATGTGATCGACATGCAACGAGAGGCCCGGCCTTAGCGCGGGGCTCGCGCCGCAGGCGCGACACGAAAAATTGTCCCGCTTCATCACGAGGAACCGTAGTCGGAGAGATGGATCGCGTCCTGTCTTATGGCCACTCACAATTTCGACCGGGATCGGAGGTCGCGAATCTTGTGAATTCGCATACGCAACAAATTGTTCGAGCGCCTTCATCCAGGAGAGAAATCGGCGTTGGTAAGGACCAGAGGAAATCACCGAAGGTGGACTGGCGAGTTCCCTGAAACGCGGCTGCCGCCCGTAATGCTCCCAAAGGCGCATAAGATTTTCGAATAAACGCTCGTCAGAGATATTACGTTCGCCAGCGACTACCATTCCAGCGGCGATGAGCGCTAGATTCCAGGTTCCAAATCGAAGAGCTACGGTCGATGGGGAATAATTTCCTAGCTCCCTATACAACCTAAACGAAACGGCATTTGTGCCGACAAGCTCCGCCACACGCCGAATATCGGAGATTAGCTCCGGATCTGAAATCGGTGCCCGAACACGTTCAAGGCGAAATTTTTGATCGCTCATTGACGCTCGGTATAACGTTGTGCCGTACTCGTGACAAAGCGAACATCACGTGAGAACAACGTCCGGTGGTGGCGCAGTAACGACGATGACCTTGGCCGCTTCCCCTCAGTACCAGCTCGGCTTCTTCGGGTTCGGGGGCCACACGGGTTTGGCGGGGACGAAGCCGTCGCGGTTGGGCATCTGCACCTTCAGCAGGCTCTTGGCGTCCAGGACTTCGCTTTCGCCGATGATGCCGTTCATGTAATAGAGCCAGGCCACCACGGAGTAAACCTCGTCCGGAGTGAGCGAACCCGGTTTATTGGCGGGCATGGCGCGGTTGACGTAATCCCAGGCGATGGTTGGAAACGGATAGTAACTGAGCGTGGTCTTTTCAGTATCTTTAAAAGGGCCGAGCTTGGGGTTGCCCGGACTGCCCGACACCAGACGCTGGACTGCCCCTCCTTGCCCATTCGGCCCGTGGCAGGCCACGCACTTCTTTGCGTAGACGTCCGCGCCTTCCTTGACGGTGCCCTTACCCGGAGGAAGTTCCTTGCCCTCCGGGCCCACGATCATATCGAAGCTCTTGATCTCTTCCGGGCTTAAAGGCGAACCGAGACTGCTGTAGGTCCTCTGCCCGAAGGCGGCGAGCGAGGCGGCCAACAATATCAGAGACAGCTTAGGCAGGCTTTTTTTACGCAAACATGGCATCGTGCACGCTCCCGTCTTTGGCAATGCGCCAGGGTTGAATGGCGTTGAAGTGAATCGCGCGGGACTTGCCCTCCGCCTTGTAGTCGGAGTAACCCCAGTTTTTGTACAACTCCGCGACAGACAACTGCGTCTCTCCCTGATCGTCCGTGCAGCGGGATTGAATCAAGGCCTCCTGCCCGTCCCAATTCCAGTCGAAATTGAAGCGGGTGTGCGCCATGCGCAGGACCGGCGATTGCAGCCGCGCGTCTTTCCAGGTCTTGCCGCCGTCGGTGGAAACTTCCACCCGGCGGACCGCGCCCCACCCTGACCACGCCAGGCCGGTGATGTCATAAAATCCAGGTCCGGGGAGCTTGTGGCCGCTCGAAGGCCGCGTGATCACCGACTTCACAGCCATCTGGAAGTGATGCCAGCGCGACTTGCCGCCCAGGTCGGGCCGCGGGATCGAGTGGTTCATCGCCTCACTCCAGGTGATGTAGGGCTGGTCGACAACCTTGATGTGTTTGATCCACTTTACGCTGAAAGGCCCTTCCCAGCCGGGGACCACCATCCGCAGCGGATGACCCTGCGCGGGACGCACGGGCTCGCCGTTCTGGGCGTAAGCCACCATCACGTCGTCCATGGCCTTGGCCAGGGGCAGCGTGTAAGTGTACTTGCCGGGGTCGCCGCCTTCATACACCAGCCAGCTCGCCTCTTTTTTCAGGCCGGCTTCCTTTAACAAGGTGGAGAGGAGGACGCCGGTCCATTCGCTGCAACTGGTCATGCCGTGTACAAACTGGATGGGAACTCCGCTGCCCTTCTTTTCGTGGTCGCTGTGCCGCATCGGGGAGCCATTGCCATGGCATTCCAAAAAATGGATGCGCGATACCGAGGGCAGCCGCTTCAACTCATCGAGCGTGAAGCTCAGCGGGCGGTCCACCATACCGTGGATGGTGAGGCGGTGCTCTTTCGGATCGAGATCGGGAATCTCGGAGGCGTGCGTCTGCATGAAGTGCAGCGGCGCCGGCGTGATGATGCCCGCGGAATCCTGGATCGGAGTGTAGTAAGTGATGTGGTCGATGCGCTTGGTGACCTCCAAGCCGGTAGCCGGGAAGCGCGAGGCCTCCGCGTGCATGGGTGTGCTTGCCGGTTTTGCCGCGGCCCCAGACTGGGCGTTCGCGGTATTCGCGGCTCCCGCAGCCAAACCCGCCACAGCGGCGCGTTGCAAAAACTGCCTGCGGCCAGATTGCTTGGAACTCATAGCTACCTCCCCTGATTACAGAATGCCAATACCAACAGCTTTATAGTGTTCAGTAAAACGGCTGCGGTGTCAACCGGCAGAGGGCAGGGCCCTTGGGGCGTTTGGTGCCGGAGGTGGGACTTGAACCCACACGCCCAGTGAAGTGCGCCGGATTTTGAGTCCGGTTCGTCTGCCAATTCCGACACTCCGGCACGATTGGCTAAATTCATTCTACCGGATTTCAGCATTCGGATTCTGCATCCATCGCTTTCCACTACGTGCGAAAATGCACTTGTGTTCACTGGCTTCCCGGTTGAAGGTCTCGCGTTTTTGCGCGCCATCAAGCGTAACAACCGGCGCGAGTGGTTCCAGCCCCGCAAACACATCTTCGATCACCATGTGAAGGCTCCGATGGTCGAGCTGGTGGATGCGCTGAATTCACGACTGGCGCGGTTCGCGGCCCCGCATATGAACGATCCTAAGCGCGCCATCTACCGCTTCTATCGCGATACGCGCTTCAGCGCGGACAAGTCTCCGTACAAGGATCACATCGCCGCCATCTTTCCGCGCCGCGGTCATGAGAAGCACGTTTCCGCCGGATTCTACTTTGGCGTGTCGCACGAAGGCGTCGAGGTCGCCGGAGGCGTCTACATGCCGGGTCCCACGGAATTGCTGGCCATCCGCACCTGGCTCGCTGCCAATCACAAGAGTTTCCGCAAGGCCACGCGCGGGCCGGAGAAGCTAATGGGCAAGTTGCAGGGCACCGCGCTCCAGCGCGTTCCCAAAGGGTTTGCGGCCGATCACCCCGCTGCCGATCTCTTGAAAATGAAGCAGTGGTACTTCCACAAGACGCTGGACGCGAGCCTGGCCAGCACGCCCAAGCTGGTGCCGGAGCTCACCAAGCTGTTCCGGGCGATGTTGCCGGTGGTGAAACTGCTCAACACGCCGTTGAGACCCGCGCGCGCCCGTGCGGCATTTGACGAAAAGGTCTTCGCGGTGCCCGATTAGCGGGCGTCCGTATAATAAGACTTGGACCTCGAAAAGATATTGCTGCATAAGGTCGGCGACGCCGTCACGCGCTTCAAGATGATTCGCGAGGGCGACCGCGTGGCCGTGGCGCTCTCCGGCGGCAAAGATTCGTTGACCATGTTGGAGGCGCTGCTGCTGCTGGCCAAACGCGCGCCGATCAACTTCACGGTATGCGCGTTTACCGTGGAGCAGGGAAAGTTCCTCCGTCCCTTCGAGCCCATGGGCGAATATCTGAAGCAGCGCGGAGTGGATTGGAGCTATCACACCGATAACCCTTCGCTGCGTTTGCTCGAAGAGCAGCCCGATCACGGCTGCGACCTGTGCAGCCGCTATCGCCGCCGCGCCGTGTATGAGATCGTGCGCGGGCTCGGCGCCAACGTCATCGCTTTCGGCCACACTGCTGACGACTTCTGCGAGTCATTTCTGCGCAACGCTTTGTTCACCGGGCGCATCAGTGCGCTGCCCGCCGTGACCTACTCACGGAAACGCGATTTCCGGCTGATTCGGCCGCTGGTGTATGTAACAGAGGACTTGACCACGCGCTATGCGGAATCGATGGGCGCTCCGGTGATTCCGTGTGGGTGCTCGCAGCGTACCGGAACGGTGCGCCGCAGCCTGCGCGACATGCTGGGTGGTTTGGAAAAAGACTACCCGCACCTCAAAGAGACTTTGCTTTCGGCCATGGGGAAAATCGAGACGGGACGTTTGCTCGATCCCCGCTTTCTGGATCTCGATGGCGAGACCGAATCCGTCGAAGCAGAAAAGACGAATCCGTTCGCGATCGTTGACTAGGACTCAGCGCAGCAGATCTTCCAACTGCACGCGCGCGTCGGTCTTGGCGTCACGGTACTTCACAATCACCGGCGTGTAGAGTGAAATTCCCATCTCCTTGCCTTTGCCGTGGCTGATCGGCCGCGATCCGGCCACCACCACCGCGCCTTCCGGAATCACCAGAGGCTCGTCATCGGTCGCTGAGATTACTTGGCCGCTGACCAGGTCGTAGACCGGAGTGGAACGGGTCAGTATTACGCCGCTGCCCAGCACCGCACGGGTCTTGACGATCGTCCCTTCGTAGACGCCGCAGTTGCCGCCCACCATTACGTTGTCTTCGACGATCACCGGCATCGCACCCACTGGCTCCAGCACGCCGCCGATCTGCGCGGCCGCCGAAATGTGGCAGTTACTGCCGATCTGCGCGCAGCTTCCCACCAGCGCATGCGAATCGACCATCGTGTTTTTGCCCACATACGCGCCCACGTTGACGAACATCGGCGGCATGCACGTCACGCCGCGGCCGATGAAGCAGCCATCGCGGATGCTCGATCCACCCGGCACAATGCGCACGCCGTCGCCGGTGCCGAACTGCCGCACCGGGTAGGTGGCTTTATCCAGAAACGGCTGCCGCTCCCGGTTTATGGACATGTCGATAATCGAGCCCATGCGGAATCCCAGCAGGATTCCTTTCTTCACCCACGCATTCACGCGCCAACCGTATTGGGCGGAAGCGTCGGGCTCCGCCGCGCGCACCTCGCCCTGGTTCAACTTGCGCTTGAAGCGGTGGAATAAGTCGAAATGCGCTTCGGTGTAAGGAGAAGGTGGGTTGTCAAATAACTGTTCGATCTCTGTCTGCATTTACTTTCCTGATTACTTTCCTGCCATCACGCCCGCAAGCAAGCCTACCTGCTTCAGCACGGCTTCAATTTTCGCCTGACTCTGCGGCTGCGGCGGGCACATGGGCAGCCGGTAGACCGGCTCGCACAATCCCAGCATGGCCATGGAGGCTTTGACAGGAATCGGGTTGGACTCCACGAAATTGATTTCCATCAGTGGGAGCCACTGGCGTTGCATTGCACGCGCCGTTGCCAGATCGCCGGCCATGGCAGCCTGCGTCAGCTTCGTCATCTCTCCGGGGATCTGATTCGAGACCACCGAAATCACGCCGCGTCCGCCGAGCGCGCAAAGCGGGAGTGTAATCGCATCATCGCCACTCAGGATGTCGAACGACTCCGGCAGATGGTGACACACTGCCGCCATCTGGCTGATGTTGCCGGAAGCTTCCTTCACGCCGCAGATGTTGGGAATGCCGGACAGGCGCTTCAGCGTGGCCGTTTCCACATTGACGCCGGTACGCCCCGGGACGTTATACACAACGATGGGCAGCGGCACGGCATCGGCGATTGCCTTGTAGTGGAGGTACAGGCCCTCTTGCGTGACCTTGTTGTAATACGGCGTCACGCTCAGAATGCCATCGACGCCCATCTGCCGCAGTTCGTTGCCGAGTTCAATGACTTCCGCTGTGTTGTAGCCGCCGCAACCTGCGAGCACGGGAACTTTGCGGCCCGCCTTCCGCGCTTCCTCGATCGTGATCTCGACCACGCGCAGGTGCTCGGCGCGCGTCAGCGTCGGGCTCTCGCCGGTGGTGCCGCAGGGCACCAGAAAGTTGATTCCCTCACTGATCTGGCGCGCGACCAGACTCCGCATCGTGACTTCATCGAGCGAGAGATCCCGTCTGAACGGGGTGATCATCGCGGTGCCGCATCCTGTGAACATGATGGTTACCTCTTTGTGAATAATACGTCACTGAACTCGAAGACGCCGTGCTTCGTGTTGTGGTTCTCTACCAGCCATTGTGCCGCCTTCAGCGCGCCCCTGGCGAAGCCTTCGCGGGACCGTGCCGCGTGCCGCAACGTGATGGTATCGGCGGCGGAATCGAAGCCGATATCGTGCGTTCCCGGATGCCGCCCGGCGCGATTGGAACTGACGTCGATCGACCGCCTGTATCCGGCGGCTTTCATCTCATCCACCAGCTTGATGAGCGTGCCCGAAGGCGCGTCTTTCTTGGTGTCGTGGTGAATTTCCCAGGCCCATGCGCCGTACTCCGGTTCGTCCGCGAGAAGCCGCGCGGCCTCGCGCACCAGCCGGACGAACACATTCACGCCAACCGAGAAGTTCGGACTCCACACCAGCGATGTTCCATTCTGCTCTACAACGGACCGGACGCGATCCATGTGCTCCAGCCAGCCCGTCGTGCCAATAACCGCGGGGAGCTTCATCGCCGCGAGTGTTTCAATGTTGGCGGGAGCCGCTTCCGGCGCTGTGAACTCGATCGCCACGTCCGCGCCCGCCGCCTTGGCGAAGTCGTCGCCGAGATCCAAGCAGGCGTGCAGCGTGAAGCCGTACTCGGGCGCGAGCTGCCCGATCATCCGCCCCATCTTGCCGTAACCGATCAGTGCTAGTTTCATTTATTCAAAAGCCGCCGGATCAGGATTGGTGAAAAACTCCCGGTGGAGCGATTCTACCGCGCTCTTCAGGTCCGCCGCCGCCACCACCACGCTGATGTTCAGCAGCGACGCCCCTTCGGAAATCATCCGCACTTTGATGTCCTTGAGCGCCGAAAAGGCCCGCGACGCGACACCGGGCGTGTGCCGCAGATTGTCGCCCACCATGGAGATGATCGCCTGATCTTCTTCGACGCTCACCTCGGCGAATGTTTCAATCTCTTTGCGGATCGCCGCGAGCGCTCGCGTGTTGTCGATGGTGAGTGATACGCTGACCTCCGACGTCGCCAGCATGTCGACCGGAGTCTCATAGCGATCGAAAATCTCGAAAATACGCCGCAGAAATCCATGCGCCATCAGCATGCGCGTCGAGACAATGTTCACCAACGTGATGTTCCGCTTGCAGGCAATCGAGCGGATCGGACTCGTCGAACGCGGAGCCTCGGCCGTGATGAGCGTGCCTTCCACCTGCGGCCGCCGCGAGTTGAGGATTCGGACCGGAATGTTCTTCTCGATTGCGGGAAGCACGGTCGCGGGATGCAACACCTTCGCGCCGAAGTACGCGAGTTCCGCTGCTTCCGCGAACGAGCAGTGCTTGACGCGGTAGCCGCCGGGCAGAATTGTTGGATCGGAGGTCAACATGCCATCCACGTCGGTCCAGATCTGGATTTCTTCCGCGCCGATGCCCGCACCGGCGATGGCAGCCGTGTAGTCTGAACCACCTCGGCCCAGCGTGGACGTCGCTCCGGCTTCCGTTGATCCGATGAATCCACCCATCACCACCACGTGTTTGGCTGCGAGCGGCGGAATGGTCTCTGCCAACCGTCTATATGTTTCGGAGAAGATCGGCGCGGCCTGCGTGTGGCGCGCATCCGTGATGATTACAGTTCGTGAATCCACATGCGCCGCGTCTATTCCTAATTGCTGGAACCGCGCTGTTACGATGACGCTGGACAGCCGCTCGCCGAATGCGGACACGGCATCGGTCGCGCGCGGCGTCATCTCGCCCATCACGGCGATACCTGTAACTAACTCGGAGAGTTCCTGAAAGTGCGCGCCGATCTGCTCATTCACTCCCAATCCGGCTGCCTCATGAATATGGAATGCGCGGAGTTCTTCGAGCTTTGCCAGTGCCTCCTCGCGCTTGCCCTCCACGGCTGCGCCGGCAATCGCCAGCAGTTTATTGGTTGTCTTACCCATCGCGGAGACAACCACTACCGGGTGCCGCGTGAGCCGGTCCTTTACGATGCCTGCGACGCGTTCAATCGCCTGCGCCGATTCGACGGATGTGCCGCCGAATTTCATCACGATCATCGGCGCGCTCCCGCGAGCAGCCCTCTCTGCACCACGACCTCGGCGATCTGGATGCCATTGAGCGCCGCGCCCTTCAATAGCTGATCGCCGGCGACGAACATTGCAATCGACTTGCCGCTCGGATCGCTTGTGTCTTGACGAATGCGCCCAACTAATACGTCGCCCTGTCCGGAGGCGTCCTTGGGCATCGGATAGTAGTTGTTCGCAATATCGTCCACCAGCTTCACGCCCCGCGCCGTGGCCAGGATCTCACGCACCTCGGCCGGTGTGATCGGCTTCTCGCACTCGATGGTCAGCGCTTCCGAATGCGCCCGCAGTACCGGCACGCGCACGCAAGTCGCGCTGATGCGGATGTTCGGATCGCCGAAAATCTTCTGGGTCTCCTTGACCATCTTGATTTCTTCTTCGTTGTATCCGGTTTCGGGGTCCATCTTCGAGTTGTGGCTGAACAGATTGAACGCATACGGATGCGGCAGCACCGTGTTCTGATAAGGCCGGTTCTCCAGATACGCGCGCGTGGATTCCGCCAGTTCCTCCATTGCCGCCGCGCCCGCGCCGGATGCCGCCTGGTATGTCGATGCGATCAAGCGCCGGATCGGGTTGCGCCTGTGAATCGGCCACAGCGGTACGATGGCGATGATGGTCGAGCAGTTCGGGTTGGCGATGATCCCACGATGTTCGGCGCATGCTTCGGGATTGATTTCCGGGATGACCAGCGGCACCGCCGGGTCCATGCGGAATGCCGACGAGTTGTCGATGACCAATGCGCCCGCCTGCGCCGCAATGGGTCCGAACTTCTTGGAGATGGACCCGCCCGCGCTGAAGAACGCGATGTCGATGTCCCTGAAACTTGTTTCCGCCAGTTCCTCGATCTTGATGTCTTTACCTGCAAAGCGCAGCGTCTTGCCCGCCGAGCGCGCCGACGCGAGCAAGCGTAACTCCGACACGGGGAACTTGCGTTCCTCGATCAAGCGCAGAAACTCCACACCGACCGCGCCCGTGGCGCCTGCAATCGCGACTCTATACTTCCCGCTCATGGTTGTAACAGTTGCCTCGCAATATTTTGATACGTGTCGATCGCCGCCAAAATCTCGCGTTTGGCGATGCGCTCCTCATCGGTGTGCGCCACGTGAATACTCCCCGGGCCAAACAAATACGGCGTGCCCCAGGCTCCGTTGAACGCCGGGATGTCCGTGGTGAATGCCACTACGGAAGTTTCCAATCCGGGGAGCGCGCCCATGTGCACCGCCGGAATGCGCAACACTTCTTTCGCTTCGGCCTTGCCTGCAACCGCGTTCTGCACGGCCTGGAAGGTCTGGTCGCCGTTGTCCACCAGACGGATGAACAACTCGGCGCGGGCGTGATCGGGAATTACGTTCGGCGCGCGGCCACCCTGAATGGTGCCGATGTTGAGCGTGCTTGGACCCAGTACGGGATCGGTCGGCAACGGAATCTTGCGAATGCGTTCCAGCGCGTCCAGTAATTTCTCAATCGCCGACTCCCCCAACTGCGGATACGCCGAGTGTGCCATGCGCCCCTTAGCGATCACCTCAAAGCGCAGCGCGCCCTTCGAGCCCAGCGCCAGCTTGCTCTCCGTGGGCTCGCCATTGATGACGTACTTGCTGCCGCGCGAATCTTTGGATGCGGCCAGCGCACCAGCGCTATTGCGCTCCTCGCCCACTACCAGCAGCATCGCCACGCGCCGCTCGCCCTGCGCCAGCATGGCTTCCAAGGCAAAAATCATTGACGCGATGATGCCCTTGGTGTCGCAGGAGCCGCGCCCCCAAATGAACTCGTCGTCCTCGCGGGAAGGGAAGAAGGGAGGCACCGTGTCGATGTGCGTCGACAGCGTCACCACCGGCGCGTCCCATGTGGCCAGTACGTTGTAGCGCTTCGGTTCAACCTCAATACGTTCCACGCGTCCGCCGGTTCGCGCGGCAATCTTCGATAGGTAGTCGGCGAGATAGATCCCGACGGCCTCTTCGTTCGGTGTTACCGAATCAATGTCCACCAGCGCGCGCGTGAGGTCAAAGACAGTCATAGGCACCTGTGACCAAGACTAGAGGATGTGGGGGAGGCAGGAAAGGCGGCGGCCACGTGGCCCGAACAGAGAATTCGCAAGTGCCGCTTCCCGATAGCGCTCCACCCGGCCGGCCCATGAAACCGCCGTCCGAATGACAGTGGGCAGGTGTTAGCCTTACCCCCCAGCCGCCGCGCATCGTTTCCTGCGCCGCGACTTCGGCGAAGCTGCCCCTTTCACCCTGCGCTCCGGGACTCGCCGGAATTCCACGCCAGGCTACTCATGGCCCTCGCTCCTCTACCAAGATCTTTTTCAGGATAACACGGGGGATAACGCGCCTGTATGGGGCGAAATTGGCCGATAGCCTTTATGGCATCGGGTACATCCGCAGTAGTTCAGCACGGAGATCTTCTGCGGGGCGCTCATCGTCTAGATTGCAACCAAGCAGTTGAGTGGCTGCTTCCAAGTGGCAAGAGTCGTCTTCGAGGGCATCCGGATTCTTCAAATCATCGACCAGTTGTTTCAAACACGATAGATCACGCCGGTGCGCCAACGCGCATATAGCTTCCGCACGGATTCTCGGCTCAGGATCTTGGAGACGCAACTTCAAACACTGTCTAATTTCCGATGAATCCACAGTTGAAATCCGGAACTGAAACGTCGCCCAATCTCTGGCATCTGCCCATTCGTCCGAGCACAATCGGCAGAGTGCGGCAACAGCCGTAGTGCCCCACCCTGGCTCAATCGACTTCGCTACGGCCTCACGTACTTCGGGACTTGGGTGCACAGCGAAAGTGACGTATTTCGGCAAGATTCGTTGATCATGCAAGTGCGAAAGCGCATAGATTAACGAGGTAAGAACTCGATCATCACTTTCGGCATCTATAGCAGCGGAAAGCACGTTGAACCTCTCCTTGGCCTTGGCGTCCGGTTGAAACTGCCCCAGAATATTCGCTCCGCGAGATCTGTACCAGGAATCCCGAGAACGGAGGAGGTCCCTTGTTAATTCAAGAACTTCGTCATCTGGCCGTTTCGCCAGCGCAGAAAGTGCTTCCCACGCCGCCCAGGATCTTTCATTGCCTGCTTCACTCTCGGCTTCAAATGAAGAATCGAGGCTACGCCGAAGCAGTTCCAGTATCGACAAATCCTCCGCTTCCGGCATTTCGCATATCATCCTATCAGCAAAAACTGTTCCCTGACTTTCTGGTTCACGGGAGCGGTAGAGCGAGGGCGGGCTCGCACGACGGAAGCTGGGAATTCGAGCTTGCAACTAATAATAACGTATATGTTATTATTAGAGAGTGTTTGAAGTCCGGGAATATTTGGACACAGGCGGGCGGAGTCCGTTTGCCAAATGGCTGCGCGCGCTCAATGTACAGGCCGCAGCGAAAGTAGCAACTGCGCTGGAACGTATTGCGGATGGCAACTTGTCCAACGTCAAAGGCGTTGGCAACGGCGTTCTCGAGTACAAGGTTGATTTTGGCCCCGGCTACCGTATCTACTTTGGACGAGACGGCGACCGGCTTGTGATTCTGCTCGCGGGCGGTACGAAGAAGCGCCAACCGGAAGACATCCGGCGAGCAACCGAAAATTGGGCGGACTACCGGAAGAGGAAGAGCGAGGAGAAGACACGATGGCACTGACCAAAGATTTTCGTGAGACGATCCGTGAACGCGCCCAACGGGAACCGCGTTTCCGCAAGGCGCTGCTTCGTGAAGCAATCGAACTCATGCTTTCCGGTGACGAGAAAATTGGCCGTGCGATCCTGCGTAACTATATCAATGCTACGGTCGGTTTTCGCCAGTTGGAACAAGCGACCGCCATTCCGGCCAACAGTCTGATGCGGATGTTTGGCCCCAAGGGTAACCCATCCGCTAAGAATCTGTTCGGGGTACTAGCTCATCTGCAAGCGCAGGAAGGCGTAAACTTTGAACTCCGTTCGCGTCGAAGTTGACGCCTCCTGACGCCGCCTTTTCCATCGCCGGAGCAATAAAGTCCAGCCGGATTCTCGGCGTATGCAGCAGGGTATTGTGGATCAGGCATTTGCGGACGGTTTCCAGGAGTCCCTTGCGATGCCGCTCTTCGACCACGCCCGGGCACTCCAGTTCGATATGGATGTCGTCGAGCCGCGGTGGACCCACTACCTTTTCCGCCGTGGTCCGCATGCGCAGGCCTTCGGCGGGAACCTTCGCCCGTTTCAGATAATCCACTGCGTAATAACTCGCACAGGCACCCAATGAGCCCAGCATGAGTTCCGGCGGCGTCATTCCTTCGTCGAATCCCCCATTCTCCGCCGGTTGATCGCTATAAATCGTATGATTTCTTGCGCTTACTTCGAACTGAAAGGCGCCCAGATGTTTCGTCACAACCTCTAACATGGCCGCCTCCGGCACGGTAGGTAGCAGCCAACGTTCCAATCGCGGCCCGGGCTCAAAAAAAATCCCGGCGGGCCGTAACCTCCAGCCGCCGGAAAACGTTCTACTAGATAATTAAATCCCCGTTACGACAGGCGGGCGCTCTCACCCCTTTTCACCCAGAAAAGCGCCCGCTTTTTTCTGCCCGAAAGCTTAGTCCAGGCCGTCGGCCAAAGCCGAACTCAGGTAGCGCTCGCCGGAATCCGGGAGGATGACCACGATGAGTTTGCCCTTCATTTCCGGCTCTTGAGCGAGCTTTACCGCTGCCGCCACGGCCGCTCCGCAGGAAATCCCGCATAACAGGCCTTCTTCCTTGGCCAGCCGCCGCGCCATCTCGATGGACTCTTCGTCGCCCACCCGCTCGATACGATCCACCATCTTAAGGTCCAGCGTGCCGGGGATGAAGCCCGCGCCGATTCCTTGAATTCCGTGCGGCCCGGGTTCCAGTACCTTCCCGGCCAGCGTCTGGCTGATCACGGCGCTGCCCTGCGGTTCGACGCCGACCGACAGAATCGACTTCTTCTTCTCCAGCTTGATATACCGCGAGATCCCGCTGATGGTGCCGCCGGTGCCTATCCCCGCGACCAACACATCCACTTTGCCCTGGGTGTCATCCCAAATCTCCGGCCCCGTGGTCTTGAAATGGATCTCCGGATTCGCCGGATTCTGAAACTGTTGCAGCAGAACCCACCGCTTCGGGTCGGCAGCGACCATCTGTTCGGCGCGCTCAATCGATGCGCCCATTCCCAGCGCCCCGTCGGTCAGGATGATTTTCGCGCCCAGCATCTTAAGCACCTTGCGGCGCTCCAGCGACATCGTCTCCGGCATCAGCAGCGTCACCGGGTAGCCGCGCGCGGCGCCGACGAAGGCCAGCGCGATACCGGTGTTGCCGCTGGTGGGTTCGATCAGTTCCTTGCCGGGCTTCAGGATGCCGCGGCGCTCCGCGTCCCAGACCATGGCCGCGCCGATACGGCACTTGACTGAATAGGCCGGGTTGCGCCCTTCCACCTTGGCCACCACCGTGGCCTGCGCGCCATCGGTTACGCGATTGAGGCGCACCAGAGGCGTGCGTCCGATGCTGAAGGAGTTGTCGGGGAAAATCATCAGATCTCCCAGTTTGCCACGTAACGCGCCTGCGATTGTTGCCAACGGCGCGCCAGCTCCGCGAATGTGGTGTGGTCCAGAATGGCGGAGATGGCCGCATCCACCTGGTTCCAGATGTCATGGAATGGATCAGCGAGTGCGCGCTTGGCTGGCTTGCTTTCTTCAACGAAGCGCAGCACTTCGCCAACCGTGATCTCGTTCGCCGGCCGCGCCAGCCGGTAGCCGCCTTCCGCGCCCCGGCGCGATTCGACAAAACCGCCCTGCTTGAGGCTGGCCAGAATCAGCTCCAGAAACTTTTGCGGAATTTTTTGGCGGCGTGCGACTTCGGCAATTTTCACCGGTTCGCCCGCGGGCTGTAACGCCAGATCCAGCACGGCGTGCAGCGCGTATTCACTCTTGACGGAGATCTTCATTCGGAAGGCCAGATACTAACTAAGGACGAGTGCTAACTAGCGATTGTAGGGGTTAGCTGCGGAGCGTGTAAAGCCGGGGTGCTATCCGTCCCTGCGTTAACCCCGCACACGGATCTTGTCTTCATCCACCACAACGAGTTTTCCTGTCAGGTCTTCTTTGGCTAGTTTCGCAAGGCACCGATCGAGAGCCAGTTGGATCGAGGCTTCTGACGGTGGGTGAAGGCGCAACCAGATGACGCCCGGAGTACTTTCAGTTGGGTAGCGCAGTAGGTTTCCAAAGTCGGCGTCTAATGTTACGAGTATCCGTCCGCTACTGATCGCCGCGGAACGGACAACAGAATCATGCGCTCCGGACAAACCAATCTCCAGCACACCAACAGCGTCGTTGCCGTTGCGTCGCAAGCGCTCCGCGTGGCGCGGGGATAGATTTTCGTCCAAGAGAAACGTCACGCTTCGGTCAGCACGACTTCTTCACCGGCGAGCGCCGCGGCGTATTCCAGGCATGACAGCAGGTCCTCTTTGGTGAGTTGCGGATAAGCTGCCAGCAATTGCTCGGAGTCCTCTCCCGCTGCCATCTTCTGCAGCAGAAGGTACACAGGAATGCGGGTTCCCTTGATGCAGGGTTTCCCCATCGCGACCCCGGGTCTCGCTTCGATGCGCGCGGGCAGCTTCATACCGCTAACCTAGCACAGACTTCTATCCCGTCATCGGTCGCGCCCCGGCGTGTCCTCAGTTTCCCTCAGCCTCCAGAAACCGTTCGGCTTCGATGGCCGCCTTGCAGCCGGCTCCCGCCGCGGTGATCGCTTGCCGATAGATGCGGTCTTCCACGTCGCCCGCGTGGAATACGCCCGTGATGTTGGTCCGCGCGCCGCCCTGGGAAAGGATGTAGCCGTCGGGGTCCAGATCGATCTGCCCCACGAAGGGCTTGGTGTTCGGTACGTGCCCGATCGCCAGAAAGAAGCCGTCCACTTCCTGATCCCACGCGCGGCCGGTCTTAAGGTCGCGCAGCTTTACGCCCGTTACCAAATTTTGCGAAACATCGAAAATATCGTCGACGACGGTGTTCAGCAGAAACTTGATCTTCGGATTCGCGCGCGCGCGGTCCAACATGATCTTAGAGGCGCGGAATTCTTCGCGGCGGTGGACGAGTGTTACCTCGCGTCCGAAGCGCGTGAGGAACGTGGCCTCTTCCATGGCCGAATCGCCGCCGCCGATGACCATAATATTGCGGTCTCGATAAAACGCCCCGTCGCAGGTGGCGCAGGAACTCACGCCGTGTCCGATCAACTTCTGCTCATTGGGAAGCCCGAGCCAGCGTGCCGACGCGCCCGAAGCGATGATCAGTGTGCGGCACTCCTGCCACTCGTCATCAACGTTTAAGCGGAAGGGGCGCTTGGAAAGGTCAGCTTCGGTCACCGAGCCATAGATATACTCGGCGCCGAACTTTTCGGCCTGCTTCTGCATGTTCATCACCAGGTCGGGGCCGTTGATGCCGTCGGGAAAGCCGGGAAAATTCTCGACCTCGGTGGTGAGCGAAAGCTGTCCGCCTGGCTCATGGCCAATGACTACCAGTGGATTCAGGCCGGCTCTTGCAGTATAGATAGCCGCCGTATTTCCGGCGCAGCCGGACCCAAGAATAATAACGTTTCGCACGATTTATGGTAACAGGGAGGTCAAAACCAGAGCGAGACAAGCCGGTTCGCGGCGAAGGCAAAGACGTAGGCGAAGAGGGTCATGTAGACGAATTGGATCACCGGCCAAGTCCAGCCGCCGGTCTCGCGGCGCACCACCGCGAGCGTCGACATACACTGCATGGCGAAAGCAAAAAACACGAGCAGCGCGGCGGCCCCTCCGGGTGTTAGTTCGTGCTTGAGCGCGGCTTGCAGGCTCATGGATTCGGATGTGCCTTCGATTCCGTAGAGCGTGCCCAGCGTCCCGACGATGACCTCTCGTGCCGCCAGTGACGTAATCAGGCCAATGCCGATCTTCCAATTGAAGCCGAGAGGTTGAATCACCGGTTCCACGGCGTGTCCAACGATTCCCGCGTAACTGTTGCCGATTTCGGGAGCCTTGCCGTTTTCCAGCGGCAGATTGGACAGCACCCACAGAACCACCGACACCGCCAGAATCACGGTTCCCGCCCGGCGCAGAAACACCCGCGAGCGGTCGACCAGCCGCAGCGCCAGCGATTGCACGGTGGGCCAACGGTACGGCGGCATCTCCAGTATTAAGGGCGCGCGCGTGCTCTTGAGCACGGTCGATTTCAGCAGTTTGGCCGTGATGATCGCCGCTAGGAATCCCATGACATACAGCCCCAGCAGCGCCGCCGCGCGCGTCCCGAAGAAGATCCCCAACAACGGTTTTTCCGGTATGAACGCCGCGATCACCAGCGTATATACCGGCAGACGCGCCGAACAAGTCATGAAGGGCGCGATCAGAATCGTGGCGGTCCGGTCGCGCTTGTTTTCAATCGTGCGCGTGGCCATGATGGCGGGGACCGCGCAAGCGTATGCCGACAGCAACGGGATGAAGCTCTTGCCTTGCAATCCGATTTTCGTCATGGTGCGGTCGGCGATCAGGGCCGCGCGCGCCAGGTAGCCGGAGTCTTCCAGAATCCCGATGAACAAAAACAGCAACAGAATTTGCGGCAGGAACACGATCACCGAACCCACGCCGCTCCAGATTCCATCCACGATCAGGGAGCGGAGCGGGGAATCCGGCATGGCCGCTTCGATCCATTTGCCGGACGTCTCAATCGCCGCCTGCACCGCGTCCATCAGCGGGCGTGCTCCCGCGAAGATGGTTTGGAACACGCCGATGATCACCAGCAAAAACACGAGCAACCCGGCCACGGGATGGAGAAACAAACCATCTAAACGCCGGGTCCACATGGGCGGGGCCGGAGCCCGGTACTTAGTCTGCCGTCCGACGTTCGCGGCCCAATCGCGAATCTTGGGAACGTTCTGCAGCACGGGTAATTGCACCAGGGGCGGCCGCGGCAACTGGTGCAGCATGGCGCTGGAGAGGAACTCCGTGATCTTCTCGATGCCCATGCCGCGGGCCGCGCTGATCAACGCCACCGGAGTGCCCAGTTGCTTGGATAACTCCGCCGGGTCCACCTCACCCCCGCGGCCTTGCAGGTCGTCGGCCATGTTCAGGACGACGAGCGTCGGCAATCCCAGGCCCAGAATCGGCGCGGCCAGGGACAGGTGGCGGCTGAGGTTCGTGGAATCCAGAATCAAAATCACGGCGTCCGGCTTGGAGAGCCCTTCCATCGTTCCAGCCAGGACATCGTGCGTGACCTTTTCATCTTCCGTGCGCGGATGCAGGCTGTACACGCCCGGCAAGTCCACCAGATAAATTTCCCGGTGGTGATCCAGCTTGGCGCGCCCCATGCGGTGTTCCACGGTCACGCCTGGAAAATTCGCGACCTTCTGGCGCAATCCGGTGAGGCGGTTGAACAGCGTGGACTTGCCGGAATTGGGCGGCCCGACAATGGCCACGATATGCTGCTTGCCGGCAGCCTGTGGTGGCAGTGTAGCGGTCGGTGCGCCGTGGCAGTCGTCCATGAGGTCCTTTACATCCTAACGCAAGATCAAGTGAACCGCGGTTTCGCGGCGCAAGGCTACTTCCGAACCATCCACCTGGAATACCCTGGGATCGCCGCCCGGCGCGGAGTGCGCCCGCGTGATGCTATGGCCCGGGAGAAATCCGAGCTCCATAAGCCTCTGGGCGTCCTCTTCGGGCAGATCAATGCGATCCAGCGTGCCGGATTCGCCCCGCTTTAACACGGAGAGATTGCGCTCCTGGCCGTGCTGCCCATGTCCATGATGGAGACGCTCTTGCATCTTGTAATCAGTATAGTTCAAGCAACTGAGTTGCAACTGACTGGCGCTTGACGCATCCTTCAGCACGCCTGCTACGATAGGGCATGTCATCCCTTCAACAATCCTCTATCGTCGAGATTCTAAACGAAAAGATCGAGCAAAAACATCTGCTCAAGCATCCGTTTTATCAGGCTTGGAGCAAGGGCGAGCTGCCGCTGGAGAACCTGCAGCATTACAGCCGCCAATACTTTAATCACGTGCGGGCTTTCCCCACTTACCTGAGCGAGATGCACAGCCGCTGCGCGGATCTCAAGTCCCGCCAGATTATCGCCGCCAATCTTGCTGACGAAGAGGCAACCACTCCCACTCACCCGGAACTCTGGTTGGATTTTGCCAAGGGCATGGGCGTGTCGCCCGAGTCCGTGCTGGCCACCGAAGCCGGACCCAAGATGAATGCCCTGGTGGAAGCGTATCGTGCCGCCGCTAGAATGGACACCGGACTTGCCGCCGCCGCTCTGTACTGTTACGAAAAGCAGATCCCGGCCGTGGCCTCCGCGAAGATCGCGGGTCTGAAGGACAACTACGGCGTGACCGACGAATCCACGCTGCGCTACTTCAGCGTTCACGAAGCCGCTGACGTGGAACACGCCGCCCAATGGGAGCACCTGTTGAACCAGCCGGGCATCGACCCTCAACAGGCTTCCGATGTTGCCGATAAAGTTCTCGATGCTCTTTGGGGCGCCCTGGACGAAGTCTACGCCGAGACCTGCAAGGCATAGCGAAAGCGCTTTAGATTTGCGGAGCCGGGACTTCGGTCCCGGCTTTCGTGTTTACTTGCCGCCCAAGTGGAGCGTCACTCCAACCACCGCCGTAACGGGAAAGGCCGGCGTGCCGTGGATGCGGAACAGTGCCGGCGCGGTTGGCGTGGCGCGGGATTCGAAGTAATTCTGGGTTTCGTAGTAATCGCGGTTCGTCAGGTTATCCACGCTGAAGTGGACGTCCAATTTCCGGTTCACCCGGCGGGAGACACCCAGGTCCAGGACCGTATGTCCGCTGGCCAGGATGGACGGGTCTTCCCCGTCCAGGCGGTAACGATTGATCGCGCGCATCCGCAGCGAGCCGCTCCAGCCATGCCAGGCCGAGACAATGAGCGCGGCATTCGCGACGAAGTGCGGGGCGTTGCTTACGTAAACACGGTAGTCGCCGCCCAAATAATATGCGTTGGCGACTTTGGTCAGCCCGCCGTTCAGCGAAATATGACGAGTCAGCTCGATGGATGTCTTGGCTTCGAAACCGTAAGCGCGCGTCGGGCCTTTCAACGCAAAGCTTCCATCGTCGGGGATATAAACCTGTTCGTTGGAGTGCTCGATCCGGAATAAGTCCGCGCTGAAGGAAACGCGCTTCACATTGGACGACGCGCCCACCTGATAAAAATCCGTTGTGCCGAGCCTGGGTCCATCCGGCCGTTGCACCACTCCACGGGCGTCGGCGCTGTTAATACCGCGGCCGTAGTTGGCATGCAGCGTGAGTGGAATCCTATGCGATGGAGTAAACGCCAGGTTGCCCTTCGCCTGCCAACGGCCCGCCGTATGTGTGCCGCCGTTCAGCGGGTCGACTTGATCCGCGACCGAGTAACGGAACTCGTCGTAGCGCAGTCCTCCGCCCACCAGCAACCGTCCTTGGAGCAGACTCAAGGTCTCCTGCGCATAGCCCGCGCCGTTGGTCACGTTTGCGTGCGCACGTGTCGAGACGCCCGCTGGGACGCGCCCTTGGCGCGGGTATAGTCCTACGTTGATCCCGTTGTTATGAAAGTTTCCGCCCGCCGTAAAAGTGGCAGCCGCGGAGCCTACAGGGTGGAAATGGATATACTGCGCGTTGCTCCCCTGCTGGAGGCGCGAATCGTGCTGCTGGAAGGCGTCGCCGCGAAGCGGATCGTTCAGGTAGAAAGTGAAATTGGAGTACAGGTCGAACAAAGACCGGCTCACGAATCCGTCCAGCCTGAGGGTGTCGCCGCTGGCGAAGGACTTGCTGTAATATCCCGCCAGCGTGCCCAGTCTGGCGCGCCCGCCGCCGGAGGGATCGACGTAGCCGAAGCGGTCCAGCGCTCCCGCGCTCACCAGGTCCAGCGGGAGCTGGCCAGAGGAATAGAAGTCGTTGCGTCCGGCGAGGAGACGGAAGCCGATCTTCTGGCTCTCGCTCAAGCTCCGCGTATAGTTGGAGTTCAGGTTGTCGCGGCGGTAGCGGCTGGGATTCTGAAACGGGCCGTTGCTGGCTGAGCCGTCGTAGGCCAGATACGTGTTGGCGTTCTTAACCAGCGGGCTCCACGCCAAAAACGCCCGCCGGTTGTTGAAGTTCCCGCCCTCCAGGCGCGCCATGAGTTCGTCCGGCAGCGACTCGCGCTGGCGGATGTGCACGACGCCTAACCCACTGAAATCCCCGTACTCCGGGCTGAACGGACCATTGATGACGTTGACATCCTGAATCAGCTCCGGACTCAACGCTTTGAGCGAGCCTAAATAACCCTGCCCGTGACCTTGCGTGCCCTGATTCTGATTCACGTTATCCACCAGGACTTTGAGCCCGCCGTTGACTCCGCCATGATCCAGGTTGAAGCCGAAGCGCCGGATTTCCAGAGACTTTCCGCCGCCCTCGTGCTGCCCGGCGCTGATGCCGGCGTTCATTTGCTGAAACAATTGGTCATCGCGCGTAAACAACGTCCGGTTGAATACCTCCGCATTGCGCAGGTCGATGGCGGGTTCCAGAGTCTTGGCCGTGATTACGATGCTTTGACGCTGAAGCGCGACTTGCGTAAACTGCACGTCCAGCGCTGCCTGGGGCCAGGTCGATCCGCTCATCCGCCAGCTCACGCTCTATCGCGATCTCATTCAAGCCCGCTCCCAGAAAGACTTAGCAACTCTAAACCCAACAACTCTCAACGAGGAGAATCCCCATGAACCTGATTGAACTCCACCGTGCACTGACCCAGCT
>CAMAVI010000043.1 GCA_945861625.1 Candidatus Sulfopaludibacter sp. SbA3
TTGACATTCGCGGCGGTTCTAGGAACTGCCGTAGCCCAGAACGCACCGCCGGCCAACGCCGACCCCTACGCCAACAACGCGAATGCGGGCGCATCGCGTTTTCCGCTGGCGGCTCCCGCGGGTAAGGATAGCGGAGCGATTCGCACCGCCCCGGCGGGCTCGGTCAATACTGGCGCGTACAACATGAACACCTGGAAGTACGGCCCGGATTTCAGCGCCGCGCCGGGCTCCACCAAGATCTGGAATCCGGTGATGGCCAAGTTGAAGGCGGGCGAGAAGGTGACCGGCGGAACGCTGTTCGCCGCCACCGATCCTTCCACCTACTGCGCCATGGCTAACTCCGGCTATGACTTCATCTGGACGGAAATGCAGCACAGCTTCAAGGATTGGGACCAGGTGGGCAACATGTGGGGCACCTGCCCGCACGCCAAGGCGGTTCCCGGAGTGCGGCTGGCCTACGCCGATGAGCGCGAGATTCAGCATGCCGTTGACGCCGGCGCGCTGGTGATCGTGGTGCCCACCGTCGACACGGTGGAAGAAGCCACCCGCGCGCGCGACTTCGTCTACTTCCCGCCGATGGGCAAGCGCAGCCAGGGCGGCGGCCAGGCCTTTGCTCCCAGCGTGTGGGGCAGCGTGCCGGGCGGCTACCGGGCCACGGCCAACGATAACATCGTGCTGATCGTGATGATCGAGACGCTGGAAGGCGTCAAGAACGCCGCCGAGATCGCCAAGGTTCCGGGGATCACGGCCGTGTTCGCGGCCTCGGGCGACCTGGGCAACTTCTCCGGCTACAAGATGGGCACGCCGGACTACGAGCGCCTGATCAACGTGGTGCACGACGCCACCATCGCGGCCGGCAAGCGGCTGTGCGGACCCTTCGCCTGGCGCGACCGGCCCGACTTCACCTGCTTCCAGGCCGCCAGCGAAACCGCCGCCATCGTCCGCGGCGTGGCGGCCGAGCTCGGCACCCTCAAGGACACCCAGGGCAAGGTCGAAGTCGGACCTTACGCTCCCCGGAAGTAACACCGCAAACGCGTAGCGAACTAGAAAAGCCCCCGGCTCGCGCCGGGGGCTTTTCCTATTGGGAAAGACACTGAGCCCTTAAGCCTTCTTCGGCGTCCCGGTAATCTGCGGAACCAACTCGCCCGCTACATCCGTGAGCCGCATGTTGCGCCCGTTGAAGTAGTAGGTGAGCCGCTTATGGTCCAAGCCCAGCATATGCAGAACCGTTGCGTGCGCGTCATGAACGGGCACCGGCTGCTCCTCGGCATTGAGGCCGACGTCATCGCTGGTGCCGATATTGAGACCGCCCGGCACGCCGCCACCGGCCATGAAGATGGTCATCGCGCCCGGGTTGTGGTCGCGCCCGACGCCGCGCTGCGAAATCGGCATGCGTCCGAATTCCGAATGGAACTCGACTAGCGTCGAATCCAGCAGTCCCCGGCGTTTCAAATCCGTGATCAGCCCCGTGATCGGCTTGTCGACTTCCTTGGCGTGCTGGCGATGGTTGGAGTCAATGCTGTCGTGCGCGTCCCACGCCGTGACGTTGGTGTTCACGTACGCGCCGCTGATCAGCTGGATGAAACGCACACCGCGCTCGACCAGCCGCCGCGCGAGCAAGCACTGCTTGCCGAAGGCCTCGGTGGCCGGCTCGTTCAGTCCGTACAACTGCTTGGTCTCGTCGCTCTCACTCGCAAGATCCACGGCCTCGGGAGCGCAGCCTTGCATCCGGTAGGCCAATTCATACGAGGCGATGCGCGCTGACAACTCGCTCGCGCCCGGATAGCGCTCGGCGTGCTCCTCGTTAATCTTGGCAAGCTGATCCAGGCGCGCCCGTTCGCGCTCCAGAGAGGTGTATTCCGAAGACGGCATCAGGTCCAAGACCGGGTCGCCGGTGGAGCGGAACACGGTTCCCTGATACGCCGCCGGCAGATAACCCGAGGCCCAATTCTGCGGTCCGCCGTAAGGTCCGCCGCGGCCGTCATACAGCACAACATACGAAGGCAGGTTCTGGTTCACCGTGCCCAAGCCGTAAGTGATCCAGGAGCCGACGCTCGGCTGGCCGACCAGGATGCTGCCCGTGTTCCACTCCAGGTGCGAGAGCGTGTGATCGTTCGACGTGCCTTTCGCCGAGTGGATAAAAGCCAAATCATCGACGATGGTCGACAGGTGCGGGAATATCTCCGACACCCAGGCCCCCGACTGCCCATACTGCTTGAACTTGAACGGGCTCATCATCAGCGGTCCGGGATTCCCCTGACGGACGATGATGTCGCCGTGGCCTTCGAGCGGCGTGCGGTTGTATTTGATCAGCGCCGGCTTGTATTGGAACGTATCGATGTGGCTGAGACCGCCGCACATGAACAACGAGATGACGGCGTTGGCCTTGGCCTTGAAGTGCGGCGCCTTGGGAGCGTACGGAGATTCGGCACCGCCAGGGCCGGATGACCCCATGCACGCCGTGCCAGATTCGGCGGCCAGAAGCTGGTCGCGCGAGAGCAAGTCAACGAGCGCCAAGCCGCCGATGCCCATGCCCGCTTCCATCCAAAAGTCGCGGCGGGAAACGAAACGCGGCTTCTTCGATTTCGATGAGGGGTTCAGTTCATTCATGGAAGTAAACTCTCCTTAACCGATATAAATAAATTCGTTGGAATCGAGCAGCACCTGCGCCAAGTCCATCAGCGCGGCCAGCGCCGCGGCATCCTGCGACGGATTCCCGCGCGACAGCGCATACAGCCTCTGCTTCTGGATAAACGCCTCGTTCAGACTCAGCTCCACGCGCGTGGGCTCGCGGCTCAGCGTGATCCGGTACAGCCGCTTGATTTGTTCGTTCGCGTCCGGACCCGCTTCCTTCCAGACGCGCTCCGCCAAAAACTTCGACTGCATCAGCATGAAGCTGTTGTTGAGCAGCGTCAGCGCCTGGGTGGGCACTGTGCTGACGTTACGCGCTTCGCAACTCACGTTCAGATCCGGTTGATCGAACACTTCGAACATCGGGTAACGCAGCCCGCGCTGGACATACGCGTATACTCCGCGACGCCAGGTCGCCGGTTCTTCCTTGGTGAGTTGCCATTCGCCGCGCGGCTGCGCATCGCGCACCGACGCCGGAATCGACGGGAAGAACGGCTTGCCGCCGAACTGTGGATTGAGTTGTCCGCTCGCCGAGAGCATGATGTCGCGGACGATCTCGCCTTCCACGCGGTGCAGCGGGAACTTCCAGAGATAAACGTTCTTGGGGTCCTTCTCCGTGTTCGTGTCGCGGTAGAAGCTGGACGCCATCTTATAAGTCTCGGAATTGAGGATCAGCCGCTGCATGGCTTTGACGCTCCAGCCCTGGCGGACCATCTCGGTCGCCAGCCAGTCCAGCAATTCCGGATTCGTCGGCGCGGTACCCATCTTGCCGAAGCTATTCGGCGTAGAAACAATCCCGGTTCCAAAATGCCAACCCCATATACGGTTCACGATCACGCGCGACGTCAAAGGATTCTCCGCCGTGGCTATCCATTCGCCCAACGCGCGTCTGCGTCCGCTGGTGGGATAATCCGGCCGGTTGGGCACATGCGAAGCCGGCGGCAGTTTCCCGTTCAGCAATACAGTGAGGAAACCCGGCTTGACTTCAACGTTCTTCTTGTCCGCTTCGAAGTCGGCGCCGTTGGCCGCGAAGCGCAGCTCCGGAACTTCATAGTGCTCGCCCGGCTTGGGCACGAAGCAGCAGGTCTTGTCGTAGCTAAATCGTCCGTTGCCCGCGCGCTGTTCGTCGCCCAAATCGTCCGGTGCCAACCAGAAATCGCCATCGCGCACTGCATTTGCCTTTGGTAGCGGCGGAGGCAGCTTCTTTTCAATCTGCACAATCTTGCGGAACAGGGCCTGGCGCTTGGCATCGTCGGCCGCATCGATCTTCACCATCGCCCGCCGCCGGCGCGTGCCGTTGGGGTCGTCGGCGGGAACCACCGGGACCGGGATGATCACGTCGGGATCGTCGATGTTCAACTGCAACTGGGCAACGAGAAGCTTCTGCCCCGGCGTGCGTTTCTCCGACGGTGTGCGCACCGCGACGCGAATATCCTCCGGATACTTCGCGAGCGCCGCTTCCACTCTGACCTTGTTGTCGCGATCGCGATACGGCTGTTCGATTCTTGCGATCTCGGCGCGCAACGGGGCGGTCTCGCGATCCACTTCCACCTTGATCTGCTCGGAGCGCTCGACGTCGGCCTTGGGCGCAAGCGGCGTGTCGTAGTCCACATACCCCCAGAACATCGCCATCGAGCGGTAGTAATCCATGCGCGTGATAGGGTCGAACTTGTGATCGTGGCAGCGCGCGCAGTTGACCGACAGGCCCATGAAGCCCTGGAACGTGGTCCGGATCATGTCGTCCATGTAGTCGTAGCGGTTGCTGGGATTCTGCTTTTCACGGAAGCGGATGCGCGGGCCCACGCGGTAATACGTAGTCGCGGTGAGACTGTCGTTGGTGGGACTGTCGAGTTCGTCGCCCGCAATCTGCTCCACGATGAATTTGTCGAAGGGCTTGTCTTCATTGAACGCCTTGATCACGTAGTCGCGATAGCGCCAGGCGTCCGTGATGTTGCGGTCGTATTCAAAGCCCGAGCTATCGGCATAGCGCACAACGTCCAGCCAGAAACGTCCCCAGCGCTCGCCGTAGTTGGGCGAAGCCAGCAGCTTGTCGACTAATTTTTCGTACGCATTAGGAGACGCGTCATTCACGAACGCCTCGACCGCCTCCGGAGGCGGCAGCAATCCGGTCAAATCCAAATACAAGCGGCGGATCAGCGTTCGCTTGTCGGCCTGCGGCGCGGGCTCTAGACCCTTCGATTCCAGCCCGCTCTTAATGAATGCGTCAATCGGATTGCGCGTCCATCGCGCATCGGCCACCTTCGGCGCCGCGTTGCGCACCGGCGGACGGAAGGCCCACCATTGGCGGTCCTTATCGTTGATCACTCTCTCTCTGTAACCCGGAATCACAACGGCGGGCTGCGGCCCGGAGCCACGCAAGTCGGAAGTCGTCGGCGCTGCCGCGCCCGAAAAGCCCGCGGCACCGTGATCAATCCAATCTTTAAGTACAGCAACCTCATCAGCGGTCAACGGGTTTCCCGGACCCAGAGGCATGCGCGGAGTAACTTCCCCCGAAACGCGTTTGATCAGGAGGCTCTGGTCGGCATGACCCGGCACAATCGCGGGACCCGAATTTCCGCCGTTCAACATGCCCGCGCGGGTACGCAGATCCAGGCCGCCGGACTGCGCTTCACCGTGGCACTGGTAGCAGCGCTCCACGATTTGCAGGACGTCCTTTTCGGTGGCGGGCGCCTTCTGCGCGACGAGACTCGAGTATGACGTAAGTGCAAGAATTCCAACGGTTACAAACAGAAATCCAACTGCTCTGCGGCGTAGTATGCCGAAACGCTTCATAAACTCTCCCGGCGATGCCTAAAGATCGACGTATCTACTTTATCGCTCTTTAACTTGGAGCACAATGGGCACCTGAGTGGGAGCGGTATAATCTGAGAGAAGAGCGTCAAAATGCGGATTCATCCCCTGACTCTCGCCGTGGCTCTGGTGTTTGGCGGCATCGACCTCACCGCCGCGGGCCTGAACATCACCATCGAGGCGCGGGTGGCCGGGCGGCGGCAGACGTCCGCCAATGGGCAGAGTCCGCCTGCGTTTACGGTAAAGCGTGGCGAAACGCTCACAGTGCAATGGACGGCGACCAATCCAGCGCCGGGACCCGCGCTGTCCGAAGTCACGATGCACACGGTCTTGGATAAAGATGCGCCCGCAACACAAAGCAAAGCGGGGTCTGGCGCGCTCTACGAAGGCGCAGTCAACCTCGACTTCCGGTCCGGTGAGCGAAGCTCCGGCAACTTCCGCATGCCCATGGTTGAGCCGGGTAGCTACGTGCTGCGCGTGAAATCCGTCGGCATTAAAGGACAAACGGGCGCCAAGGACGGCGCGGAGTCGTTCGCGACGCTGAAGGTCATCGTCCAATGAAACTGCCGCATCTCAGCCTCGCTTGCGCGCTCGCGCTGACGTCCACCTCCAACGCCGCGCACTTCGACGCCGTTCTTACCGCCTCCGCCAGCGGCGTCACGCGGAAAGCGGGCATGGACGAGACGCCTCCAGCCGGCGGACTCAACAAGCGCCCCGTGCTGCAAGCGCGCGCCGGAGAGCCCATCCGCATCGAGTTCATGATGACCAACGTATACACGCACGATGCCTTCATCGATTCCGGCGTACGTTACTACATCGTCAAGGAACGCGAAGCGGGCCAGAAACCGGTTCCGCCGCGGGAAGGCGCGCCCGTCGAGGGGAGTTTCAATTTTGCGTTGAAGCCGCAAGCCAAGATCGCCGTGCGTACGCGCGTCGCCATCTCCGAGCCGGGCATTTACCTGCTGCGCGTGGAATCGTTCAACACGCAGCGCGACCACGAACATTTTTCGGCGATCGATATCGATGTTCGCTAACGACTTGGACGTTCGTTAACGCGTGACCTTCGTCACCGTGTACGGGTGCGGCCTCTTGCGCACCACCGTCACGCGGACCAGCCGGTCCCCCGGAATGATCCTTCCGAATTGCCCCACGTTCCGGTTCGTGCGCCCCTGCGTGATGCGGTCCAAGACTTCTTGACCCTTGACCACGCGCCCGAACGCCGTGGAGTTCCCGTCGAACTCCGGCGCCGGCACCAGCGTGATGAAGAACTGGCTGCCAGCCGTACGCGGACCGTTCTGCACCGTGGAAAAAACTCCGCGAAAATGCAGCCGCGCGTTGGGCGAGGCGAACTCATCCGGAATGCTGTAGCCCGGCCCGCCAAGCCCGTCGTCATTGGGATCGGCGTTCTTCGTATTCGGATCGCCGCCCACCACCATGTGCCCCGCCTCCGCCCAATAAAACAACGTGCCGTCGTAAAAGCCGGTCTCCGCCAGGCTAAGGAAATTCGCCACCGCCGCCGGAGCCTGATCCTCGAACAGCGCGATCTCCACTTGCCCGGTTCCCGTGACTTTCACGTTGCTGCCTTCGAACTTGCGATGCTCCACGGTGAGCCGCACCAGCGGCAGATTCCCCGCCGCATTCTCCTTCGCCCTCTGGCCTTGTTCGCGCTGCCACAGTGCACTCAACTTCCGCGCGTCCAACTGAATCGGACGAATCCAATCCGGCGCGTTCGGGCCCGGAAATTCCTGACGCAGCCTGCTCGTCACTTCATCGAAACGCTCCAGCGCGAAACACGAGCGCACGTAGATTTCCCAATATGCCGGATCTTTCGGCGCTTGCCGGATCGCATCGAGCGCCGCATTGTACCCCGCCTGAAAGTGATTCAAGTCGAATTCCACTTTCGCCAGGCTCGCCGAAAGCCGCGGCCGCTGCAGCCCGCTCTTGCTGGCCTTCTGTAAGTACGGAAGAATTTCTTCGGGCTCGCCACCCACGGAGATCAGCAACTCAGCCGTGAGCCACTGCACCGCCGGATCGTCAGGCCTGGCCTTGCGCGCTGCTGCCAGGTCTTTTTCGAATGCAGCCATGCGCACATTCAACAGGCTCGCGACCTGCTTGCCCTTGGCCAGACGAGCCTGCATGTCCGCCGCCTGCTTCTTAGCCGCCAGCGCGGCCGCGGCTCTCTTGATCGATTCCAATTCGCGCTGATTCTCATCGATGACGGAGGCTTGCCGTTCCAGCGCTTCATTTGATGCCACCGGCCCGCTGGCATCGTCGTCGGATTTGGTATTCTTCCCTGCTCCCATCTTTTCGAGCAGGCTCGGCTCGGCGGCTGGTTCTGTGGGGGCGGGTTCGGCGGGAGCAGATATCGCGCCCGATGCAGGCGCTTCCGCACGGTCGTCGCGCAACTTCCAATAGACGAAGGGGGCCGCCGCTATCCCGGCCGCCAGCGCGATGGTCAATGCATGGCGCAGGCGTGGATTCATGGCGAGGTGAATCGAAAAGGCTTTATGGTGGGCGCGCAGGGACTCGAACCCCGGGCCTCCTGCGTGTGAAGCAGGCGCTCTAACCAACTGAGCTACGCGCCCTATATTCCAATGACTTACAGGCTACTAACCATCTCATAAATCCGGCCTCATGGAGGCGGGATTCACATATCTTGACCAGTTTATCACGGAGCGGGCGACAAGGCGATGCTGGTGGCAAGCGCTTCGTGAGAAATTCCAGAAGCCCACATTCAGCTCAAGAGACACCGCGGGTCTCTGCCCATTGACATTCTCCTTATGTTTTCAGAGAATACCAGAAGGCGAACATAAGACGAAAATGGTAACTCTTCCTTGCAGTGCGATCAGCGAAGTGTTTGGTGCGATTTCCTCTGGTAAAACCATGTTTTTACACAATTTTCTTGCGGAAGCCAGTGCGCGGGATGAGGTTTGCGCGCTGGTGGACAGCCGGGGAGCTTTTGATCCTCTTTCGGCTTCCGCGGCAGGCGTCAATTTGCGTCGCTTGCTGTGGGTTCGATGCGCTGGCCGGCTTGAGCATGTTTTCAAAGCCGCGGATCTGATTCTGCATAACGGCGGCTTTGGCGTGGTGGTGCTGGATCTGTGCGAAGTTCCTTCGCGCGACCTGAACCGCATCCCGCTTTCCTATTGGTATCGATTCCGCCTCGCGGTGGAGAACTCACCAACACGATTGATTGTCACCAGTGATCAGCCTCTCGTGAAATCGTGTGCTCGCGCGCAACTGGAAGTAAAGCGTGAATGTTTTCTCTGGCGCGGTCCGGTCTTCCATGGGATTCACTTCGAAGCTCAGTCCCGGAGACAACAGCACGTCCAACTGGCAGGGTAAATCATGTTCGCGTGTCTCTACGCGCCTGCTTGCGCGCAAGAAAAGCTCCTCGCTCTAGCGTCATCCTTCTCACCTTTGGTGGAAAACACGGCACCCGGCGTTGTTATCTTCTCCGTTGCCGGTTTGGGCAAGCTCATCGGAACGCCGCACCAAATCGCGGCTGCCATCGCACGCGCTGGTGCCGATGCGTATATGCAAGCCAATCTGGCCATCTCGGCTGATCCTGACACCGCGGTACTCGCCGCGCGTCATTTTGGCGGGATCACTTTGATTTCGCAAGGCAAGGAAGCGGACACCCTGGGCGGGCTTTCCGTGCCCGTGCTCGGCTCTTGGGCGAATCGTCAACTCATCGAAACGTTGGAGAACTGGGGTGTGCGTACACTCGCCGAACTCGCTGCATTACCGGAACTGGGATTCGTTGCCCGTTTTGGTGAAGAAGGCCTTCGGTTGCTGCGGCTGGCGCGCGGAGAGACGCGGCGCTCCTTGCGGGCGATGGCCGCACCCGAGCATTATGAGCGCCGCATGGACCTGGAACATCCACAGAAGTTGCTGGAGCCTTTGCTCTTTGTCATCGCACCGCTGGTAAACGAGTTGATGGAGTTGCTCGCGCGGCAAGGGCTGGCGGCCCATCGCGTGACGCTCGGATTGGTATTGGAAAATAAGTCCGAACATCGGCGAACGCTGGAGTTTCCAGTACCTATACACGACCCCAAAATCTTGCTGAGGCAATTGCAGTTTGACCTGGAAACACACCCGCCGCAGGCAGCCATCCTGGCTGTGCAAGTGCATTTGATTCCTGGCGAGCCGCGTGTGTTGCAACACGGCTTGTTCGTGCCGCAAGTGCCCGCGCCTGAAAAGCTGCAACTTACGCTGGCGCGCCTGACGGCACTGCTGGGCGAAGGGAATGTGGGTTCGCCCGAGCTGCTGGACACGCACCGCCCGGATGCCTATGTCATGCGGTCATTTTCTCCGGAAACTCCCGCATGCCCTACCCAGCCCGGCGCGTTTCGTTTCGCCTTCCGTTATTACCGCCCCGCGCCGGCCGCCCAAGTGCGCGTGCGCGCCGAGCGCCCCGTGTCGGTCAACGCAAAGGACGTCCTGGTTGCCGCCGGGCCGTGGCGGGTTTCTGGCGGTTGGTGGACGGATATACCCTGGAGCCGCGAAGAATGGGACGTCGAGTTGAGCAACGGCGGCTTGTACCGCATCTACACGATTTCCTCGCGCTGGTTTCTCGAAGGAATCTACGACTGACATGACCTACGTTGAACTCCACGCGCGTTCCGCCTTCAGTTTTCTTGAGGGAGCATCGTTGCCCGAGGCGCTGATCGCCCGCTGCGCCGAGTTAGATTCACCCGCCATGGCGCTGCTGGACCGCAACAGCCTTTCCGGCGCCGTGCGTTTTCATCAACAGGCCCGCAAATCCGGCGTGCGCGCCATGGTTGGCGCTGAAGTCATGGCCACCGATGGCCAGCGCTATCCCGTGCTCGTCGAAACCCGCCAAGGCTATCAGAACCTCTGCCGCCTGCTCACCAAAATCAAGCTACGGACCGGCCATGGCGACCAGGAAAGCGCGGCCTCCACCGAAGAAGATCTTGCCGAGCACGCCGCGGGACTGGTCTGCCTCGCCCATGGCGATCTCGAACGCACCGGCCGCCTAGTCCACATCTTCGGTGCCCGCAATGTTTATGTCGAACTGCAACGCCATTACGACCGGGAAGAAGAGCATCGCAACCAAACCGCCATCGCCATCGCCCGCAAACTGCAACTGCCGCTGCTGGCCACCAATGGAGTCATGCACGCCACCGAAGAGGAGCGCGATATTTTCGACGCCTTCACCTGCATCCGCCATAAAACAACCATCTTCGAAGCTGGGAGGAGACTGGCCCAGAATGCCGAGCGCCACATGAAGAGCGCGGCGCAGATGCAAAAACTGTTTGCCGATCTCCCGGAGGCCATCGCCAACACAGTCCATCTCGCCGCACGGCTCAACTTCACGTTAGGGGATCTGGGCTACCAGTTTCCGGCGTACCCGGTGCCGCCCGGCGAGACGATGAATTCTTATCTGTGCAAACTGGCGGATGCCGGGGCGCGCAACCGCTACCGCCCTTATCACGAGAAAGCCCGGCGCCAGATTGAGCGCGAGTTGGCCATGATCGAAAAACTGGATCTGGCCGGTTACTTCCTGATCGTCTGGGACATCGTCCGCTTCTGCAAAGAGCAGGGCCTGCTGGTGCAGGGGCGAGGTTCGGCGGCCAATAGCGCCGTGTGTTACGCACTTGAAATTACCGCCGTCGATCCTGTCGGCATGGACCTGCTGTTTGAGCGTTTCCTCTCTGAGGAACGCGGCGAGTGGCCCGATATCGACCTCGATCTGCCCAGCGGCGGCGAGCGCGAGCGCGCGATTCAGTATGTCTACCAGCGCTATGGGAAACTCGGCGCGGCCATGACCGCGAATGTCATTACCTATCGCGGACGCTCGGCGGCCCGCGACATTGGCAAGGTGCTCGGCTTCGAGGAAGACACCCTTGCGCGCCTTTCCAAGGTTGTCCCGCATGGGGGCTTTCACGACCAGTCCGATACCGCCGAGCGGCAGTTCAACCAGGCCGATATCGACCTGCAACAACCCCTGATGCGCAAATTTCTCTCGCTCTATAAGCGTGTGCAGGACCTACCGCGTCACTTAGGACAACATTCCGGTGGCATGGTGATCTGCCAGGGCCAACTGGATTCCATCGTGCCGTTGCAGCCCGCTACCATGCCCGGGCGTTTCGTCATCCAGTGGGATAAAGAAGACTGCGCCAATATGGGCATGGTCAAGGTGGATCTGCTCGGCCTTGGCATGATGGCGGTCATGAAGGAGTCACTCGGGTTGATCCGCGAGCATTACGACGAAGAAGTGGATCTGGCGCACCTGCCCCCCGGCGACCCCAAAGTGTATGCCGCGTTACAACGTGCCGATACGATCGGCATGTTTCAAGTGGAAAGCCGCGCCCAGATGTCGTTTCTTCCGCAGATGCGGCCCGAGAAGTTCTACGACATCGTGGTACAGGTCGCTATCATCCGCCCGGGGCCGATTGTCGGGAAAATGCTGCATCCCTATCTGCGGCGGCGGCAAGGTTTAGAGCCGGTAACTTACCCGCATCCGGCCCTGAAGCCGGTGTTGGAGAGAACCCTCGGCGTGCCTCTGTTTCAGGAGCAACTGCTGCGCATGGCCATGCTCGTAGCCGGATTCACGGGCGGCCAGGCCGAAGAATTGCGCCGCGCGATGGGTTTCAAGCGCTCAGAGAAGCGCATGCAGGAGATTGAAACGAAACTCCGCGAAGGCATGTCGCGCAACGCCATCGCGACGGACATCCAGGATCTCATCGTACGCTCCATTGGCTCCTTCGCGGCCTACGGATTCCCTGAATCGCACGCGGCCAGTTTTGCGCTGCTGGCCTATGCCAGTGCGTATTTGAAATGCCACTATCTGGCGGCATTCACCGCGGCCATGCTGAACAATCAGCCCATGGGCTTTTATCATCCGGCCACGCTGGTGAAAGACGCCCAGCGCCATGGACTGCATTTTAGGCCGATCGATGTGATGTGTTCGGATTGGAAATGCACGATTACTCAAGACATGTGCGTTCGTTTGGGATTCAACTATCTGAAAGGCATGCGGCGGGACATTGCAATCACCATCATCGAAGAACGCACACGAGAACCATTTTCCAGTATTCGCGATCTTGTCCGCCGTGTTCCCGCTCTTCGCAAGGAAGAACTGAATTCGCTGGCCCAGGCCGGTGCTTTGAATTTCATTAACAACGATAGGCCCAAAGATAGGAGAGATGCGTTGTGGCATTCCGAGCTGGCCGTGCGGCCCGTAGGCGAACTGCTTGACCTTACGGAAGCCGAGGAAGGCCCGTCTCCGCTTGCCCCCATGCAACCCGAAGAGCGTCTATTCGCCGATTACCGTTCCACCGGCCTGACCATCGGCATGCATCCGATGCGTCTGCATCGCGAACACATGAACCGCCTCGGCGTTATCCCGGCAGCGGGCCTCAGCCACATCCCGGACGGTGCGCTAGTTCGCGTTGCAGGCAGCGTGATCTGCCGGCAGCGTCCCGGCACTGCGAATGGGTTTGTGTTTGTGAGTCTGGAAGACGAGACGGGCATCGCCAACGCCATCGTTATGCCGGAGCTGTTCCGCGCCCAGCGGCTGACGATTGTCGATTCGCCTTTTCTGCTGATGGAAGGCATCTTGCAAAACCAGCGCGGTTCGGTATCAGTAAAGGCCTCGCGTGTGGAAGCATTACGGGTAGTTGCAGCGGCGGCCGCATCGCATGATTTTCATTGAGATGCCTTTCCGGCCCCCCCATGCGGGCTGAGCTACAGGGGTAGCTTGGCGCGGCCTTTTCTGTCACACTGATGGCAATATGAACAAGCCACGTTCGCGCCGTCACGTTCTAAAACGCGCCGCTCCTCTTCTCGTTGCGCCGGTATGGATGCGGGCCCAATCAGCCGGGTCCTCACTTACGGCACGCGTCGCCCGTTACATGGCGGAAGCGCCGACTCGCGATCTGCCGCCCAAAGTTGTGCTGGCCGCCAAGCAGCGGATTCTGGACACCTTCGGCGCAATGGTCTCCGGATCGCGGCTCAAACCCGGAGAGATGGCCATCCGCTACGCGCGCACGCTGGGCGGGCCGTCCGAGGCATGCATCGCGACAACCAACATGGTGACCTCGGCTGTCAACGCGGCCCTCATCAACGCGCTGTTCGCGCATGCCGACGAAACCGACGATTTTCATGCCGAGACCAAAGCCCATCCGGGTTGCTCCGCCGTTCCCGCCGCGCTCGCCATGGCGGAACAGCAGAACCGCTCCGGACTCGAAATGATCCGGGGCGTGACGCTGGGTTACGACATCGCCTGCCGTTTCCTGTTGGCACTGGGAGCCGACCATGTGCGTGAGACGCACCGCAGCGCGGAGGGCTACAGTTCCACTTGGGGAGCCACGGCGGCGGCGGCGGCCATGGCGGGCTTTGACGAACGGAAGATGCGCTACGCTCTTTCCTACGCGGGACAGCAGGTGTCGGGCTTGTGGAGCTGGGAGCGCGACGTCGAGCACATCGAAAAGGCCTTCGACTTCGCCGGCATGGGCGCGCGCAACGGCGTCACCGCGGTAACCATGATCCAAGCCGGCTTCACCGGGGTTCCCGACGCGCTCGAAGGCGAGCACAACGTCTTTGAGGCGCTTTCGGCCATGCCGCATCCTGAAAAAATGGTCGAGGGCTTGGGGCAGCGTTATGTGGTTGAAGAAACCTCGATCAAGACGTTTCCCGTGGGCTACCCGGCTCAGTCCGCGCTCAGCGCGTTTCTGCGGTTGAGGGAACAGCACCAATTGACTCCCGCCAATGTGGAACACATCGACGTTCGCTTGCCCGCTGACGGCGCGGGAGTGGTGAATAACCGGGCCATGCCCGATGTGAATTGCCAGCACCTGGTAGCGGTGGCGCTGGTGGACGGCAAGATCACCTTCGAGAACAGCCACGACGCGAAACGCATGACGGACCCCGCCATTTTGGCGGTACGCCCCAAGATTAACTTGATTGCGGACAAGGCGCTCATGGTTCCCGACGCTCCCCGCAGCGGATTGGTCGAGGTAACGCTCACCGGCGGACGCAAGGTAAATCAATTCGTGCGTCATCCGCCCGGAACTCCGGAAAATCCCCTGGATAACGCCGCGGTAAACGAGAAAGCCCGCAACTTGATGCTGCCGGTGCTCGGCGCGAGCAAGACAGATCAGTTGATCGAGCAAGTGAACAATCTGGAAAAATTGCCGCGCGTTTCCAGCCTCCGCTCCCTGCTCATGGCCTGAGGAATTCGCGGCGGGAAAACTTGCGTTTCAGCCGCTGACGGCCGTCATGGCGGGTGCCGGGTAGCGCAGGCCCTTAGCGGCTCCGGAGGGGAAGATGGCGTTGAGTTGTGCGATCTCGGCCGCGCTCAAGGTAAGGCTCACGGCGGAGACGTTCTCCTCCAAATATTTGCGGCGCTTGGTGCCCGGAATGGGGACGATGTCTTTGCCCTGCGCCAGCACCCAGGCCAGGGCCAGTTGGGCGGGCGTGACTCCCCGGCGCACAGCAAGCGCACGCAGCGCCTCGACCAACCTGATGTTGTGATCGAAGTTTTCGCCCTGAAAGCGCGGCATGTCACGACGGCGGTCGCCGGCCGCAATGTCGGTGGGTGTATTCCAAGACCCGCTGAGGAAGCCACGGCCCAGAGGGCTATACGCAACCAGTGCGACTCCGAGGCGGCGCGCGGCGGCCAGAATGCCCATCTCTTCCAGGTCGCGGGTCCACAGGGAAAACTCACTCTGCAACGCAGCGATGGGGTGGATCTTACAAGCGCGTTCGAGCGTTTCCGCCGAAGCTTCCGACAAACCCAGATAGCGGACTTTGCCGGTCTTGACCAGTTCCGCCATCGCGCCTACGGTTTCCTCGATGGGCGTGCCGCGGTCGACGCGATGCTGATAGTAGAGATCGATGGTATCTACGCCCAGGCGTTTGAGACTGGCGTCGCACGCGCTGCGAACGTAATCCGGCGTGCCGCAAATGCCGATGAACGCGCCTTCGGCGTTACGGATGTTGCCGAATTTGGTTGCGAGAAAGACGCGCTCGCGCTTGCCCTTGCACCAGCGTCCCAGCAACTCTTCGTTCTTGTAAGGACCGTAGACGTCCGCCGTGTCGAAGAAGTCGATGCCAAGCTCCAGGGCGCGGTCGAGCGTGGCGAGCGACTCCCGATCGTCGCGGCCTTCGTAGAAATCGCTCATCCCCATGCAGCCGAGACCGATCATGGATACTTCAGGGCCATTCATTCCCAGGCGCCGCTTGTTCATGTGACCTCCAATGGAAAAGGCCCAGCAGTATCGCTGGGCCCTTGCTGTTCTGACTTGGTGTTCCTAACGCTGCCTACTCGGCGAGTGTCTCTTCGCCGGGTTCACCCTCGGCCAGCCCGCCCGCATAGAGCGCGCGCGTTTCCTCGTCGTAGCCCGGGATGTTGTCGAGCGCGACGGCTTCCTGTTCGGCTGCCATCTCGTCTTCCACACCTTCGCCGGCGATCTTCACATGGCGGTAATAATCCATGCCGGTGCCGGCCGGGATCAAGCGGCCCATAATGACGTTTTCCTTGAGGCCCCGCAGGTGATCCACCTTTCCGTTGATGGCGGCTTCGGTGAGCACGCGCGTGGTTTCCTGGAAACTGGCCGCCGAGATGAACGAATCGGTGGAGAGCGACGCCTTGGTGATACCAAGCAACACGGTCTTACCCTGCGCCGGACGCCCGCCCGCCTCGATCACGCGGTTGTTTTCCTCGCGGAATTTAAACTTATCGACCACTTCTTCCGGCAGGAATTCGCTGTCGGCAATGTCTTCCACCTTCACCCAGCGCATCATCTGACGGGCGATGACTTCCAGGTGCTTGTCGTTAATGTTGACGCCCTGCAGACGGTAGACTTCCTGGATTTCGTTGACCAGGTACTTCTGCAGTTCCTTCTCGCCGAGCACGGCCATGATGTCGTGCGGGTTGCGCGGGCCATCCATCAGCGGATCGCCGGCGCGGACACGCTCGCTCTCCTGCACGTTGATGTGCACGCCGCGGGGCAGTGAGTATTCGCGCTGCTCGCCATCGTCGCCGACGATGTAGATCTTGCGCATGCCCTTGCTGATTTCGCCGTATTTCACGATGCCGTTGATTTCACTGATGACGGCGGTTTCGCGCGGCTTGCGGGCTTCAAACAGCTCCACGACACGCGGCAGACCGCCGGTGATGTCCTTGGTCTTCGTTGTCGCGCGCGGGATCTTGGCCATTACGTCGCCGGCGTGGACTTCTTCGCCATCGGTCACCATGAGGTGGGCGTGCATGGGCATCAGGTACCGCTTTTCGTCGTGCTTGCTGCCGCCCGCCGGGCGGACGTAGATGGCGGGAACGCGTTTTTCGTCGACCGAATCCATGACCACCCACTGCGAGCGGCCCGTGATTTCGTCGACCTGTTCCTGCATGGTGATGCCATCGCTCAGGTCCTTGAAGTGGACGATACCGCTGACTTCGGTCAGGATGGAGAACGTGTAGGGGTCCCACTCGAGCAGAACGTCATTGGCCTTGACCTTGGCGCCATCGGCGAAGTGGATCTTGGCGCCATACACCACCTGATAGCGTTCTTTTTCGCGGCCTTTGTCGTCCAGAATGGCGACGATGCCGTTGCGGTTCATGGCCACCAATTCGCCCTTGGCGTTCTTGACGGTGGTGACGTTGATGAAGCGCACGAAGCCGTTGGACTTGGAATCCTGCTTGGACTGCTCCGCCGAACCGGTCGCCGCGCCACCGATGTGGAACGTGCGCATGGTAAGCTGCGTGCCGGGCTCGCCGATGGATTGCGCCGAGATAATGCCGACCGCTTCCCCACGTTCGACCAGACGGCCGGTGGCGAGGTTGCGTCCGTAGCACAACTGGCAGACGCCGCGCCTGGATTCGCAGGTGAGCACCGAGCGGATCTTGACGCGCTCGATACCGGCGGCCTGAATCGCTCCGGCCAGGTCTTCGGTAATCTCCGAGTTGACCGCCACAATCCGATTGCCTTCGTAATCCAACTGATCTTCCAGCGCCACGCGGCCTACAATGCGGTCGCGCAAGTTCTCGATGATTTCGCCGGATTCGATAATGGGCTCGACGTAGAGACCGTCGCTGGTGCCGCAATCGGATTCGCTGACGATCACGTCCTGGGCCACGTCGCAGAGACGGCGGGTCAGGTAGCCGGAGTCGGCTGTCTTGAGAGCGGTATCCGCCAAGCCTTTGCGCGCGCCGTGCGTCGAAATGAAGTATTGCAACACGTCGAGGCCTTCGCGGAAGTTCGCGGTAATGGGCTGTTCGATGATCTCGCCGGACGGCTTGGCCATGAGGCCGCGCATGCCGGAGAGCTGGCGGATCTGCTGTTTAGAACCGCGCGCGCCGGAGTCCGCCATGATGTAAATCGGGTTGAGGTAGCGGCCCGTGCGGTCGTCCTCTTCCATGGTCTTGAACATTTCTTCCGAAACGCGTTCGGTGACCTTGGACCAAATTTCGATGATCTTGTTGTAGCGCTCGCCATGGGTAATCGCGCCTTCCTGGTACTGCGAGACGACTTCGATCACGGCTTTTTCGGCGGCCTTCACCAGCCCGGCCTTCTCGCCAGGGACGATCATGTCGTCGATACCGATGGAAATGCCGGCGCGCGTGGCATACAGGAAGCCCAGCGCCTTTACCTTATCCAGCATGGTTACGGTAATCGACAGGCCGAACTTGAGGTAGCAATAGTGCACCATTTGACCCAGGCCCTTCTTCTTCAACAGTCCGTTGATGAAGGGCATCTCGTCCGGCAGCGTGTCATTGAAAATGACGCGGCCGACGGTGGTGTCCATGTATTGCTTCACGAACTCGATGGGCTCGGTGTGCATCAGGTTCTGATTGTCGAAGGCTTTGATCAGATCGATGACTCTGCCGGTGTGGCGCAGCTTGATGGGGGTCAGCGTTTCAACTTCGCCCATTTCTAGAGCGATGAGAACGTCGTCCATGGAGGCGAACATGCGGCCTTCGCCCTTGGTGCCCGGACGGGCCTTGGTCAGGTAGTAGAGACCCAAGACCATATCCTGCGTGGGAACAGCAATGGGCGCGCCGTGCGCCGGCGACAGGATGTTGTTGGAAGACAGCATCAGCGTCGACGCTTCGATCTGCGCTTCCGGAGACAGCGGAATGTGCACGGCCATCTGGTCGCCGTCGAAGTCCGCGTTGAACGCCGTGCAAGTCAGCGGATGGAGCTTGATGGCTTTGCCTTCGACCAGGACGGGCTCGAAGGCTTGAATGCCCAAACGGTGCAGCGTGGGAGCGCGGTTGAGCATAATCGGATGGTCCTTGATGACTTCTTCAAGAATGTCCCAAACGACGGGATCGTGCTGCTCGACCAGTTCCTTGGCCTGCTTGATGGTGGTGCAATGGCCGCGCTGTTCCAGGCGATGGTAAATGAAGGGTTTGAACAGCTCCAGCGCCATCTTCTTGGGCAGACCGCACTGGTGGAGCTTGAGTTCGGGGCCGACGACGATGACCGAACGGCCGGAGTAATCGACGCGCTTGCCGAGCAGGTTCTGGCGGAAGCGGCCCTGCTTGCCTTTCAGAGTATCGGAGAGCGACTTGAGCGGACGGTTATTGGCTCCGCGCAGCACGCGGCCGCGGCGGCCGTTGTCGAACAAAGCATCGACGGCTTCCTGTAGCATGCGTTTTTCATTGCGCACGATCACGTCGGGAGCGTGCAGATCCATCAGCTTCTTCAACCGGTTGTTGCGATTGATGACGCGGCGGTAGAGATCGTTGAGATCGGAGGTGGCGAAGCGGCCGCCGTCGAGTGGAACCAGCGGACGCAGTTCCGGCGGAATGACCGGGATTACATCGAGAATCATCCACTCCGGCTTGTTGCCGGACTTGCGGAAGCTCTCGGCCACGCGCAGACGCTTGGCGTATTTCAGCTTCTTCTGCTGCGAAGCTTCGGTCTTCATCTTCTCGCGGATGTCCAGGCTGAGGCCTTCGCAATCCACTTTCTTGAGAAGCTCTTTGATACCCTCGGCGCCCATCATGGCGACGAATTTGCCGGGGAACTCCTGATCCAGCGCGCGCTTGCGCTCGTCGCTGATGACCTCGGCTTTTTTCAGGTCCGCGACTTCGCCGGGATCGACAATGACGAAGGCTTCGAAATACAGCACGCGCTCGAGCTCGCGCAGGGTGATGTCGAGCAGGTAGCCGATACGGCTGGGCAGTCCCTTGAAAAACCACACATGCGAACAGGGGCTGGCCAGCTCAATGTGACCCAAGCGCTCGCGGCGAACGCGCGAAAGGGTTACTTCGACGCCGCACTTATCGCAAATGACGCCGCGATGCTTCATGCGCTTGTACTTGCCGCACAAGCACTCCCAATCCGCGATGGGGCCGAAAATACGGGCGCAGAACAAGCCGTCGCGCTCCGGCTTGAAGGTCCGGTAGTTGATGGTCTCGGGCTTGGTTACCTCGCCATGGGACCAACTGCGGATCTTTTCCGGCGAGGCCAGCGAGATGCGGATGGAGTCAAAGTCCGCAATCAGGTTTGAGCGTTCGTAAGTGGAAGAACGATACATATTCATGGCTCCTTTAGTGAGTCCGCTAGTCCGCCGCCAAAGCGGTCTCCATTACTTCCGGCTGCTTCTTCATCAACTCGACATCCAGACACAGCGACTGCAATTCGCGGATCAGAACGTTGAAGCTTTCCGGCACTCCCGGCTCGGCCGCGGCCTCGCCTTTGACGATGGCCTCGTAAATCTTGGCGCGTCCGTAGACGTCGTCGGACTTGGCCGTTAACAACTCCTGCAGCACGTAAGCCGCGCCGTAGGCTTCCAGAGCCCACACTTCCATTTCGCCGAAGCGCTGTCCGCCGAACTGGGCTTTGCCGCCCAGCGGCTGCTGCGTAATCAATGAGTACGGTCCAATGGAGCGGGCGTGGATCTTGTCGTCGACCAGGTGGCTCAACTTCAGCATGTAGATGTAGCCAACGGTCACCGGCTGCTCAAAAGGCACGCCGCTGATGCCGTCGTGCAACTGGATCTTGCCCGAGCTCGGCAGCTTGGCGGCCTTAAGCTGGGCTTTGATGTCTTTTTCGGTGGCGCCGTCAAACACCGGCGTGGCGAAGCGGACACCCAGAGCCTGCGCGGCCCATCCCAGGTGGGTTTCCAGGATCTGACCCACGTTCATACGGCTGGGGACGCCCAGCGGATTCAGCACGATCTCCACCGGTGTTCCATCCGGCAGATACGGCATGTCTTCCTCGGGAACGATGCGCGCGATGACGCCCTTATTGCCGTGGCGTCCGGCCATCTTGTCGCCCACCGACAGCTTGCGCTTCATCGCGATGTAGCATTTGACCTGCTTGATGACGCCCGGCGGCAGCTCGTCGCCTTTGCGCAGTTTGCCAATTTTTTCTTCCGTGATCTTTTCGAGCACGGCGATCTGGCGTGAGGTCATCTCCTCGATTTCGTCGATCTGCTCGTTGACGCGCGGGTCCTTGTCCTTCAGCTTCATGCGCTTCAGGTCGCGGGCGCGCAACTTCTCGATCATGTCCGCGGTCAGGTCGCTGCCCTTGGCGAGCAGCTTCTTGTTGGTCTTTTCGTCGTGCAGGTCGGCCAGGATTTCCTTGCCGGCCAGCAGCAGCGCCAGGCGCTTGGTGCGCTCGTCGTTGAGAATGCGCTTCTCGTCTTCCAGGTTGCGGCGCAGGCGTTCTTCCGAGCTTTCCAGGATCAGCTTGGAGCGCTCGTCGAGCTCGGCGCCCTTGCGCGAAAACACTTTGCAATCCACCACCGTGCCTTCAATACCGGGCGGGCAGTAAAGCGAGGCGTCTTTTACGTCTCCGGCCTTTTCACCGAAGATGGCGCGCAGCAGTTTTTCTTCCGGCGTGAGCTGAGTTTCGCCCTTAGGTGTTACCTTGCCCACCAGAATGTCGCCCGGCTTCACGGTCGCGCCGATGCGGATAATACCACTCTCATCGAGATTGCGCAGGAAACCCTCGGCGATGTTGGGAATGTCGCGCGTGATTTCCTCGGGGCCCAGCTTGGTATCGCGGGCGTCCACTTCGAACTCTTCAATGTGGATCGAAGTGTAGTAGTCGTCCTTGACCAGCTTCTCGGAAACCACGATGGCGTCCTCGAAGTTGTAGCCGCGCCAGGGCATGAAAGCCACCAGCACGTTGCGGCCCAGCGCCAGTTCGCCCATATCCGTGCAGGGACCGTCGGCCAGCACGTCGCCCTTCTTCACCTTCTGCCCCTGGTGCACAATGGGCTTCTGATTAATACAAGTGTTCTGGTTGGAACGCTTGAACTTGGTCATCGTGTAAATGTCGGCGCCGACTTCGCGGGAAAGCTGCCCTTCCTGGACGTTGCCTTCCACGCGCACAATGATGCGCTCACTATCCACGGAATCCACGGCGCCCGAACGTTTCGCGAGGATGACCGCCCCGGAATCGCGGGCGGTGACCCGCTCCATGCCGGTGCCCACGTACGGGGCGTCGGCGCGCAGCAGCGGCACGGCCTGGCGTTGCATGTTCGATCCCATCAACGCGCGGTTGGCGTCGTCATTTTCCAGAAATGGAATCAAACTGGCGGCGACGGAGACCAACTGCTTGGGGCTGACGTCCATGTACTGAATCTCGCTGACGTGATTCAGCACGAAGTTGCCGGCCTGGCGGGCGTTCACCAGCTCCGGCGTCATGCGGCCTTTTTCATCCAAGGGCACGTTGGCCTGCGCGACGATGTACTTATCTTCTTCCCAGGCCGAAAGGTAATCGCAGTGAGCTTCGAATTCGGCCGCCTGCTTCTTGGCGCCGAGATTGCGGTTGGCTTTTTCCCCTTCCAAGCGCAGCATCACCTGATTGACCTTAAAGTCAGTGTCGCCCGGGTTCAGAATCTTGATCTCGTCCACCACCACGCCGTCCTTGACGCGGCGGTACGGGCTTTCAATGAACCCGAAATCGTTGATGCGCGCAAAGCACGACAGCGAGCTGATCAGACCGATGTTGGGACCTTCCGGCGTTTCAATCGGGCAGATGCGGCCGTAGTGCGTGGGATGCACGTCGCGCACTTCGAATCCGGCGCGCTCGCGGGACAAACCGCCTGGTCCAAGAGCCGACAGGCGCCGTTTATGCGTGATTTCACTCAACGGGTTGGTCTGGTCCATGAACTGCGAAAGCTGTGAGGACCCGAAGAACTCGCGGATCGCGGCCATGACCGGCTTGGCGTTGACCAGGTCGTGCGGCATGGCCGTCGACATTTCCTGGTATACGCTCATCTTTTCCTTGATGGCGCGCTCCATGCGGACGAGTCCGATGCGGAACTGGTTTTCGAGCAATTCACCCACGGCACGCACGCGGCGGTTGCCCAGGTGGTCGATGTCATCGACCGAGCCGATGCTCCTGCGCAGCTTCAGCAGGTACTGGATGGTGTCAATGAAGTCTTTGTGGTCGAGCGTCCGCTTGTCGAGCCGCGTGCTGTCCGCCTTGTCGTGAATCTTGATGTTGAACTTCATGCGCCCGACGCGCGAAAAATCGTACTTACGGGCATCGAAGAACATGCCCTGGAACAACTGGGTGGCGGTATCGACCGTGGGAGGATCGCCCGGGCGCAGTTTGCGGTAGATTTCGAGCAGCGCTTCGTTCTGTTGCTTGACGCCGTCCTTCTTGAGCGTCATGGAAATGACATTGCCTACGTCATCGAGTTCCGGGAAAAATATGTCGAACGTCTTGATACCCGCATCCATGAGCCTACTGACAGCGGTCGCCGTAATCTCATGGTTGGCTTCGATCAGGACCTCGCCGGTTTCCATGTCGATGACGTCGGCGGCGACATAGGCGCCTTCCAGATCGTTGGGGGAAACTTCCACCTGCTCGATCTTGGACTTCTGCAATTCCTTGAAGACGCTGTTGGTGATCTTGCGGCCCTGCGGGACCACGGTGTCGCCGCCCTTGGATGTGACCGCGTGCGAAAGCTTGTGGCCGATCAGGCCGTCGGAAACCTTCCAGAACAGCTTCTTGTCTTTGATGACGATGTCGTTGCACTTGTAGAATGCGCGTAGAATATCGGCGTCGCCCTTGAGGCCCAGGGCGCGCAGGAAGACGGTGCCGTAGAACTTGCGCTTGCGGTCGATGCGTACATGCAGCAGGTTCTTGTTGTCGTATTCAAACTCGACCCAGCTTCCGCGATACGGGATGATCTTGCCCAGAAAGTAGCCCTGCGCGGGCTGGCGCTCAAAAAACACGCCGGGCGAGCGGTGTAATTGCGAAACAATGACGCGCTCGGTGCCGTTGATGATGAAGGTTCCGTTGTCGGTCATCAACGGAATTTCGCCAAAGAACACTTCCTGCTCTTTGATGTCGCGGATAGTTTTGTTCCCGGTTTCGGGGTCCTTATCGTAAACGGTGAGTCGGATGGTGACCTTCAGCGGAGCCGCGTAGGTCATGCCGCGCTCCTCGCACTCCGGCACGTCGTACTTCAACTGCAGGCCCACGGGATCGCCGCAACGGTTGCAGAACGTAACGATATTCTTATTGAACGTTCCGCAGCGGTGGCACAACACATCGCCCAGATGGAAAGGATCGGTACGGATGGTCGCGCCGCAGGCCGAATTCCGGCAGGTGGAGCGCAGGTGGTGCAGGCCTTTTAAGTTGCCGCACTTGCACTCCCAATTTCCGATGGCGTAGTCGACGAATTCAAGCTGGCTCAACCCGCGGAAATCGGAAATCGGGAAAACGCTCTTGAACACGCTCTCCAGGCCCGAGTCATCGCGCTCAGCTGGCAGCAGATCCATTTGCAGGAACCGCTCGTACGATTTCTTCTGAATCTCAATCAGATTCGGAATAGGGATCGTGGTCTTGATCTTGGAGAAGTCAACTCGTTCGCGAGTCACGCCGTTTTGCGGAGTTTGCATGATCGAATCCTCGGCTCAGGGAGCACAGCTTCAATGGAGAAAACCCGAAGCCGTAAACACACTTCGGGCGGGATTAATGCGCACAGGACAAAGCCTTGCGGAAGTTCAGACGAACTGCCGAGCAGAACGCGAGGCGCCAATTTCACCTTTTTGCCGGTACAGGCTACCAAAAACCAAACGGCACACTGCCATCCCACAGTGCGCACCTCTGGTCATCCAATCATAGCAGAAGCCGCCCGGGGTGGCGGAACAGCCACTGCATGGCAGGCCAACGTGCCTCCGGCATCCCAGGATGGGCGCCAGTTTATACGTCAGCCCCACCGAGCTACTTCACTTCAACAGTAGCGCCGGCTTCGGTGAATTTTTTCCTGATCGTCTCGGCTTCTTCCTTGTTGACGCCTTCCTTCACGGGCTTGGGAGCGCCATCGACCAGGTCTTTGGCTTCCTTCAGACCCAGGCTGGTGACTTCGCGGACCGCCTTGATCACATTGATCTTATTGGCGCCCGCCGCGGTCAGAATCACGGTAAATTCGGTCTTTTCCTCCACCGGAGCCGCCGCCGCCGCGCCGCCGCCCGCCGGAGCTGCCGCCACTGCCGCCGCAGCCGAGACGCCGAGCTTCTCTTCCAGTAACTTGACGAGCTGAGACGCTTCCAGAAGCGTCAGGCCCTGAATCGATTCTGCGATTACATTGATGTCTGCCATGTTAGTTCCTTAACCCTTTCAAAATCGTGCTAGCGCCTGATTTCAGACCCTAGCTCTGAAACTTGTTCTCTTTGACGCCCTGGTCCACAACCACGGCCAAATTACGCGCCACCGCGTTGGTGACCGTGACCAACTGCTGCGCCGGAGCGTTAATCACCCACAATAGCTTCGCGAACAACTCATCCTTGGATGGCAGCGTGGCGAGCTGTTGGATACCAGTGACATCCACAACGCGGCCTTCGACCATGCCAGCCTTGAAGGTAAACGCGGGGTTGGCCTTCGCATAAGTGCTCAACGCTTTGGCCAGCGCCACGGGATCGCCCGAGGTATAGGCGATTGCGCACATGCCCTTGAGGTCTTTGAGGAGCGCGCCGGCTTCCCCGCCCTCGGCCGCCTTCTCCGCGATGCGGTTCTTGATGACCCTATAACTGCCGCCGGCCCCGCGGACGGTCTTGCGCAACTCGAAGTCCTGGCCGACCTTCATTTTTTCGTAGCCGGCGAGGAACATGTTCTTGCTGGCCGCCAGTTGCTCACGCAACTTTTCCAGGTCGTTCTGCTTTTCCTTCTTGTTTTTCATGGAATTCCTTAGACCGCCTTCGCGTTATAGGGCGTGGTGTCGAGGGAAACGCCCGGCCCCATGGTGGAGCAGATGGTCACGCTGCGCACATACTTCCCTTTGGCCGCCGCGGGCTTGGCCTTGATCACGGCGCTGAGCAGCGAATTGGCGTTTTCCACCAGCTTGACTTGATCAAAGCTGATTTTGCCCACGGGCACGTGGATTACGCCGGTCTTATCCACGCGGAATTCGACTTTACCGGCCTTCACTTCCTTAACCGCTTGCGCGACGTCGGCGGTGACGGTTCCGGTCTTGGGGTTGGGCATCAGGCCGCGCGGACCCAGCACCTTACCGAGCTTACCCACGCTGCGCATCATGTCCGGCGTGGCGATGACGGCGTCGTAGGCGGTCCAGTTTTCCTTTTGGATTTTGGTAACCATCTCTTCGCCGCCCACAAAATCGGCGCCGGCTTCCTGGGCTTCGCGGATCTTGTCGCCGGAAGCAATCACGAGAACCGTTTTCGACTTGCCGAGGCCGTTGGGCAGCACCACGGTGCCGCGGACCATCTGGTCGGCGTGCTTGGGGTCGACGCCCAGGCGCATGTGCAGCTCGACGGTTTCATCGAACTTGGCGAACTTGATTTTCTGGACAAGCGGCACGGCCTCTTCCAAGGCGTAGGGCTTGCGCTCTATCTGATCAAACGCGGCGGAATATTGTTTACCTGTTTTGCGGCTCATGTTTTGACTGGTCCAAACGGCCGGACGTAACTACCGCCCAGCCTCCCAAGGTGAATCTGAGTTTTTAGATTAACACAAAGACGGTGGGGGTGTGCAAGGGTGGGGGTTGATATGGACCTGGCCCGAGTCGTTTGTTAACCACCCATGACACGGAACGAAATCAAACGTCTAACCGGCCCGATCGCCGGGGAAATACCGCCCGCCGTCTTCTCTCTGCGAAAGGTCTTTTCGATCGATCAGGCGGCGCAGCAATTTGTAAATGTATTCCCGCTGTGTTTGGTACCCAGCCTTCTTGGACTCTTCGTATAGTTCCGCCGGAGTAACGCCAATCTCTGCTCTCTCGCCGACAAATTCCACCGCAAAGTCAACCAGACTCGCTGCATGTCGAAGAGGTCCCTTTGTTACGTTCAGCTCACTGGGAGGTTGCGGAAGATTGTGCCCCCTCCGCCCAAGATCCACCAGCTTCTCCCTTAGTTCTGGGATGGAAATGGATTCAAAACTCAGATCGGAAAACCGCAGGCACTCGACACCCGGTTTGTCCAAAAGCGCTCCGAACGGAGGCTTCTCGATTCCCTCTCGATAAAGAAGAAGCATCCGCTTTTTGAGAGCATCCGCAGTCGCGATGGCGACCGAAAGATCGCCGATGATTTCGGATCTCTCGTCATTCGGCGTAGGAACCAAGATCCCAACGAAACAAGCGGCATTATCGATGGATCGCCATAGCTCCTTCTCCCTCTCAACAAATTCCCAAGTATTCGACAGATGCTTTCGGATAAGATCGGCATGACGCTTCGCGCCAACGGAATAGGAGAGAAAAACGCTCGACTTCACGGTAGACGCCATCTCCGTTTCTGTCTCAGGCGGAAGCTGCGTCAACCGCGAACCAACTGAACCAGGCGATGCATCTATGAGCTTGCGGATACTCACTCTCGTGGGCGGGATGCCCTTACGTTTCGGAAAATGCAAAGGCCGTCCAATCTCCAACTCCGAACTCGTCATCGCGGCGATGTCGCTGGTCGTCGCATGTTCTAGAACCATGCGGCCAATCCACGCATACAGTTCGTCCTCAGATTCTGGAATCTTGTCTTCACCCTTAAAGTTCATCTGCACCTCGAGTACCCCAGTGGCTGGACTATCGCTCGTTCCCATGTGGTGGGGCCGAATCAAGCTTGTAACGATAGTAAATTGAGCCGCAGCCAGGGGCCGAAGAACCCCCGCTGCCGCACCCGGTTTATCCTCGTGAAAGAAGCCAACATCGAGCCGCTCGTCCAAATGGAAATGGACGTGAAGCGTCCTCGTATCAGCCTCGGACAGCAGGGAGTACTTCAGGGGTCCGCCACCGGGAGCCAACTCTTGCCTGAGCTGTCTATAGACTTCTGCCGGAAGACCGATTTGCACCGGCCTTACACCTTTCAAGCTGCCAGTGTCCTGCTGGCCTGCACTTTCAGATTTGTTCGTGGAACGTGACCCGATAATCACGGATCCGAAGTCCTCAAACTCGACATCCCTAGGCAACACGATGTCTCGAATATAGAGGTGCGGCAGAGAAACGCCTCCAACGGTCTCGTACGAAAGTACGAAGTTGCAACTGTCGACTATGCTCTGATATACCTTCACGTTTCCAAGTGTTAGTCCGATGAGCGTTCCGGAACGCCGTAAGCGATACTCATCAGCCGTCGTCACCGTTTCCAGCGCACACAGTTCTTCAGAGCCGCTCCAATCGTAGATTAATTCCACGGAGTAATTCTTGCCGTCATCCACTATGGAGCTGACCATGCTTACGATATTTGCACCGAGTTGCGCGAGAACCCCAGTTAGCCGGCTGAGTACTCCGGGTTCGTCCGTGAATTTCGCCGTAAGATACGTTATTCGTCTTTGAACGAATGCATAAGGCCGAACCTGCACTTCAAGGCCTCTTTTCCCTCCCTTGACCAGCGCGATCCGCGCGCTGGTCCCAGGAAGGTAACCACACGTACCCGAATGCCAAGGAGGAACGTTTATCGTGGGCGTTGTGGTTTCCTGCTGATAATCGATAACGTACGGCAATTTGATTCCTCCTTCTCTATCGCCAAGACATACGCATGCGTTCTACCCCGAACGGGACGTAACCCGTAACGCGTGTCAATTGCCCGTCACCTCCCCGGCGATGTCCAAGTCTCATTTCCGACTGATCGCGCAGGGAACTGGGTTTAGGTTCCGCCTGCGTAGCGGTTGAGTGTGCTGTGCCTTTCATCCTGCCTCCAGATACTCCGTACGATTTGCACGGCCACCGCACCCTCTCAACAACACGCGCAGCTCCGCTGGCATAATTTGTGCGTTTGACACAGCTCGGACGACCGTTGGATTGCCGCCAGTTCGCCGACATGCCACTAGCGGAGCCTAGAACCTTCTCATTCTCATTGCCCATACTGGCCCACGTGGTTCTTGCGGTTTTCCCCTTGCAGTTCAGCCTTATCCAGGCTCAGGTCCGCCACCATCTCTTTCAACCGTACATTCTCTTTGCGAAGCTCCTTTAACTTCTTCCGTAGCGTAACCGATTGGGCATTCCCGGTTACGCGTTTCTGCTTCCCGCCCCCCCGGCGGAAAAGCCAGAACACCAATCCGGCGAGACCCAAGGCGGCAACCGCGACAACGAAGGGCCAGTGCGAGATCAGGAACTCGAGCAGCGCGTAATCTTCGAATTTTCTCCAACACCACCGAAGGAACTTCGCCAGCCAAGCCATAGCTTCCCTCCTTGGTACTACCGGAGCATGTTACCAAATTTTTGA
>CAMAVI010000044.1 GCA_945861625.1 Candidatus Sulfopaludibacter sp. SbA3
GGCACTGGAAACGGCCATGAGCGCGGCGAAGTAAAGGGAAAAGAGAGCGCGGCGAAATAACGGGAAAAGAGAAAGCGGAGGCGCCATGCCTCCGCTTTTTTGCCTTAACTCACCGGTAGCCGGGCCAGATCTTCCACCGGCATGTTGCCGCCGCACAGCAGCAGCACGACATGGCGTTCCTTGGAGAACTGATCCCGCAAGCGATCCGCCGCGGCCAGAGTGCAAGATGCCGCCGGTTCGGTCAGCACCTTAAGACGCTCTAACAGGAACCGTAACGCCGCCAGAGTCTCCTCGTCGCTCACTACGGTTACGCTTTCCACCAATTCGCGTGTCATGGCCAGCGTCTGCTCGGAAGGAGCCGGCGCTCCCAGCGTGCGCGCAATCGAAGTAATTGCCGGCAGCGTGACAACCTTTCCGGCGGCCAGCGATTTCGACATGCAATCGGCGCCTTCGGTTTCCACGCCCCACACGCGCACCGAGGGCTTCAGGGCACGCACCGCCGTTGCCACTCCGCCGATGAGACCTCCGCCGCCGATGCTGATGACGATGTCTGTCACCTGAGGCACGTCGTCCAGAATCTCCAGGCCGATCGTTCCCTGCCCGGCCATCACCATGGGATCGTCGAACGGATGCAGGTATGCCCAGCCCTGACGCTCATATTCGGCTACTTCGGCAAATGCCGCGCACACGTCGGCGGCAAACTTCACTTCGGCCCCGTAGCCCTTTGTGGCATCCACATAGTTTCGGGGCGTGCTCGCGGGCATGAGAATCACGGATTTCAGTCCCAGGTTGCGAGCCGCGTACGCCACGGCTTGGGCGTGGTTGCCTCCACTGACTGCCACCAACCCCCGCCCGCGGTCCTCCGGCGGCAGGCTCAAGGCCTTGTTGAACGCGCCGCGCACCTTGAAAGAGCCCGTCTTCTGGAACAGTTCCAGCTTGACGTAGACATTGCTTCTCAGCCGTTCGCTAAGAGCAACGCTGGCGGTAAGAAGGGTCCGGCGCACACAAGGAGCAATCCGCTGCCGGGCATTCTGAATTTCGGTGAGTGTTAGCCGTTCCGCCATGGGAGGTTCAACCTGTAACGTGTGTTATTGATGAAAGGATGGCCGGAACAACCGCGGGAACAAACACCGATAAATTCACGACGATCCAGTTCGCGGGCGACGACTTTTTTATCGCCACCACTCCCAGCGGCCACTCGTTGACCGTGGACGTGAAAGGCGACCGGCGGACGGCGCCCGGCCCGTTGGAATTGTTCCTGGTGGGTTTGGGGAGTTGTACCGCGGCCGATGTCATTGCCATCCTCCACAAGAAACGCGAGAAAGTGAGCGGCTACCGCGTCGAAATCCGTTCCGAACGCCTCACTGAACATCCCCGCGCCTTCCGCCGTATCGAGTTAAAGCACATCGTACGAGGAAATCATATATCGACGGAATCCGTTCAGCAAGCCATAGCGCTTTCCACGGAAAAATATTGCGGCGCCATCGCCACGGTAAGGGCGACCGCGGAAGTCGTCACAACATTTGAGATTCAAGCAGATCACTAAGGTATCGTACCCCCTAAAGTTCTAAGCGTTTCACCCGATTCATTCCTAGTGCCAAGAGGAGCACAATTCTTTTATGATGGGTGCCGCGGTCGAACGTGATGTCTTAGCTGAATTGAGTACGGCGATGGCCGCCTATTTGACTGCCATGTCCGTCACGGCGGAATGCATGGAAAAGGCCTGGCCGGAGGTCGGTGCGCCGTATCGCAAGCGGCTGCAAGGCCTGCAATCGCGTCTCTCGTTTGAGGTCACCCGGGCGGCCATCAAGGACAGCTCAGAGACCTTACAATCGGAGCTCAAGGATTTCGCCGAAGTCGTCAACCGGTTGCAATCGGAGCGCAGCGTTGACCTGGAACGTGGAATTGTTGCATTGCGGGAACTGATCGAAATCTTATCGCACAAACAAGAGACTTTCCGCAAACAACTTCAGGAACTAGCCGCCGATTCCCCGCTAGACAACATGTCCGCGGCGCTGACGAGTTTGGCGGAGAACATCAGCCGGGAAGTCGCGCCTACCCTCGCCAAGATGGATAGCGAAGTTGTTTCCTTGGGTCAGAGAATTGCGGGCCCGGCCGCCATAGACCCCGTGACGGGATTAATCAACGAAGTGGAATTCGAACGGCAGGTCGCGGCCTATCAAATGAACGGAACGGCCTTCTCCATTCTCTTGTTCCGCCTGGGAGGTCCGCTGGGTGACCAGGTCATGCAGCAGGCCGCGGCCCGGCTCTCGGCGGAATTCCGGCGTAGAGATCGCGTCGGCCGCTGGGGTAAGAACGAGTTCGCCGTGCTGTTTGCGGGGTCACCACAAAAGGCCGAAGAACGCGCGGTTCACGCCGCCGCCCGGCTGGAGGGACCTTATTCTCTTGTCAACGGAGAGGTCGTTCAGATCACGGCCGCCATCAACATCCTCCCTTCCGCCGCGGAACTCTGACCCACCGCCCGCTCACAGGGCCAAAAGCGCACTACCATCCGCCCGCCTACTGGCGGGTAAACGTGTACTAATGTCCGCCCGCCTACTGGCGGGTAAAAGTGTACTAACGTGATGGTGTGCACTCCTTCAAATCGGTACCGGTTCTGGTAACCGGCGCGGGCCGCGGTATCGGCAAGCGTCTCGCGATCGGCTTCGCGGGATATGGCGCGCGCGTAGGCCTTTTGGCCCGCAGCAAGCCCGAACTAGACCTGTGCCACCTGGAAATAGAACACGGCGGAGGTACAGCGGTGCGCCTGCGCGCTGACGTTGCCGACTACGAACAGGTCGCCGCCGCGGTTGAGCGCATGCAGGTTCACTGTGGAGCCCCTCTGCAAGTGCTGGTGTGCGCCGCCGGAATTCAGGGCTCCATCGGGCCGTTCGCGGAATCCAATCCCAAGAACTGGAATGAGATCGTCCAGACCAATCTGGTTGGCGTGATGAATACCTGCCGCGTTGTGCTGCCGGGCATGATCCAGCGCCGCCAAGGGAAAATTATTGTACTCATACGCGGAACCGGTTCCCAGGCTCGGCCCAACTTCGCGGTTTACGCCGCCTCCAAGTCGGCCGTAGTAAGTCTTGTTGAAAGCGTAGCCGAAGAAGTCCGCGACCACAACGTACAAATCAACTGCATGATTCCAGGAACCAGCTACACGCACATGACGGACCAGGTTCTGGCCGCGGGCGAGCGGGCCGGCTGGCGCGAGATCGAGGAGGCGCAACAGGTCCGCCTCACCGGCGGCGTACCCGCGGGCAAGCAGGGTGAACTGGCGCTATTTCTGGCTTCGGAGGAATCCAACCACATCAGCGGCCGCCTGATTCATGTCCAGGACGACTGGAAACGCCTGCGTGACGGATCGCTGAAACCCGAACACTTCATGTTGCGGCGCGTGCACAAGCATTAATGAGCGCTATCCGGCAAGACCGCGAACTGCTGCACTTTTCAACTATGCAACTTACCTGGCCCCGTTTCTTTATTTTTGCCGCGCTGTCATTCGCCGCGGGATCCCTGCTCACCAGCCGGCTGATGACGCCTGCCGGCGTAGAGGCGCAGAGCAACCATGTGTTTGAATTGCGCGTCTATCATACCCATCCGGGGCGTCTCCCCGCGTTGCTCAGCCGCTTTCGCGATCACACGCGCCGCATCTTTGACCAGCACAAGATGACCAGCGTCGGTTATTGGGTTCCGCAGGATTCACCGGCCAAGGACAACACGCTTGTCTACATCCTTTCGCATCCCAATCGCGACGCCGCTACCAAGAACTGGAAAGAATTCCGCGCAGATCCCGAGTGGGTGAAGGTGTCGAAAGCCTCTGAAGCCGATGGCAAGATCGTGGAGAAGGTGGATTCCACGTTTATGGATCCCACCGACTTCTCGAAAATCAAGTAACGCGATCAGCGGATCATGAATTCAGAGGTGACCGAGACAACCCCCTCCGTCACCTCAACGCATCGCACTTCCCCCCAGCGCGGCCCCTGGCGCAGCCTGCCCTCGAAATCTTCCAGCCGCCCGGCACTGCCGTTGGCATGGACTTCCACGGAGCCGTCGTCCAAATTACGCGTCCATCCGGTAACTCCGATTTCGCGTGCCGCCCTCTGCGCGAAGGCCCGATATCCGACTCCCTGCACTCTCCCGGAAACAATATAACGCCGCGCGATGGGTCGCTGATTCCTGGCCGCCATGCTCCTTCTATTTTCCGCGATTAGGCGTGTCTCGCGTGTTATGATTCGGCCAGAATGCCTGAGGTTACCCAGCAGAGCCCCGGCGCGCCGCTGCAAACTCTTTCCGTCGTCTCCGGCCTGGCTCTGATTTTCGACCTGGACGGAGTGATTGTCGATTCCATGCCGGTTCATGAACAGGCCTGGGAGCGCTACCTGGCGTCACTCGGTTACGACGGCAGCGCGGTTGCCTCGCGCATGCATGGCCGCCGCAACGATGATATCGTCCGTGATTGTTTGGGGCCGCACGCCGCTCCGCATGTGGTCGAAGGACATGGCGCCGCGAAGGAACAACTTTACCGGGAGATGCTGGGGGACAAACTCGCGTCGCATCTCGTCCCGGGCATCGCGGCGTGGCTTGAGCGCGTGGCGGGCGCTCCCGTGGCTCTGGCCACCAACGCCGAGCCGGCCAACGTGGATTTCGTGTTGGACGGAACCAATCTCCGGAGGCACTTTCGTGTGATCGTGGACGGCTCGCGGGTGCCCCGCCCCAAACCGGCGCCCGACGTCTATTTGCGGGCCGCCACCGAATTGGGCATCCCGCCGCGCAATTGCATCGTATTTGAGGATTCACCCGTGGGTGTCGAATCCGCGCGCTCCGCCGGGATGCGCGTGGTTGGCGTCCTGACTCACGCCAGCGCCTTGGCGGGAACTGTATTTGTCATCACGGACTTCCGGGACCCTTCCTTGGGTCTATGGCTTTCCCGGCAAGAGGCCGATTAGATTGATGATGTCGCCAACTCTCTGGCTGGGGCTATTCGCACTCGTGGCGGTGCCGGTGGGAGCCTGGTGGATTCGCGCACAATACATCAGCGCCCATCGCCGCGCGATGCGGGCGTTCTACAGTTTGAGCGAGGACATCTTCGCGGCCGCGTCGCCCGCCGAAATCGCCGAGAAGCTCGCGGCTGTCTTGCCCTCCATCACGCAAGCCACGTCCGTGCGGTTGTACTTGCTCAATCGCCGGACCAAATCGCTTGAATCCGTGCCCACGGCCGGCGATCCGGAGCCGATGGCCGCGCCCATTGAAGGTGAGCCGGAGGGGCTAGCCGCGGGCGCCGTGAAGTGTTTTCGGAATCACAGCGTCGTGAATATCCCGGACGTGCGCCGCAACCCCTTGGTCAATTCCGGCTGGAAAGCCGGCTTGCCCCGCTCGGCGATGTTCGTCCCGCTGCTGACCGGCTCCGGCACCCTCGGCGTCCTGGAATCCAGCAGCACGCAGCGCCTGGGATACTTCACGCCCGACGAGCAGGCGACACTGCAGCACCTGGCCAAACAGATCGCCGCGTCGATGAAATTGCAAGAACAGAATACCGTGCGCGAGCAATTGTTCCGCAGCGAGAAACTGGCCGCCACCGGCCAATTGATCTCCGGAGTCGCCAGCGACTTGCGCGCGCCGCTGGAACGTATTGCTGAACTCTCCTCATTGCTGTTGGCCGCAAACGGCGCCCCCTCCCTGGGAAGCGGCTTGAAGCAACTGGCCGCGGAATCCATGCGTGCGTCGGAGATCGTGACCCGTCTGATCTCCTTTGCCCGGCCCGGCGAAACGGCCGCGCGCATGATGGATATCCATGCGCTCACCGGCAGCCTGCTGCAGTTCCGCCAGCCGGAATGGAGCGCCCTGGGGCTACGCGTGCAAAATCATCTTTCCTCCGAGCCCGCTCTTTTGCTCGGCGTGCAAGGGCAGATCGAAGAGGTGTTTTTGAATTTGCTGGTCTATGCCGAACAGTGCGCCTCGCGCACTCCGCACAAGACGCTGGAAGTAACCAGCACAACCATGGCCGGACGCGTGACCGTCGAGATTCGCTTTCCCGGTGAAATCTCCGAATCCGCGGCCCGCGAGGTCAACCTCGACGTGTGCCGGTCCATCGTCCAAAATCACGGCGGCGATCTGCGGGTGCAAAGCTCCCAAGGGAACGTGAGCTTTGACCTTGACTTCCCATTGGCGCCCGGCGTGCGGGCATCATCCACCGCACCCGTGCGCTCCGGGCGTGCCCAGACCTTGTTACTCGTCGAGCCCGATCTCGGCCCGCAGCGGCAACTCATGGGACTTCTGACCGCGCGGGGGCACCGTGTAGTGCCCGTACGGGCGGAAGAAGCGGCGGATTTGGCTTATCGCATGCGCTTTGACGGCGTCTTGTGGGCCGTGCGGCCCGGGGGCTCCAAGTGGAGCGACTTCCATGAGCGGCTGCGCGAAGCCGTGCCTTCGTTCATCCTGGTGAGCGACGGTTACGACGCTGAGTTCGCCGCCAGCCTTGCGGAAAATGGCGGTTTTCTTCTCAGCCACCCCATTCAGGAAGGCGAACTGGAACGGGTGCTGGACGCAGTGGAAGTGCGCGCCACCGCGCGCGCCTAGAAACCTGAACTAGCGCGCCGCCAACTGGCGCAACACGTACGGCAGAATGCCGCCACTGCGATAGTATTCGGCTTCCTGCGGTGTATCGATCCGGACGATGGCCTCGAACGTCTTGCTGGAGCCGTCCTTGACGGCGGTCACTTTCGCCCGGGACTTGCCGGCGGAATCCACAGCGGCCGGAATGCCCTCGATCGAATAGGTCTCAAGGCCCGTCAGGCCCAACGATTCCCGGCTCTGTCCGTCGATAAATTGCAGAGGCAGCACTCCCATTCCCACTAAGTTCGACCTGTGAATGCGCTCGAAGCTCTCGGCGATTACGGCCTTCACGCCGAGCAGCAGTGTTCCTTTCGCCGCCCAGTCGCGCGAGGAGCCCGTGCCGTACTCTTTCCCGGCAATCACCAGCAGCGGCGTGCCTTCTTTCTGGTAGCGAACCGAGGCGTCATAAATCGGCATCTGCTCGCCCGTAGGCACGTGCTTGGTCACTCCGCCTTCCACGCCCGGCACCATCAGATTCTTCAGCCGGATGTTGGCGAACGTTCCGCGCACCATCACTTCGTGGTTGCCGCGCCGCGCGCCGTAGGAATTGAAATCGGCTGGCTTCACGCCCAGCGATTGCAGATACTGCGCCGCTGGACCGTCCTTGGCGATATTGCCCGCCGGTGAAATATGATCGGTAGTCACCGAATCTCCCAGCGTCGCCAAAACCGACAATCCCTTCAGATCCCGCACGAAGGTCTTGGGATCGACCATGTTGTCGAAATAGGGCGCCTTCTTGATGTAGGTGGACGAATCGTCCCACGCGTATTGATCGCCCGCCGGAACCTTGATGCCCCGCCAGTTGCTGTCTCCGGCAAAGACTTCCGCATATTCCTTGGCGAACATCTCCTGGCGAACACTTTTCTTGATCGCGTTCTGCACTTCTTCGTTCGATGGCCAAATGTCGCGGAGGAACACGTCCTTACCCGCCTGGTCTTGCCCGATCGCATCGTGTGCAAGATCGAGATCCACGCGCCCCGCCAGCGCGTATGCCACCACCAGCGGCGGCGACGCCAGATAGTTCGCCTTCACCAGCGGATTCACGCGGCCCTCAAAATTACGGTTTCCGGAAAGTACGGCAGCCACGGTAAGTTTTTCCCTGGTCACCCCGGCCGCGACTTCCTCCGGCAACGGACCGCTGTTGCCGATACACGTCGTGCAACCGTAGCCCACCAGGTGGAAATTCAGCGCTTCGAGCGCAGGCACCGCGCCCGCATCCGTCAGATAGTCCATGACCACCTTGGAGCCGGGCGCCAGACTAGTCTTCACCCACGGCTTGGACTTCAAACCGCGTTCGACCGCTTTCTTGGCGAGCAATCCGGCCGCGATCATGACCGACGGGTTCGACGTGTTCGTGCAACTGGTGATCGCCGCGATCACCACGCTGCCGTCCTGGATCGTCGCCTTCGATCCGTTCATGCTGATCTCCGCGGTCTTCGGGGCGGCACTCAGCGTATCGAGGAAGTTCTTCTTCACATCCGGCAGGTTGATGCGATCCTGCGGGCGCTTCGGCCCGGCAAGCGACGGCACCACGGTCGCGAGATCCAGCGAGAGAGTGTCGTTAAAGACGGGGTCCGGCGCACCTGCCACGCGGAACAGTCCCTGCTCTTTCGCATAGGCTTCCACAAGCTCGATTTGCCCGGCGGGACGGTTGGTCAGCCGCAAGTAGTCGAGCGATGCATCGTCAATCGGGAATACGCCGATGGTCGCGCCATACTCGGGCGCCATGTTGGCAATGGTCGCGCGGTCGGCCAGGCTCAGCGCATTCAACCCATCGCCGTAAAACTCGACGAATTTGCCGACGACGCCTTTCTTGCGCAGCATCTGCGTGACGGTGAGCACAAGATCGGTTGCCGTGGCGCCTTCCGGCAGCCTGCCCGTCATCTTGAAACCAATGACCTGCGGCAGCAGCATCGTAGCCGGCTGGCCCAGCATGCAGGCCTCCGCTTCGATACCGCCGACGCCCCAACCGACGACGCCCAAACCGTTGATCATCGTGGTGTGCGAGTCCGTGCCGACGACCGTGTCCGGATACGCCGCGCCATCGACGCTCATCACAACAGGAGCCAGATATTCGAGATTCACCTGGTGCACGATGCCCGTATCGGGCGGCACGGCGCGGAAATTCTGAAACGCCGACTGTCCCCAGCGCAGGAACGAGTACCGCTCCTGATTGCGCTGGAATTCCAGCAGCGCGTTCTGCTGGAATGCGTCTTTCGTGCCATAGTAATCCACCTGTACCGAGTGATCGATCACCAGGTCCACCGGCACCAGGGGATTGGCTTTTTTCGGGTCCGCGCCCATCTTCTGGAGCGCGTCGCGCATCGCGGCCAAGTCGACCACGCAAGGCACGCCCGTGAAGTCCTGCAGCAGCACGCGCGCGGGACGGAAGTTGATTTCCTGGGCTTCCGCCTTGGTGTCCCACTTGGCGACGTATTCGATGTCGGAGTGCTTAACCGTCGAACCGTCTTCAAAGCGCAGCAGATTCTCCAACAGAATCTTGATCGAGTAAGGAACGCGGGAAAGATCGAACCCGGCCTTCTCTAACGCGGACAGACGAAACACGTCATAGGTGCGGCCGCCGGCGCGAAGCTGCCCCGCGGCGCCAAAAGAGTTCTGACTTGGCATGGATACCTTTAGTTTATCGCGACTCCGCCGAAGGGTATACTTGCGGTATGGGCGCAAAGACGCCGCTTTCGGTTGAACAGTTCGACCGCCTCCTAGAGCCCGACGAGCTCCGCTACGAGCTTGACGAGGGAGAGCTGATCGAAATGACCAGGCCGCGCGTGACGCACAACCGGATCGTGCTGAAGTTGACCCGAGTCCTGCTGGGGTATTTGGAAACGCATGCGCTGGGCGAACTCTTCACGTCCGACAACCTCTTCGTCCTGGGGCCGACAACAAAACGAGCTCCGGATCTTTCTTTTATTCTCGCTGCGCGGGCATCCACGATCGATCCAGCAAGGGACATTCCTGGGGCTCCCGACCTCGCGATTGAGGTACTTTCCCCCTCCGACAAGGTCGAGGCCATGCGCCGCAAAATCAGGCAGTACCTCGCCGCGGGCGCGCAAGTGGTGTGGCTGGTTTATCCCAACACGCGCGAGGTCGAAGTGTGGGGGTCCGCCTCCGGCGCGGCACGCATCCTCGGCCAAGACGAGATATTGGAAGCTCCTGAACTTCTACCCGGCTTTTCCTGCCCGGTGAAAAGTCTTTTCTAATTCGCGTCCATTCGCGAACCTGCGTCTTCTACATATACTCCGGCACTTCAATCCCCAACACGCCCAGCGTCCGCTCCAACTGCGCGCGGAAGTAGTCCGTCATCCATAGCAGGAAGGTCCGCTTTTCGGCATCAGGTTCATCGAGCACGTGGAATTTTTGATAAAAGGTGCTGAACCCTTGCGCCAGGTCGAAAGCGAAACGCGCTACGTGAGCGGGCTCGCCGCTTGCCACGGCCCTCTCGATGGCGGATTCTGCCTTGGACGCGGTCAACAGCAACTGCCAGCAATCCTCGTTTTCCAGTTGCCGGGCCATTGCCTCGCGGCTCAGTAACGACCGGAACTCCGGCAGTGTCTCCCCGCGTTCGGCGAGTTTGCCGAGAATCCGGCGCGCGCGCACCGTCGCATACTGCACGTAGGGACCGGTTTCACCCGTGAAGCTCAGCGCCTCGCCGAAGTCGAACGCGATCACGGAATTCCGCGTGTACTTCAGCATGAAGTAACGCAGCGCCGCAATCGCAATCGCACGGGCCGATTTTCGCCGCGAGTCTTCCGTCTCCTCAGCATGCCGTGACGTAACTTCATCGAGCGCCTTCTCCGTCAATTTGTCGATGAGGTCATCGGCCTTCACACCCAATCCCTTGCGGCCTGAAACCTCAACGTAAGGTTTGCGCTTATCTTCTTCGGACAGTTCGACGCCCATCTCGACGCACGTGCGTGGCGAGAGCGCCACCATCTCATAGGAAAAGTGAATGCTGTTGTCCGCCTGCGTCGTGAAATCCAGCGCGCGCAGACCCGCCTCCACCACGTCCTGCAAATACGATTGCCGCGAATCGATCACGTTATACACGCGCGAGCCCGCTCCGAATCGCCGCTTCCCATGAAACGCTTCCGGACGCGGTTGATCCGTCGACGCCCACACTTGGTGCCCGTCTGGATATTTGTGCCACTTGTGATAGTAGAAGTCCTTGCCCAGCAGCCCGAACTTCCACAACTGATAGGCGATGTCCTTGCCGACGTACGTCACCGTACCGTTCGAACGCACGATGACCTTGCTGTCTTCCTCGCCCTCGCCTCCGCCGCCTTCGCGGAACGCTGACCCAGGCATCACCCAGCAGCCCTTGTTCTTGCCTTCGTTTTCGAAGTAGATCGCTTTGCGTTCCTTCAATAGCTCAAACGCTGTCGCCCAAAACTTCAGGTGCAGGATTTCGCTCTCACGCGGCAGTACGTCGTAGACGATGTTGAGCCGCCACATGGTCGCCAGGTGCGTCTTGACGATCGCGTCCGCGACCAGGCTCCCCATTTCCGCGTCTGCTCCCTCGCCCTGCTCGATCGCGTGCAGCATATCGCGGCGCCACTGCAGCGCTTCCGGATGCTCGGCGTAGTAAGACGAAATGCGCGCGTACAAATCCCAGCAGTAGTAATCGAATTTCGGCGCGGCGATCAGGCCCCGCACGTCGTCCGCGGACTTGTTCTCCAGATGCCGGAATCCAACCACCACATCGGCAACCTGCACACCCGAGTTGTCGATATAGTTCTGTACCTCAACGTTGCGACCAGTGGCCCGCAGCATGCGCACAAATGTATCGCCCAGGACGGCGTTGCGGAGGTGCCCGATATGCGCGGCCTTGTTGGGATTGATGTTGGTGTGCTCGACAATGATCTTGTCCGCGGCCGCCGCGCGCGGCCCTTCACCGCCGGAAAGCAATCCGGCCCCGTAATAACCGCGATCCAGGCGCACGTTGAGGTATCCGTTACCGGCAATCTCAACCGACGCCACCCCTGCAATCGAGCCCGCTGCCTCCGCCAATTCCCCCGCGATCGCCTTGGGCGCTTTCCGCAACTGGCGCGCCAACTGGAATGCCGCCGGCACCGCAATTTCGCCAAAAGACGACTGTTTGGGCTGCTCCGTCTGCGTCGCTCCCTTGACCCCGTAGAGCTCTTCAATCCTGGAGGCAAACGCCTCCCCAATCCGTTTTTCCAGAAGATGAAACATGAAAGAACCAGTATGCCAGCTACAATGAGGATGTGCCTAAAGTTACGTTTGTGAATCTCGGCCGCACGGTCGAGTTCGAATCAGGGAAACTCCCGTATCAACATCACGGCAAGCCCGAGTCCATTCTCGATGTTGCGCTAAACTTTGGCATCCATATCGAACACGCCTGCGGCGGAAGCTGCGCCTGCACCACCTGCCACGTACATATGAAATCCGGCGCGGAGACAAACCTTTCGCCCTTGGATGATGATGAACTCGATCGCGTCGAACAGGCCGCCGATCTCACGCTGGAATCGCGATTGGCGTGCCAGGCTGTGGTCACCGGCGACGTGATCATCGACATGCCTTCCTGGAACCGGAACTATGTGAGCGAGGGCGGCGGCTCCCTGAACCTGGGCGACGCGATACCCGCTGGCAAAAAATAAGCCAAAAAAAAACGGCTACTTTTTCAACCAACCATCATCGTTTTAGCCAACCATCAAGGAACTGCCCGGCAAGATCCACGGATTCTTCCACCTTCACGATCACTCGTTGGCCTTCTTGCGCCGCGTGGATGCCGTCAAATACGCGCAGCAGCTCCGGCCGGCTCTTGGGCGCCATCAAACGCCCCAAGCCGAGAAGCCCTTCGAGCGCGTCGCGAACTTCTTGCGCGTCCTGGGCGCTGCGCGCATCGCCGCGGATGGTGCCGTTGACGCCTTGCGTCAAGTCAAAATAGAACACGCCCTGCCTGAGCGCGCCGAGCACTTTGTTCACGTTCTGCAGATTTCCCATCAGCGGAACACTCACCGGTCCTCCCGCATAAGCGCCCCAGAATTGCGTCTGATACGGGATCTCCTTGACCAGAGCCGCCAGGCGCGGCGGAAGACCCGTGATCGACGGGCGCTGATCCACAAGCGCCCGCAATGTGTCCGTCTCACCCACTGCGATCGTGCTCGAGTTCAGGATCATCAGCGCCTGCTGTTCATCGCCAAAAAAGCTGACCTTGTTGTACGAGAACCGCTTCACGCCGGGCTTCGAGAAATCCGGCGCCATCAGCTCATCCGCGAACTTGCCGCGGCCCAGCACAAAGCTCTTGCGCCCGTTGGATACGTACAACAGGTTCCACAGTTTCTTTTCCGGATCGATGCCCGTGCCGCGAGCCACCCGGTCAATGATGCCGACTCGCCCGCCGCCTAAATATCTCTCATAGAGCGGCGTCTTCACCAGATGCTCCACGCGCGTGCCCACGATCAGCGTCGTGTCCGGAGGCACCAGCGTCGCAAATTGCGGATCGACAAAGACAGTGGTCTCCTGCTGGCCCACCCTACAGCCGCCGAGCGCCAGCGCGGCAATCAGAACAACGCTACTTCGCAGCCGCAACTTTCTCCACCGCCCTCATTACCCGCAGGAAATTACCGCCATAGATCTTGCGAATATCCTCGGCCGAATAACCTTTCTCCAGCAGCGCCCGCGTCAGGTTGGGAAACTTGGAGACGTCTTCCAGACCCACCGGCGCACAGTCAATCCCGTCAAAATCACTGCCGATCCCAATCGCGCGGATCCCTGCAATCTTGCGGATGTGATCGATATGTTTGACGACGTCGTCCAGCGTGGCATGGGGCGGCTTCGCCGCGGCAAGAAACTCGCAATAGAAGTTGACCTGCACGACGCCGCCTTTCTTGGCCAGATCGATGATCATCTGGTCCGTCATGTTGCGCGGCACATCGGCCAGCGCACGGCACGACGAATGCGACGCGATCAGGGGAGCCTTGCTCACCTCCAGCGCGTCATAAAACGTTTTGTCCGCCACATGCGAGATATCCACCATCATGCCCAGGTGATTCATCTCCCGTACCACGTCCTTGCCGAAGTCGGTCAGGCCCGCGTGGTGCCGCATGGTCGCGTTCTTCAGATCTCCGGAAGAATCCGCCCAGTTGTTGGTGTTGCCGTGGGTCAGCGTCATGTAGCGCACGCCCTTGCCGTAAAACTCGCGCAGCTTGTCCAGGCTGTCTTGAATGGCGTGCCCGCCTTCAATGCCGATCAACGCGGCGATCTTGCCCTGTTTGTGCGCTGTCTCGATCTGAGCGGCGGTCGTGGCCAGGACAAAATCGCTCGGATAGCGTTCGACGATATCGCGGCGGATGATGTCGATCACCTGGTTGGCGCGATTGTACGCCCTCTCGCCCAGTCCGTAACTCCCCGATACATAGGCCGCGAAGAACACCGCTCCCACGCCGCCCTCGCGCAGCCGCGTCAGATCGGTGTGGTTCAGCGGCGACTTGACGACTTCGATCGCACTGCCCTCCCGCCGGTCCTTGCCCGCCTGCTCCGTCGGAAAATCGTTATGAGTATCGATCAACAGCGCGGCTTGGTGCACCTTCTGCACGTCGGCGTCGCTCACCGTGCGCTTTTGCGCAAGCGCGGCCACGGCCATCACACAGAGCGTAAGTATTCTATTTCGCATCCCGCCAATTGTCTCCCACGCCCACGTCTACCACGATGGGCACTTCAAAGCGCTGCACGTTCTCCATCTCCGATTTCACCATGGCGCGCACCGCGTTCACTTCTTCCGGCGGAGCCTCGAACACCAGTTCATCGTGCACCTGCAAGAGCATCTGTGTCTGCATGCCGCGTAGTTTTTCGCCACGTAATTTTTCAGCGATGCGGATCATCGCCAGCTTGATCAAATCCGCCGCCGTCCCTTGCAGCGGAGTGTTCACCGCTGTCCGTTCGGCGAATCCCCGTGCATTCGGATTGCGGCTTTGCATGTCGGGAATCGGCCTCTTGCGCCCGAAAAGATTCACGGACACGCCCGTCCGCCGCACCTCGGCAATCGTCGCTTCGATGAAGCGCCGCACACCGGCGTAGCGCTCGAAGTAAGCGCGGATGTATATCTCGGCTTCCTTGCGGTCGATGCCCAACTGCGCCGCCAGGCCGAACGGCGTCTGCCCGTAGACGATGCCGAAGTTCACGGCCTTGGCGCTGCGGCGGTGCTCCGGCCCCACCATCAGAGGCGGAATGCCGAACACCTCCGCCGCCGTTCGCGTGTGGATGTCTTCGCCGTTGCGGAACGCCGCGACCAACACCGGATCGCGCGACATGTGCGCCAGCAGCCGCAGCTCGATCTGCGAGTAATCGGCTACCACCAGCTTCCAGCCTTCTCTTGGAACAAACGCCGCGCGGATTTCCCTACCCAGTTCGGTACGAATCGGAATGTTTTGCAGATTCGGATTCGACGACGAAAGCCGCCCGGTCGCCGCGCCTGTCTGATTAAACGTGGTGTGCAAGCGCCCGGATTCCGGATCGATCAACGCCGGCAGAGCATCCACGTAAGTTCCCTTGAGCTTGGCAAGCTGGCGATATTCCAATACTTTACCTGCTATCGGATACTCCGCGGCCAACTCTTCCAAAACGTCGGCGGCAGTCGAGATGGCTTTCTTCCCGCCCCTCCCTGGCGCGGGTAAATCCAGATCCTCAAACAAGACTTTGCCCAGTTGCTGCGGCGAATTGATATTGAACGGCTTGCCCGCGAGCTCATGAATTTCCGCGGTCAACTTACCGATTTCTTCTTCCATGCGGCCGCTCATGGCGCGCAACTGCCCCGAGTCGACCGTAATACCGCGTGACTCCATTGCGGCCAGCACGCGAATCAGCGGCAGATCGATGCGGGTGTAGAGATCGGCCAGGCCCTCCGCCTCCACGCGCGGCCTGAGCTTCTGAAACAAGCCGAAAACAGCCTCTGCCTGCGCGGCCGGATCGGAGCCCGCAGGCCGGCTGAGATGTGTCACCGCCATCGCGTCTAACCCGCACACCGAAGGATCGGCGGAAAGTAGAAATCCGTAGAGCATCACGTCGTGCGTCAGTTCCTGGCATTCTCCGAACCGCCGCACAAGTGCTTTGATGTCGTGCGCCACCGTCGCTTGTGCCGGCAATGACTCCAGCACAATTGACCCCGCCTCGCCGTCGCCGATCGCCAGGCCGACCACGGTCTCCGCCATCATCTCGCCCACGGCCACTGCTACCGGCCCTTGCTTTGGCAGCCAGGCGTTCAATTCATCCACCGATGCCAGTTGCTGGTAATCGCGCTGCACGGTAACCGGTTGCGTATTCCCCAATTCCCGCAGCAAACTGTGGAACTCCATCTTCTGGTACAAGTCCCGCAACAGGTCCGCGTCGGGCTCGCGCGTCTTCAACTCGTCCAGCACGAACGGCACAGGCACGTCCGTATGAATCGTCGCCAGACGCTTGCTAAGCAGAATTTGTTCGCGATGATTCTGTAAACTCTCGCGATACGTGCGCTTTTCCACTTCGGCCGCGTGTTCCAGCGCGCCGTCCAGCGAGCCGAAGCGCAGGATTAAGTCCTTTGCGCCCTTATCGCCGATCCCCGGCGCACCCGGAATGTTATCCGATGTGTCGCCTTTCAGCGCCAGCAGGTCCGCCACCTGGCCGGGCCTCACGCCCATGAATTTCTCGGTCTCGGCTGCGTCGTACCACGTGTCATCCTTCATCGGATTCAACATGCGGACATGGCCGTTGACCAGTTGCAGCATGTCTTTGTCACTGGAGACAATGGCCACCTCGTGCCCCTGCTCCACGGCGCGGCACGCCAGCGTACCGATCACATCGTCCGCTTCAAAGCCTGAGTATTCGAGGACCGGGATGCGCATGGCTTCCAGTGTTTTGCGAATCCAGGGAATCTGCTCCAGCAGATCCGGCGGCGTTTCCGCGCGATTGGCTTTGTATTCCGCGAACACCTCATCGCGGAACGTCGGGCCCATGCTCTCGAAAATCGCGGCCAGGTAGTCGGGCTTGTGCACGGCGCGCAACCGGCGCACCATGTTGTGAAAGATGTAGACGGCTTCCGTCGGCGCCCCCGCCGCCGTGCGCATGGGAGGCGCTCCCGAACGCGCCCGCGCGTGGTACGCCCGGAAAATGAAGCCGAAGGAATCGATCAGGAAGAGGCGCGCCACTGCATCTATCGTACGCTGGCCAGCCTATCCCCCGCGCACGCTGCGCCGGATCTCCAGATACAACACCACCGTTGCGGCTAACGTCACCGCCCCCATGGCGGCATGCGACGCTCCTAACCCGACGACGATGAGATTGGCTGACTTGCCGGACCCGATGGAAACCACGGTGAGTCCCAGAAAAACCTGCACGAACAGGATCGCGCCCAAAGTGATCGCCAGTGGCTTCAGCGTTGGATGCGGCGGCAGCATCGTGATCAGCACCACCAGCGCCAGAAGGAAGATCACCAGCACCATGGCCATCAGGATGTGCCACATCACTCCCATCCATTCGTGGCGGAAAGCCACGCCCAGCGCGACCTGAATCCCTGCCAGCACCACCGAGTTGCGCCCGAGCCCGCGCAGCGAAGGCCAGCCGCGGTCCTGCACAAACTGCGGCTCGCGCCGCCAACTGCCCGAAGCCATCACGGCAATAGCCACCACCGCGGCCAGCAGCAGCGGACCCAGCATCGCATGCGCCATTCCCGAAAATGACGTCGGCCCGAACACCAGCCCTAACCCGCCCGTGGCGGCGGTCCCCGCCAGCAACATCCAGCCCAGCGGCCGCACACCCAAACCCTTTTCGGCCAGCAGCGACCATATTGCCAGGCCCGCCATCAGCAGTCCCACGCCCGCCGAGACGGCCCAGTGACCCGTTATGGAGAAGACTTTCCAGTCTCCGGAGGCGGGCACTTCCCGATTCATCGCGAATGCCCCACTGAACACCGCTAACAAGGCGCCCGCCGCTACCACCCAGGCATAGGCCTGTAACCAAACAGTTTTCATCGAGGTTCTCGTAGTGCAAAAACGTTCGCCATCAAGTGCGTAATACAGTTTAGTTGAATCCAAAGCCGTTGTGTTTCAATGGACACAGTTCATCCCGCATAGTGTGGCTTTATAGACACACTATATACCAGTAAGTCTTTTTTTTTCTTACATGTAACCCTAGTCACGGCCTGAAGCGTTCTGTTAATATAACTACTGGATGGAGGCGCCATTTGCAATTTGAAACAACGATAAACCGGCCTGTGGAAGCTTCCGGAGTCGGGCTGCACCATGGTGTTCCCGTTCGCATCCGTATTCTTCCTGCTCCGCCTTCCACTGGAATTATTTTCGTCCGCACCGACCTGGACGGCTTCACCATCCCCGCCAGTTGGCGCTATGTACAGAAAGTCAGCTACGCCACCAGCCTGATGCGCCAGGGCGTTCTCATTTCCACCACGGAGCACCTGCTGAGTACGTTCTACAGCATGGGCATCGACAACGCTTACATCGAAATCGACAACCTGGAAGTGCCCATCCTCGATGGCAGCGGCCAGTGCTTCGTCGAAATGATTCAAGCGGCCGGCATCCGCCACTGGCGCCGCCGTAAGCGCTTTCTGCGCATCCGCAAACCGGTTTCCGTCGAAGGCGGAGGCAAGCGCATCACGATTCTGCCCTCCGAGCGTTTCCTGCTCACCTGCGACGTCTTTTTCCCGCACCCCCTGGTGGGACGCCAGTCGCTGGAACTGGAAGTGACGCCCGAAAATTATGCCGCTGAACTTGCGCCGGCGCGCACCTTCGGCTTTGAGTATGAGTTGCACCAGATGCGCAACATGGGCTTGATTCGCGGCGCATCGCTCGAAAACGCCGTCTGCTTCAATCAGGATTCCATCCTCAACCCCGAGGGCCTGCGCTTCCCCGACGAATGCTGCCGCCACAAGGCGCTGGATCTGATCGGCGACCTCGCTTTGATCGGCAAACCGCTGCTGGGCCACGTGATCGCGGAAAAAGCCGGCCACGCGATGCATTTTGCGCTGGTGAATAAGATCATGTCCGACCCCACGCTTTACGAAATCATCACGCATGAGCAATTGGCCGCCAGCGCCGCCCATGCAATGGTTTCTTAGGCCCCTTGAAGCACGTCCCCAATCTCTTGACCCTCGCGCGCATCGCGCTGACGCCCTATCTGTTTCTGCTGATGTGGCGGCACGATTACCGCGGGTTGCTGTGGCCTTTCGCGCTGGTGGGGATCACGGACGTGCTGGACGGCTTCCTGGCCCGCCGCTTCCAGTGGTCCTCGCGCTTGGGCGCCTACCTTGATCCCCTCGCCGACAAACTCCTGCTGAGCGGATCTTTTCTGGTCTTGGCCCTCAGCGGCGCGATTCCCGGCTGGCTGGCTTTCGTCGTGCTGGGCCGCGATATTGTGATTCTGGCAGCGGCAGGCTTGCTCTACTTGGTCCAGTCGCGCCGGGCCTTCCCGCCCTCGCCGTGGGGCAAACTCAGCACGTTCGTGCAGGTTCTTTACATCATGTTTGCGATGGGCAACCTGGCCGGAATCCACGTCGCCCCCGCCGTGATCGCACTGCAATGGGCCGTGGCCGCGCTGGCCGCGGCGAGCCTTGCGGATTACGGCTGGCGCGTGAGCAAGAAAGCCGTTTGACAGGGCTTTCCGCATGTTATTACGATAGTAATAACATGGTGGAGCTCAAAGTCCGCAAGTTCGGCAATTCACTCGGAGTGATTCTCCCCAAAGAAGCGATCCAACGGCTCAACACCGCCGAAGGCGAAAAGCTCCTGTTGATCGAGTCCCCCGATGGCGCCTATCAACTTGCTCCCGCTGATGAGGAATTCGAAAAGAAGCTGAGCCAGGCGCGGGATATCATGGCCCGTTACCGGAATACTCTGCGCGCGCTCGCCAAGTAAGACCGCGAGCCGATCCCGTGAAACCGCCTCTCTGGATTGAGAAACGCGACGTCCTCGCCATCCACCAGCAGCTTCTCGATCTGCATGGCGGCGCACCCGGTGTTCGCGACGAAGGGTTGCTGGAATCCGCCCTGGCTCGCCTGCAGCAGCAATTTGCGTACGCATCGCCAAACATTGTGGAGATGGCGGCCGCCTACACGGCTGGAATTGTCCGCAACCACCCTTTTATGGATGGCAACAAGCGATCCGGTTTCGTGGCCGGCGTGCTGTTTCTTGAGATGAACGGATACGCGTTCACCGCCTCGGAAGCCGAAGCGGCGCAAGCCGTACTGGAACTCGCCGCCGGCACCATCGATCCAGACGGCTTTGCCGCCTTCCTGCGCGATCGCTGCCAGCGAGCCGGGCGGCGGCGCTGAAGCGGGGTTTCTCCATAGCCCAAAACGGTCCTTGCCCCGATTGCATGGAACGCTGCATTCCAACGCGCAGGTCCTTTACTTCCAATCAAATAAGGTGCTATTCTCAAAAGATTCATGCGTACAGTCGACCTGATCCACCGTAAACGAGACGGCGAAGAACTGTCCGGCGAAGAAATCGCGGCTTTTGTAGACGGCTATACCAATGGCACGATTCCGGATTACCAGGCCTCCGCGTTCCTCATGGCCGTATTTTTCTCCGGCATGACCGACCGTGAGGTCAGTTCCTTGACCGAGCGCATGGTGCAATCCGGTGAAACCGTCGACCTCTCTTCCGTTCCGGGTCTCAAAGTAGACAAACATTCCACCGGCGGCGTGGGCGATAAGACCAGCTTGATCGCGGCGCCTTTGGCAGCGGCGGCGGGCGTTACGGTGCCCATGATTTCAGGCCGCGCGCTGGGGCATACCGGCGGTACGCTGGATAAACTGGAATCCATTCCCGGCTTCCGCACCAATCTCACGCTGGATGAATTCCGCGCGCAACTTGCGCAGCATCATCTGGCATTCATTGGGCAAAGCGCGGAAATCGCTCCCGCCGACGCGCGGATCTACGCGTTGCGGGATGCCACTGCCACTGTGGAATCCATTCCCTTGATCGCCTCTTCGATCATGTCCAAGAAGCTCGCTGCGGGCCTGGACGCCATCATCCTCGATGTCAAAGTGGGCGCGGGCGCGTTCATGAAGCGGCAAGTCGATGCGCGCCGCCTGGCGCAGATGATGGTCGGCATCGGCCGCCGCATGGATAAACGCGTGCAAGCCCTCATCACGGACATGAATCAACCCCTCGGTTACGCCGTGGGCAATGCTCTGGAAGTCATGGAGGTCTCGCAGACTCTGCAGAACGCCGGGCCCACGGACCTGACGCGGTTGTCGCTCGAACTCGCGGCCCGCATGATTTACCTGGGCAAGATCACAGCCACGCTGGACGAAGCCCGCGAACTCGCCACCAAGAAATTGCTGGACGGTTCGGGCTACCGGAAACTCAAGGATGTCATCGCCGCGCAGGGCGGCAACCCCGCCGTCCTCGACCGCTTCGAATTGCTCCCCAATGCCACCGGCGCCCGTGAAATCAGTTCGCCGCGTTCCGGTTACATTAGCAACATCGATGCCGAGTACATCGGCCAGGCTTCCGCCATGATCGGCGCCGGCCGCGACGCCAAGGAAGACGCTATCGACCCGGCGGTCGGCGTGATTCTGGAAGTGAAAGTCGGCCAGAAGATCGATGCCGGTAGCGTATTGTGCCGCCTCTACTACACGCGCGAAGACAATGTCGATGAGGCCGCGCAGTTGGTTGAAGATGCCTTCCGCATCTCCTCCACGGCGCCGGAGAGCCGGGAACTCATTCTCGAAGTCGTCGGCTAATTGGAGCCGCGATGGAGCGCTTCACGGGCCTCTTGGGTATTCTCGTGGTCCTGGCCGTCGCGTACCTGTTTTCCAGTAACCGCGGGGCCATCCAATCCCGCGTCATCTATTGGGGTCTGGGGCTGCAGGCCGGCTTCGCGTTTCTGGTTCTCAAAACTCCGCTATCGGACGGATTCAGGGCCGTCAGTAACGGCGTCAATCACCTGCTCGGCTATTCTATCGAGGGCAGCAAGTTTGTTTTTGGCGACAAACTGGGAGCGCCCAACGATCAGTTCGGCGTGGTGTTCGCGTTTCAGGTTCTGCCCATCATCATTTTCATCGCCTCGCTGTTTTCCATCCTGTATTATCTGGGTGTGATGCAGGTTTTTGTACGCGTTGTGGCCGTGCTGATGCAGAAGGTAATGGGCACCAGCGGCGCGGAGTCCACCAGCGTCGCCGCCAGTATCTTCATGGGCCAGACCGAAGCGCCTCTCACCATCCGGCCGTTTCTGGCCGGGCTGACCCAGAGCGAACTGTTCACCATCATGACCAGCGGCATGGCCCACGTCTCGGGAGCCGTCATGGCGGCCTATGTCCTCATCGCCCACGTGGAGATCCGCCACCTGCTGACCGCCGTCATCATGACGTCACCGGCAACACTCATGCTGGCCAAGATGTTGCTGCCGGAAACGGAAAAACCCGCCACCATGGCCGGCGTAAATATCGAAGTGGAAAAACCCGGCGTGAATGTGATCGACGCCGCCGCGCGCGGCGCGGGCGACGGACTGCACCTGGCATTGAACATCGGCGCCATGCTGATCGCCTTCATCGGGCTCATCGCATTGGTCAACGGAGGGCTGCAAGCCATGCACGGCACGCGCTGGTTCGGGTGGCTCCCCGGATCCCTGCAGGAGATTCTGGGGCGCGTACTCTCGCCCGTGGCGTGGCTTCTCGGCGTGCGCTGGAACGATTGCGCCGCCGTGGGCAATCTGCTGGGCACCCGCTTCATTCTCAACGAATTCGTGGCTTTCGTCGATCTGGGCAAGATAGGCTCCTCGCTCGACCCCAAGTCTTTCGTGATCGCCACCTATGCGCTGTGCGGTTTTGCTAATCTAAGTTCGATCGCCATTCAGGTCGGAGGCTTGGGGGCCTTGGCGCCGTCCCGCAAGTCCGATGTCGCCCGGCTCGGGCTGAAGGCGGTAGCGGCGGGGACCATGGCTAATTTCATGTCCGCCTGTATTGCGGGGATGTTGTTGTGAGTCACGTTGGAATCATTCTAGGTAGCGGCCTCGGCGCTTTCGCCGACACTCTCGAGGATCGCTTCGAAACCCACTACTCGGAAATCTCGGGCTGGCCTCAGTCCACGGCGGTCGGCCACGTCGGCAAGTTGGTAACGGGCCGCGTCGCCGGCGCCGATGTGATCGTTCTCTCCGGACGCGCCCATTGCTATGAAGGCTATTCGGCGGCGCAGGTTGTCTTCGGGGTCCGCGAACTGGCTAGGCGCGGCGTCACCAGCCTGATTGTCACCAATGCTGCGGGCGGCATCAATTCAAGCTACCGCGCCGGGGATCTGGTGTTGATCTCGGATCACATCAACCTGACAGGCACGAATCCCCTGGTCGGACCCAATGACGAATCGTTGGGTCCACGCTTCCCGGACATGACGGAAGCGTATTCAGCCGCATACCGCGTCATTGCGCGGCAGGCCGGCACGGAAATCGGACTCAATCTGAAGGAAGGCGTCTACGCGGGCCTGCTGGGACCGAGCTACGAGACACCGGCGGAGATTCGCTTCCTACGGATCCTTGGAGCCGACCTGGTGGGCATGTCCACCGTGCCCGAAGTCATCGCCGCGAACCACCTGGGCATGAAGGTGTTGGGGATTTCCTGCGTTACCAACATGGCGTCGGGAATCTCACCCCAGAAGCTGGTCCACGATGAGGTCCTCGCCACGGGGGCCGCCACGCGGGACACACTAATCAGGCTCTTGAGCGCAATCGTGCCGCGGCTGGCGTAGCACAACGCGTAGTAGAAACCCGGGACAGTACACTCAAACACAATATAAATTGGTGTTTGAGTGTACTGTCCCGGGTTTCGGGTTTCTACTACGCCGTGCGCATGCTTTCCGACTTATCGTTGCCGGAAATGGCGGCCTGCGCCGCGGCGAGCCGCGCAATCGGAATACGGTACGGAGAACACGAAACGTAGTTCATGCCCACGCGGTAGCAGTATTCGACGGAACTCGGCTCGCCACCGTGCTCGCCGCAGATGCCGATTTCGAGATCCGGACGGGTCTTGCGCCCGAGCTTGATGCCCATTTCGATGAGCAAGCCGACGCCCTCCTGGTCGATCGCCGCGAACGGATCGGCCTTGAAGATTTTGAGCTTCTCGTATTCCTTGGAGAACTTCGTGTAGTCGTCGCGGGAGAGACCCATCGTCGTCTGCGTCAGATCATTGGTGCCGAAGCTGAAGAATTCGGCAGTCTGAGCAATCTGGTCCGCCAGCAGCGCGGCGCGCGGAATCTCGATCATGGTGCCCACCAGATAATGCTGCTTCTTCAAGCCAGCCTTCTTCAGCACTTCGTTGGCGATGTTCACCACGATGGCCTTCTGGTGTTCAAACTCTTTGGAATCGCCCGCCAGAGGAATCATGACTTCAGGGATCACCTTGACGCCTTTCTTGACGACCAGGACCACGGCTTCGAAAATCGCGCGCGCTTGCATCTCGGTGATTTCGGGATACGTGATGCCGAGACGGCAGCCGCGATGGCCCAGCATGGGATTAAACTCATGCAGTTCTTCCACGCGATGCAGCAACTCCGGCAGTTGCTTCTTCAGATCGCCCACTTTAATGCCGTACTTCTCCGACATCTCTTTCTTGACCTTCGTGTCGGCGTGCGGCAAGCGGGCCAGGTCCACCATCAGTTCTTCGCGCTTGGGCAGGAACTCGTGCAAGGGAGGATCCAGAGTGCGGATCACGACCGGCAGGCCGTCCATGGCTTTGAACAAACCGGCGAAGTCCTTGCGCTGAACGGGCAGCAGCTTTTGCAGGGCCTTGCGGCGCGTCTTCTCATCGCGAGCTAGAATCATGGCCTGCACAAACGGCAGGCGGTCTTCGGCGAAGAACATGTGCTCCGTGCGGCACAGTCCGATGCCTTCGGCGCCAAACAGGCGCGCGACCTTCGCATCGCGCGGGATATCCGCGTTGGCGCGGACACCGAAGTTGCCGCGGAAGCTGTCGGCCCACTTCATGAGCTTGCCGAAGTAGGACGAGTTCGGATCAGGCTCGCTGGTCTTGGCCTGGCCGAGGTACACGTTGGCGGTGGTGCCGTCTACCGACATCCAGTCACCCTCTTTCACAGTGATCTTCTTGCCGCCCACCGTCGTCGTAAATATCTTGGCGCTCTCGCTGATGTTGATGGAACCCGCGCCCACCACGCAGGGGCGTCCCATGCCGCGGGCCACTACGGCCGCGTGGCTGGACTTGCCGCCGACAGCAGTCAAAATGCCCTTGGCGACATCCATGCCGTGAATGTCATCCGGCGTAGTTTCCTTGCGGACGAGGATCACCGGCCCGCCTTTAGAGAGTTCGACGGCATCTTCCGCGCTGAATGCGGCTCGGCCCACAGCCGCTCCAGGAGAAGCCGCGATTCCGTTGGCGATGAGCGGGAGCGACTTGAGCGACGCGGCATCGAAGACCGGATGCAGAAGCTGATCGAGCTGCGCGGGAGCCACGCGCAACACGGCTTCTTTCTTATCGATCATGCCTTCTTCGGCCATCTCCACCGCAATGCGGACCGCCGCCGGACCCGTGCGCTTACCGTTGCGGGTCTGCAGCATGTACAGCGTGCCGTCTTCGATGGTGAACTCGAAGTCCTGCATGTCGCGGTAGTGTTGTTCCAGGCTGTTGGTGATCTGCCGCAATTGCTTGTAAGCGGCCGGCATGATTTTTTCGAGATCGTGAATGGGCTGCGGCGTGCGGATACCCGCGACGACGTCCTCGCCCTGCGCGTTCACCAGGAACTCGCCATAGAAAACTTTCTCGCCCGTCGCGGGGTCGCGCGTGAAGCCGACGCCCGTCGCGGAAGAGTCGCCCAGGTTACCGAACACCATGGCCTGCACGTTGGCGGCAGTGCCGATTTCATCCGGAATCTTTTCCATCCTGCGGTAGTAAGACGCCTTGGGATTCCACCATGAGCGGAATACGGCGTCGCGCGACATGGCGAGCTGGGTGAGGGCGTCCTGAGGAAACGGCTTCTTGGTATCCTTCCGGACCAGCTTTTTGTAATCGACAATGATGGACCGCAGATCGTCGGCGGTTAGGTCCGTATCGAGCTTCACCTTGGCTTTGTGCTTGCGCGCGTCGAAGATATGGTCGAACTTTTCCATATCCATATCCAGCGCTACTTGGCCGAACATCTGGATGAATCTACGATACGAGTCGTAGGCGAAGCGCGGGTTGCCGGTGAGCTCGGCCAGGCCTTCGGTGGTCTCGTCATTCAGACCGAGGTTCAGAATCGTGTTCATCATGCCCGGCATGGAGAACTTCGCGCCGGAACGCACGCTGAGCAACAGAGGGTTCTTGGGGTCGCCCAACTTCTTGCCGATGAGCGTCTCCAACTTCTTAAGCGCAGCCAGTACCTGTTGATTGATCTCATCGGGAACCCGGTTGCCGTTCTGGAAGTAGATATTGCAGACATCGGTCGCAATCGTGAAGCCGGGAGGCACCGGCACTCCCGCACGGCACATCTCGGCGAGCCCCGCGCCCTTGCCGCCGAGAATCTCCTTCATCTTTCCGTCGCCGTCGGCGGTGCCGCCGCCGAAGCCGTATACGTAATTCTTAGCCATGATTTACTTTTGGTCTCCTGAGCGCACAGCGGCTTCTGCGTTGTGCGCGGTTTGATGGGATGAAACGATCTCCGAAAAATCGGCGATCGTTGAAAATTCGGTTAATAAATTGTGCAGCAGGGTGAGCCGGTTGTTACGCACGCGTTCGACTTTCGCATTCACCAGCACTTTATCGAAAAACGTGTCGACCAGCGGGCGCAGAGTAGCGATCTGTTCCAGCGCCTGTTGGTAGGTCGACGTTCGGGCCGCCTCGCTGACCTTGACGAACTCCGCATGCAGCGTTTTTTCCGGGCCGTCTTCCAAGAGCTGCTGGTCAAGGACTTCGGTTGGTTCAAAATTGCCCTGCTTGAGAATGTTGCGAATGCGCTTGAAGCTGGCCGCCAGCGGCTCGAAGTCCTGGGTGGGCCGGACGGCAGCGAGCGCGGTGAGCCGCGCTTCGACGTCATCGAGCGTCCCGCAGCCGGAAGCCAGCACCGCATTCACTTCGTCGTACCGGAAGCCGCGAACTTCGCGGAAGTAATGCTGGATGCGGTCGAGCATGAAGGCGCGCAGCTCGCCCGCAACGAGATCGTCCAGTTTGTAGTGAAGCTTGGCCTCCACCAGGATCTTGACCACGCCCTGCGCCGCGCGCCGCAGAGCGAAGGGATCTTTCGAACCCGTGGGAACCAGTCCGATGCGGAAGCACTGCACGAGAGTGTCCAGTTTATCGGCCAAAGCAACAACCTGCCCGTCGAGCGTGGATGGAATCGAATCCTCCATGCTGACGGGCTTGTAGTGTTCGTAGATGGCCTGAGCGGTTGCCTTGGGTTCGTTTCGTAATTTCGCGTACAGTCCGCCGACTATACCCTGCAAGTCGGTGAATTCCTTGACCATTTCCGTCGTGAGGTCGCACTTGGCAAGCAAGGCCGCGCGCTGGGCGTCTTCACTGCCGCCGAGGTCACGCACGAGGTCAACAACCCGATTCGTTTTCTCCAGATACGATCCCAACTTGGCTTGGAAGGTGACCTTGGCCAGATCGTCAACGCGTTGCGCAAGCGTGCGTTGCTGATCGACATCCCAGAAGAAGCGCGCGTCATTGAAGCGGGCGCGCAGAACGCGCTCATTGCCCTTCTTGACTAGGCCCTCGGGGTCGCCCGCGGTGTTCATCACGGCGACGAAGTGCGGTGCAAGATGGCCGGGCGCGGACTCCACTGAGAAATACTTTTGGTGATGGCGCATCACGGTGGTTAAGACTTCGGCGGGCAGTTCCAGGTAACTCGGATCGAAGTCACCTTTGATGGCTGCCGGAAATTCCGTAATGTAGGTGAGGGTTTCGAGCAGATCCGCATCCGGCTTAGCGCCGAGTTCGGTAATTTCGGTCACGATTTTGTGGCGGCGTTCATCGGCGGAGAGCATCACGAAGTTGCCGCGCAGCTCGCTCTCGTAATTCTCAAACGTGACGGGAATCGAAGCCGCGCCGAGAATGCGATGGCCTCGCGTGATATTGCCGCTCTTTACTCCGGCGATTTCAAACGGAATGACGTCGTTGTCCAACAGAGCCACGATCCAGCGGATGGGACGGATAAAGCGAGGACCCGTCTTGCCACCAGTCCAGTACATGGTCTTGGGCCACTGGAGGCCAAGGATGATGCCGGGAAGCGATTCGGCCAGGATGTCGCGCGCGGCCCGGCCCGGTACGTTCTTGCGGAGTTCGTAATAATCGCCCACCTTGGTCATGGCGGAGAGGTCCACGCCTTGCTTCTTGGCGAAGCCAGCGGCAGCTTTATCACCGGCGGAAACCGGCGGACCCTTGATGACCTGCACTTCGTCAGGAGTGCGCTCGGGCAGTCCGCTGGCCCGTACAACCAGACGCCGCGGCGTCGCATCGACCTGCGGCGCACCGCCAAACAGCTGCGTGGCCGTAAGCTGGCTGATCGCTCCAGGAATCATCCAGTGCGGAATTTCTTCAGTGCCGATCTCTAACAGGAAGTTCATGCGACCCCCTGCTGATCGGCCCAGATCCTGGCGGTACCGACGGCCAGATCGCGCACGCGCTTGATGACACCGACGCGTTCGGTGACGGAGATGGCTCCGCGCGCGTCGAGCAGATTAAACAGATTCGAACACTTCAGAACCTGATCGTACGTCGGCAACACCGGGAAGCGTTTCTTGTCGGAATAGTCTTCGTATTTGGCGAGCAGTTCCTTGCACTCGGCTTCGTGCTCCGCAAAGAGGCGCCAGAGGCGATCCACGTTGGCCGTCTCGAAGTTGTAGACGGAAAACTGAAGCTCGTCAGCCAGGCGAACGTCGGAGTATTTGACGCCCTTGGTCCACTCAATGTCGTAGACGCTCTCGACGCCTTGCAAAAATGCCGTGAGCCGCTCCAGGCCATAGGTGATTTCGGCGGGCACCAGCTCTAAGTCGATTCCACCGCACTGCTGGAAGTAAGTGAACTGGGTGATCTCCATGCCATCGAGCATCACCTGCCAGCCGATGCCCCAGGCTCCAAGCGTCGGCGACTCCCAGTTGTCTTCTTCAAACTTGATGTCGTGCTTGGATAGATCAATGCCAATGGCTTCCAGGCTCCCCAGGTATTGGTCCAGAATGTCATCCGGCGTGGGCTTCAGAATCACCTGCAACTGCTGGTGCTTGTATAGGCGGTTGGGGTTCTCGCCGTAACGGCCGTCGGCGGGACGGCGGCTGGGCTGCACGTAAGCAACGCGGTACGGTTTGGGTCCGAGCACGCGCAGGAACGTCTCCGGGCACATGGTCCCGGCGCCGACTTCGACGTCATACGGCTCCTGAATAATCGCGCCGCGCTCATCCCAGTAGCGCTTCAACTTGAATAG
>CAMAVI010000045.1 GCA_945861625.1 Candidatus Sulfopaludibacter sp. SbA3
CTGGCCGCCACCAGACGGCGGGCGTGTTCGTCCAGATGCGGCCACATGCCAGCAAAGTACTGAGCAAGTTGGGCATCGGTGTCCATCTCCAACGTGATATCACATCAAGATGGTAGATGTAAAGGTTATTTATTTACGATGCCTAAGTATCGCCGGCGAGATCGACACGGGCGAAGGCCGCACCACACTGGTGGGCCAATACCGGGTGCTCGCTTGCCGGATCGCCGGAGTCGGAAAGTATCAGGCGGAGCTGGCACCCGAGGTTGCCCGCGAGGAACCCATCGACGCCCCCGCGCCCAGCACGGCGGACGACGCGGATTACTATGAGATTCTGCAGGTCAGCCGCTCGGCGGACACCGATACCATCCGGCGCATCTTTCACGTGCTGGCGCAGCGCTATCATCCCGATAACGTCGACACCGGCAACGATGAGAAATTCCGCAACGTGGTGGAGGCGCACGCGATTCTCAGCGACCCCGAAAAGCGCGCGGCGTTCGATGTGCAGCTCGCTTCGCAGGATAAGAGCAGGTACCGGATCTTCGACTCCCTGCAAAGCACGGAAGGCGTGCAAGCGGAAATTCGCAAGCGCCAGGGGATTCTCCGGCTGCTCTACGCGAAACGGATGACCGATATCCGGGAACCTTCCCTGCGTGCCCGCGATTTCGCGGAGATGCTGGGTTGCCCCATCGAACACCTGGAATTCGCGCTGTGGTTCCTGCGGGAACAGCGTTGCATTGTCCGCTCGGATAGTAACCGCTTTGAGATCACCTGCCACGGCGTGGAGGCGTTTGAGGCGGAACAGTCCACCTATGCCAAGAAGCAACTGGTGGCGCTGCCCGCGCCGGCCTAGTTACTTTGACGGCGGGGCGTCAACTATAATCGGGGTATCCCCCGGCAACATTGATGCCTTTTGGTTTGCAGATCGGATTGTGGTGCGCCCTTGCCGCGGCTGGGCTCGGCCTTACTGTGTGGCTGATTCGCCGCGGGGCCTCCACGCCAGAAAAGCGCGAGCAGAGACGCCGGCTGCTGCTGCAGGCCACGGGCCGGATCGGCGACGCCTTGGTCACGGAGGCCAGCGAAGACGCTCTGTACTACACATATACGGTTCGCGGAGTTCAGTACGCCGCTTCACAGGACGTCACAAGCCTGCGGAGTCTGCTCCCGGCGGAGCCGGAACGTCTCATCGGCATGGCGGGGATGAAATATTCAACGAAGAATCCAGCGGATTCCATTCTCCTCTGTGAGGAGTGGAGCGGCCTTCGCAATGTGTCCGCGGTTGTGTCTTCAGCGAACAACGATGCTGTAGGGCATCAGCCGCAAAATGCCGCCCTGGCTAAGGGCGTCTAGCGGCAAGCCGCCCAACACCTGTTTCATGCGCTGGGTGATACGCGCCTCCAGCCGGGATTCGAACATCCGCGATTCCAGCAAGGACAGATCCGTATCGCGGTCCAGCAGGACCTGCAGCAGATTCCGCCGCGGCGGATACGAGATCAACGTAACTTTCTCGGAAGCAGGTATCTTAGCCTTTTGCCTGACTAGCTCAACGGCGCGGTCGATGCCGCCGAGTTCATCAATCAATCCGTTCTGTTTGGCCTGCGCGCCGGTCCACACGCGGCCCTGCGCCAGGGGTTCTACTTCGTCATACCTGCGCTTGCGGCCGTCGGCGACGCGTTGGACAAATCCGCGGTAAAATGTTTCGATCTCGGTACGCAGCTTGGCCCGCTGTTCGTCGTTGAGCGGAGCGTACTCCGTATCAATATCCGCAAAGCGGCCCCGCTTCATGATCTCCTTCTTCACGCCAAGCTTGTCGTAAAGGCCGCGCAAATTCACCTTGCCGAAAAATACTCCGATGGATCCGGTCTCCGTGTTGCGGTAGGCCACCACTGGGTCACCGGTCATGGCGATGAAATAGCCGCCGGAAGCCGCCAGATCGGACATCGAAATCACAGTGGGCTTCTTCTGGCTCAGCAGTTTGACCTCGTGCAGGATGTCATCGGAGGCGATGCCATCGCCACCCGGGGAGTCAATGCGCAGGATCACCGCCTTGATGGAGGCGTCATCGCGCACCTGGCGCAACCTGCGGATCATCCCGGCGGTCGTGATCCCGGCGTTGCCCGCGTCGTTCGTGGCTCCGCGCGTGATATCGCCTTCACCAACCACCAAAGCTATGCGCGAGGCGCCATCCTCTTTGGGCATTGCACGGATATAGTTGTGCTCGGCGATCTTATCGAGTTGATTCAGCTTGAGCTGTTGCTTCAGCCGGTCGTAGACTTCGTCCTCGTACATCAGGGCGTCCACCAGCCCGCCGTTCAGCGCCTCTTTGCCGATGAAGGGGCCGTTATCCACAAGTGCGCGCACCGCCGCTGGTTGCTTTTTCCGGCCGCTGGCGACGGCCCCGACCCAATCGCCGTAAAACTGGTCCAATACCTGGTTCAATACTTCGCGGGTCTCGGGACTCGATTCGGTCTTGGTGAACATGTCGGGCGCGTCTTTGTATTTGCCCACATGCTCGAATTCCATCTGGACGCCAAGTTTATCGAGCGCTCCTTTCACGAACACGAGTTCGGCGCGCAGACCCTTCACGTCCAGTTCATCTTCCGGCGACATGAAGATCTGGTCGGCGGCGGTGGCTAAGTAGTATTCCTTGGTTCCCGCACCGCGCAGGTACGCATACACTGGTTTGCCGGACTTCTTGAAATTGAGCAGGTCAGCGCGCAGTTCTTCCAGCTTGGCCCAGCCAATCTGCAGACCGCGCGGCTCCAGGACAACGGCTTTGATACGCGAGTCGGTGGTAGCGCTGCGTAGCAGCTGCCATGTCTCGACAATGGAAAGGGGCTGTTGTTCTTGCAAGAAAGGAATGGGAAGGTCCACCGGCATCTGCTCGGGCAGTTCGCCCTCCAGTTGCAGAACCAGCGTGGAGTTGGCGGCAACCACGGGCCGGCGTGTTCCCCCATAGCGAACCGCGGCGGCAATCAGGATGACGACGGCGAGGGCAATAAAGAGAATGCCGATGACGAACCCGAATAGGAATTTTTTCATACCTACCTTAGTCTAGGCTCGCCAGCGCCAGACCGGGGATGTCTTTGAAATCGCCGCGATTCAGAGTCCACAGGGGAATCTCATGCGCGATGGCGCACGCCGCGATGGCCAGATCCATCTCCCGGCCCCGCGAGCGGGACACTTGCTGGTAAAGCCGTGCTGCGATGACCGCCTCGTGAACTCCGAAGAGTATCGCCGATGCGCTGGGGAAAAGAATCTCTTGGATTGCGATCTCCGGCTCGGTCCGTGGCCCTCGCCTCCATTCGTATAAGACGATCGTGGGAATTTGCAGTTTTTGGCCGCGGTCGAGCGCGCGCCAAAGCAAAGGATAGAGTTGTCGAGGGCCAGTCAGGCTTTCCACCAAAATGGAAGTGTCGACCAGCACTAGTCGTAGCGGTGTCTCCGTCCACCGTGACGGCGCGCCCGCCGGATTTCCTTCAGTTCCGCGTCGACTTCCGCCTGTGTGCGTGTGGGTGGCAACTTGCCAAATTCATCGAGTGCCTGCAGCATTCGCTGCTTCTCACTCTCACTCAAGCGGCCAATGTTCTGGTGATATTCCTGGATGGCCTCGCGGACGATTTCGCTCTTGGGTTTGGCGAGGCGCTGAGCGGCATCATTCAGCCGGGTGATCGTGGCGGGATCAAAGGTAAAGGTTACCTTGGTTGTTGCCATACCGATACCATACTACCATATGGGTATGGTAAGTGGCGTGCCTGTTGGGCGCCGGCGTGCCTGGCGAGACGAGTACAATGGCGAACGGCCCCACAGCAGCTAGGGCTAGCGGACGCCCAACGAGTTCGCCGCGGTCCTGAAATCCTCAGTTATGACTGGTTGATAAAAGCGAGGCAGAAGTATGATCTCGGTGCCACTCTGCTCCACAAACACAAAAGGCGTGAGAGCTTTCACTCCCACGCCCTTGTTTCGTTCTTAGTTGCCCGTCGCCTGCTTGACGGGGTGCAGCATCAAATGCTGCACGCGCCAGTTGAGCAGCTCGCCGACCCACAGCTCGTTCTCCGAGGGGCAGGCGATTTCGTGGATCCAACCGAACTGCTTCGGCCCGCGGCCGGCCTTGCCCAGCATGCCGAGCAGCTTCCCATCCAGGGTCATCTTGTAAATGCGTCCCGGGTAGGAATCGGAGGTATACAAGTACTGCGTCGGTCCGGGCGTGATGCAGACGGTCCACGGCGCGCCGGGCGTCTGCGTGCCCTTGGTAGCCGTCGTGGGATTGCCCATCCAGGGCTGCGAGCCCGCGGGAGCCGTCACGTCCACAGTGAGAATGCGCAGCACCTTCCCATCCGGGTCGAACACCTGGATGCGGTTGTTGCCGCGGTCGGCCACGTAGATGTTGCCCTGCGCGTCATTGGCGATGCCGTGCGGCGTGTTGAGCTGGCCGGGCTTGTCGCCTGGCTCGCCCCAGGACTTCACCCAGTCGCCGTTCTTGTCGAACTTGGCGACGCGCGAATTGATGTAGCCGTCGCTGATGAAGATGTTGCCCTGGTTGTCCCAGGCCACGTCCGTCGGTTGGCGGAACTGGCCGTTGACCGGAGGCAGCGGCGGGCGTGGGTGCTTCCACGGCTCGGCTTCTTCATCCGACGCTTCCTTCTTGCGTCCGAAGACCATGGTCACGCGGCCCTCCGGGTTGAAGCGGATGATCATGTCCGTGCCCTTGTCCACCACCCAGACGTTGTCGTCTTTATCGACGCGCACGTCGTGCGCAAACGACCAGGCGTACAGGTTCTTGCCGATCTCACGGATGAACTTGCCGTCCGGGCCAAATTCCAGCAACTGCGCGGCGGAGGCTCCGTACGCCGGACCCACCGTGGTACCGCGGTTGAAGACAAAAACGTGTTTCTTCGAGTTCACCGCAATCCCGGAAACTTCGCCGAAATGCAGGTCGGGCGGAAGTTTCAACGGATTGGGAACGGAGTCATACGCAATCTCAGGCGGGTCGGCGGCCCGCATGGGGCTGATGGCCGCGGCGCCCAAGCACAGCAACGCGAGCAATGAATATCGTTTCAAGATAAGCCTCCTTAGCATTCCAAAAGATACCAAATACTGACGTAAGCCGCCATAGCGGTTCGGCGAACGGCGGCGCGGAAGGGACCTTCCTAAACTTTGGCGGCCGCCTGCCACTTGACGGAAACTTTGCGGATACGTTCCACGGCATCCGTGATGTTTTCGAGCGAATTGGCGTAGCTGAAGCGGATGTAGCCGTCGCCCGCGGCGCCGAAGGCGCTGCCATCCAGGCACGCCACGCCCGCCTCATTCAGCAGCGTATCGGCGAGTTCCTTGGACGATATGCCCGTGCCTTCCACGTTTGGAAACACATAGAAAGCGCCTTGCGGCACCTGGCAGCGGAATCCGGGAATGGTGTTCAAGCCCTTGACGATGGCGTCGCGGCGGCGGCGGAATTCCGCCACCATCTTGTCCACGGAATCCTGCGGACCTTCCAGCGCTTCAATACCGGCGCGCTGCGTGAAGCCCGCGGTGCAAGAATTGGAGTTCACCATTAGCTTGACCACGGCGTCGGCCAGCCATTTGGGCATCACGCCATAGCCCAGGCGCCAGCCGGTCATGGAATAGGTCTTGGAGAAACCATCCAGAATGATGGTCTTGTCCAACATGCCTTCCATGCTGGCGATGGAGCTGAATTCCCCATCGTAGAGAATGCGCGAATAGATTTCGTCGCTCAGCACCATGATGTCGCGGTCGCGCAGGATGCGGGCGAGCTCGCGGATGTCGTCCGTGGGGATGATGCCGCCGGTCGGGTTGTGCGGCGTGTTCAGGATCACCAGCTTGGTGCGGTCGGTGAGCTTGCTCTGCAACTCGCCCACGTCCAGCGAGAAACCACGGCTCTCCTGCAACTTGATCGGTACCACGCGCGCGCCCTGATAGCGCACCATGGATTCGTAGATCGGGAAGCCCGGGTCGGGAACGATGGCTTCGTCACCCTCCTCAAGCAGCGCCATGATCGCGAAATACATGATGGGCTTGCCGCCCGGCACCACGCAGACGTTATCCTGATCGACGCTAATCCCGCGGGTCCGGGAAATGTAGCTGGCAATGGATTTCCGCAGATCGGGAAGCCCCTGCGTGGGTCCGTACTTGGTCCACCCCTCGTCCAGGGCTTTCTTCCCGGCCTCGACGACGTTGCGCGGGGTGGGGAAATCGGGCTCGCCGATCTCCAGGTGGATGATACTCTTGCCCTGCGTTTCGAGGGCGCGGGCTTTGACCAGAACGGCGAACGCGGACTCGATACCCAGGAGGCCTATCTTTTTGGCAAGTTGCATGGGGTTCTTGTTGCAGTATATCCTGGGAAGCCGTCCCGTCACGAATTCGGGCCGTGGGCGTTTTTATATATGGAAGGCCCTCATGACTCTCCTCGATATATGTCAATGGATCCAGGACACCGCGATCGGGACAGCCATTCGCGAATCGATCTGGACATTCCCCGCCATTGAAACCGTTCATGTCATAGGACTCGCCGTTTCGGTGGGCATCCTCGTCCTTTTGGATATCCGCCTGGTGGGAGCAGGTTTCCGCCATGCGCTACCCTCGCAGATCATGAACCAGCTTAAGACCTGGTATTTTACGGGCTTCCTCGCCATGTTTATCAGCGGCGTTCTGTTGTTCTGGTCGGAAGCAGCCAAATGTTACACCAGCCCCACCTTCCGCTTCAAGATTCTTTTCCTGGTGTTGGCCGGACTGAATGCCGCCTTCTTCGAGGTCAAGTACGTGCCCCAGTACTCCAAGTGGGAATCTCCAGGACCGTTCCCAACGGGAGCCAAAATGGTGGGCTGGTGTTCGATCATCTGCTGGCTGGGCGTCATCGGCTTCGGGCGATGGACCGCTTACGGGATGAAATAAAGAGGGATCAAGGCCATGTTACTTCCAATTTTTCAATGGGCGGAAACGTTGTGGGTTTCCGAATGGATTCGCGCCTCCACTTGGGCGTTTGCGCTGCTCGAAGTATTTCACCTGTTCGGGCTTACGTTACTACTAGGAGTTCTTGCGGTGGTGAATCTGCGCCTGTTTGGTGTTGGACTCAAGGCCCCGCACATTAAAGATCTGGCCTCCGACGCCTGGCCGTGGATGATCGGCGGCGGCGCGGTAACCGTCAGTTCCGGATTCCTGCTGTTTGCCTCCGAGGCCATGAAGTGTTACGCCAGCGGACCTTTCTTCATCAAAATGACATTATTGTTCTTCGCCCTGGTATTCTCGTTCGTGTTCCAAAAAAAGATGACCCGGTCCGATGAGCCGTCCGGCGCCTCGAAGTTCGGGGCCGTACTGTCTATGTTTCTTTGGTTCGGCGTGGGATTGTCCGGCCGCGCGATCGCGTTTTTCTAGATGTCTTTGGGGGCTCCGCGAGGGGCCTCCCTAAATTTTTCCAAAACCTGAGAGAATATCGAATACCCTTATGTGGCCCCAAACTTACGCCCCCGTCGCTGGTAGTTTATATGTTTCCGCGCTGGTAGCCATGCTGCCGGTTTTCGTGGTGCTCATCATGCTGGGTGTGCTCCGCAAACCCGCATGGATGGCGGCCATGTCAGGTTTTGCGGTCGCCGCGATTACTTCCGTGGCGGCCTATGGCATGCCCGTCGGTACCGCCATCAGTTCGGCGCTGTATGGCGCGGCCAACGGCATGATGCCCATCGGCTGGATCGTGTTCACCGCGATTCTGCTCTACAAAGTCACCGTGGATACCGGCAAGTTCGAAATCATTAAGGACTCGCTCGGTGGAATCACACAGAACCGCAGCATACAGGCTCTTTTGATTGCCTTCGCGTTCAGTGGCTTCATCGAGGGGGCTGCCGGCTTCGGCACCCCGGTGGCGATCTCGGCGGCGATGTTGGCGGGCATGGGGTTTCCGCCGTTCCTGGCGGCGAGCATCTGCCTGCTGGCCAATACCGCTCCTGTTGCATTCGGCTCCATTGGTACGCCGATGGTCATGCTCCAGCGCGTAACCAACCTGCCGATGGAGGCGTTGTCGGCCAACACCGGACGGCTGTGCGCTCCGATTGCCCTGATTCTGCCCTCTTACCTGATGCTGGTGATGGGTGGTATCCCGGCCTTGCGCGCGGCGCTTCCGGCGTCGATCGTCTGCGGCGTGGCTTTCGCTGTTACGCAATTTTTGATTTCGAGCTACGTCGGGCCCTCCCTGGCGGGTATCCTCCCTGCGATCGTTTGCATGGCGGGCCTGCTGCTGCTGCTCAAGTTCTGGACTCCGGTTGGCGACGAGAAAAAAGTGCCTTCCCGCCATAGCTCCGGCGAAATCTTCCTGGCCTGGAGTCCGTACCTGTTGCTGGTCATTTGCGTTCTGATTTGGGGATATCCCACCACCAAAGCAATTCTCGAAAAAGCCACGATCACGTTCCAATGGCCGGGCCTGCATAACATTGTCCAGCGTGTGCCGCCCATCACACCGGTTCCTGCTCCGTACGCAGCCTTGTACCCGTTTAGCTATCTTTCGGCCCCGGGCACGTCGTGCTTGTTGGCGGTGATCCTGTCGTGCCTGGTGCTGAAGGTGAGCCCGCCCAGACTCGCGCGCCTGGTCGGAGCCACAGCCAAGCAACTGGCGCTGCCGCTGTTGACCATCGCCTCCGTCGTCGCGCTGGCCTTTATCATGAACTACTCCGGCCAGACCGCGACGCTCGGCTTGGTGGTGGCCGGTACCGGCGCGGCGTTCCCCTTCTTCGGCACGGTCCTCGGGTGGCTGGGAGTGTTCCTGACAGGAAGCGACACGTCCGCCAACGCTTTGTTCGGCACCTTACAAATGGTGACCGCCACGCAACTGGGTTTGAGCCCGGTTCTGATGGCTTCGGCCAATTCCGCCGGCGGTGTATTAGGCAAGATGATCAGCTTGCAGAGTATCGCTGTCGCGGCGGCCGCCACCGGCATGCCGCGCACGGAGGAATCCACCCTGCTGCGCTTTACGCTCAAACACAGTATTTTCCTGACCTGTATCATGGGCCTTCTGACTTTGATGTTCGCGTACGTGGTGCCACAATGGGTTAGGTAGTGACTGCCCAGATTCTTTCCGAGCTGCTTGCGATTCTAGGGCCGCAGGGCTTGATTTCCACGCCCGATGAGATGCGCACGTATGAAAACGATGCGCTCACGAACTTCCGGGTGATGCCGGAAGCCGTCGTGCTGCCCACTTCTACCGAGCAGGTGCAAGCCGTGCTGCGGATCTGTCATAGAGAGCGCATTCCATTTGTAGCGCGCGGCTCCGGCACGGGTTTGAGCGGCGGGGCGCTGCCGGTCACCGGCGGCATCGTCGTCAGCCTGGCCCGCATGAAGCGGATTCTCGAAGTCGACTTCGAAAATCAACGCATGGTGGTGGAGCCCGGCGTCATCAACCTGGACGTCACCGCACGCGTGGCGTCGCGGGGCTACTTCTACGCTCCCGATCCGTCGTCGCAATCGGTATGCAGTATCGGCGGCAACGTGGCCGAAAACGCCGGCGGAGCGCACTGCCTCAAGTACGGATTCACCACCACGCACGTGTTGGGTCTCGAAGTGGTTCTGGCGGACGGAACGCTTGTGCACATGGGATCGCAAACACTGGACGCGCCCGGTTACGATCTGCCGGGCGTGTTCGTCGGCTCCGAGGGCACGCTGGGCGTGGCGACGAAAGTCACGCTGCGCATCGTCAAGCGCCCCGAGTTCGTGCAAACACTGCTGGCGGCGTTTGCCTCCACCAATGAAGCGGGAGCGGCAGTGAGCGGCATCATCGCCGCCGGAATGCTGCCGGCTGCGATTGAAATGATGGACACGCTAGCCATTGAAGCCGCCGAAGCAGCGGTGCACGCCAACTATCCGCCATGCGGCGGATTATTGTTAGTGGAGCTCGATGGCCCCGTGGCCGAAGTCGCGACATTGATGGAAGAAGTGGCCGCGATCTGCCGCGCCAACGGAACCAGTGAGATCCGCGTTTCCAAGAACGACGAGGAGCGCATGCTGGTGTGGAAGGGCCGCAAGGCCGCCTTCGCCGCCATGGGGCGTCTCTCGCCCAACTACATCGTCCAGGATGGCGTGATTCCGCGGACCGCACTGCCGGCAATTCTCAGCGAGATGGAACAGTTAAGCGCAGCGGCCGGCTTGCGCGTGGCGAATGTGTTTCATGCGGGCGATGGGAACTTGCATCCGCTGGTGCTCTACGATCGCCGCATCGAGGGCCAGGAGAAAGCCGCCGAACAACTGGCCGAGCGCATCCTCGAACTGTGCATCGAAAAAGGTGGATCGATTACAGGCGAGCACGGCGTCGGCGAAGAGAAGAAACACATGATGGGCAAGATGTACGCCGAACCGGATTTGGCGACGATGAACCGCTTGCGCTGCGCGTTTGATCCGTTGTCGCTGGCGAATCCGACGAAAGTATTTCCGCGGCCACGCATGTGCGGCGAACAGCCCGGCGAATACAAGCCGCACCCGATCGAGATCGCTGGTCTCGCCGAAAGATATTAGGAACCTTGAGAAGCGTAGAACCGCAAACCGAATCCGAAGTCGCTGAAATCCTGAAGCGCGCGAACCAGGAAGGCAGCGCTGTCATCCCGCGCGGGGGCGGGACGAAACTCCACTGGGGCAACGCTCCGGCGCGCGCGGATGTGTCGCTATCGCTCGCGCGCATGAATCGCGTGCTGGAACACGCCTGGGCCGATCTGACCGTCACCGTGGAAGCCGGCTGCACGATGGCGGAATTGCAGCGCACTCTCGCCGGGCACGGACAGCGCCTCGCCGTGGATCCTCTGTGGCCCGAGAAGGCCACGGTCGGCGGAGTGCTTTCAACGAACGATACCGGTGTTCTGCGCTACCGTTATGGCGGCTTGCGCGACCTGGTGATCGGCGCGACCTTGGCTCTGGCCGATGGGACGCTCGCCGCCAGCGGCGGGAAAGTGGTGAAGAACGTCGCCGGATACGACTTGCCTAAGCTGGTAACCGGCGCCTACGGCACTCTCGGCGTGATCACGCAGGCGACGTTCCGCTTGCATCCCTCGCCCAAGAAGACCAAGAATGTGACCGCCAATTTCGACAGTCTGGCCGAGGCCCAACGCGTTCTGCTGCGTGTACTCGACACGCAGATCGTGCCCGCGGCGCTGCAACTGCGCACCAACGGAGGCGCCACACAGATGGACGCTCTGTTTGAAGGCACCGAGGAAGGCATCCGCGCACAGATCGAAACGCTGCGCCAGATCGTGCGCGTCAGCGAAGCCAGCGCCGATGTCTGGCAGCGCCCGGAGGCCGGCGCGAAACTCAGCACGCTGCCGTCGCGGATTGCCGAAACGCTGGCCGGATTAAACGGGACCGCCGTGATGCAAGCAACGGGGCTTGGTTGGGTGAGTTCGTCAAGCGTGGATTCGCCAAACCTGGCGGAGTTGAGAAAAAAAGTCGAAAGCAGTGGTGGATCACTGGTATTGATGGGCCGTCGCGATGGCTTGGACGCCTGGGGTACTCCCGGCGACACCCTGCCGCTGATGCGTGCTATCAAGCAGCGCTTCGACCCGCGCGGGACGCTGAATCCGGGCGTCTACCTGGGAGGAATTTGATGAACCCGGATCTAATCAACCAGTGCGTGCATTGCGGGTTCTGCCTGCAGGCTTGCCCGACTTATATTCTATGGGGCAACGAGATGGATTCCCCGCGCGGCCGCATCTATCAGATGAAAGCGGTCAGCGACGGGGCCGCACTGATTAATCCAAAGTTTGTTCAGCACATGGATACGTGCCTGGGTTGTGTGTCCTGCATGACGGCCTGCCCTTCCGGCGTCAACTACGGCAAGCTGATCGAGGAAACGCGCGCCGAAATCGAACGGACGTACCAGCGCCCTCTGTCTGAGCGTCTACTGCGCTGGGGCATCCTGAACATGTTCCCCCGCGTAGGACTGTTGCGTATTCTGCGCGCATTCCTGGCCGCCTATCAGGCGCTCGGGCTGCCTGCTCTGAATAAGCTGACGCCCAAGCTGGGTCCCCGCGAGGACGTTTCCGGCGTAACGCCGGCTAAGGGCGTGAAGCGCGCGCGCGTGGGCTTGATGCTCGGTTGCGTGCAGCGCGAGTTCCTTTCGGAAATCAACGGCGCTTCCGTGCGCGTGCTGACGGCCGAGGGCTGCGAAGTCGTCGCTCCGGCGGAGCAGGGATGCTGCGGCGCGCTGCTGATGCATGCGGGCAAAGACAAAGACGCGCTGGAACTGACGCGGCGGATGTTCGCTTCGTTTGAAGCCGCGGGCGTGGATCTCATCCTCACCAATGCGGGCGGATGCGGATCGCATGTCAAAGACCATGCGTCGCTGTTCAAGGGAAAAATCCTGGACATTTCTGAGTTTCTGGTGGAGCTGGGTCCGCGCGCCGAACGCCGCGCTTTGAACATGCGCGTCGCGTATCACGATTCCTGCCACTTGCAGCACGCGCAAAAAGTTCGTACGCAGCCGCGGCAACTGTTGGCGGGAATCCCGGGACTCACGGTGGAAGAGATCCCGGAAAGCACCTTGTGCTGCGGATCGGCCGGCATTTACAACCTGGTGCAGCCGGAAGCCGCCGAGCAGCTCGGCCAACGGAAGGCGGAGCACATCCGCGCCATCGCGCCGGATGCCGTCGCCACCGGCAATGTCGGCTGCATCCTGCAAATGCGGGCGGCACTGCAGAGCGGCGGGCCGAAGCCCACCGTGATGCACACCATCCAGATCCTTGATCTATCCATTCGCGGCTAACCGAGGGTTTGGAGCGGCAATTGCACTATAGATTGCGTGCCACGACAGAGCATAGCCGTCCTCGGCGACGAAATCACGCGACAGCCCGGACTTGCTTCCGTCGTCGAGCAGTTTAAATGGAACCCGGAAATTCCCACAGTACCCATCCGAGTCACGCTAAGCTAATTGTTTATTCCCTTCCGGTCCGTCCAGATGCAAAATCTCAGTGCTCGAAAGAATCTTCAGGTGGCAGTTCGCCTGGCGCTCGCGTATGGTTTCGCGGCACTCGTCGTGATCGTTTATAGTTTGTGGAAAGTTCACCCGCTGGAACTTCCCGGCTTTCTGTTGGGCTTCGCCGCTTCCCCTCTTATCGTGCGGCGCTATTCGCGGATCGCCGTGGAAATTGGTTGGGTCGGCATAGGCTCTCTGTCGATGGGGATCTTCGCCGTCTTGGCGTGGGCGGCCGGAGCAAGTGTACCGTGGGTCGCAGCTGCCTCAATCGGCTTGGGCGTCGCCGGCGGACTTTGCCTGCTGCCTCTACTTGCTTATCCCGGAGTTGCTTCCAAGCCGGTGTTCGGCGTGTTAGGCGCTTTGTGCGGCGCGGCGTTCTTCGCGTTGCCGGTAAGCGGCGCCGGTTTGCTGCTGGGCGTGGGATTGGCCACGCTAGCCTTTACCGCTGCCCTGTTCGCCTACGAGAAAGAGTTCATGATCCGCAGCGGCCTGTTCCTGGGCGGACGCGTCATCTCGGGAGTCCGCGTTGTAGGCCAGCACCACGTACCGGCGAGCGGCGGCGTCCTGCTGGTGTCCAATCACGTGACCTTCATCGACGGCTTTCTGATCGGAACGAGTCTCCCCCGGCTGGTGCGCTATATGATCTGGAAGCCGTATTTTGACCTACCCATCGCCAACTGGGTGTGCCGCACGATCGAAGCCATCCCTATGTCGGAGACCGGGCCGCGCGAAGTGGTAGCCTCCCTGCGGCGCGCGCGCGAGAAGCTTGCGCAAGGCGAGGTCGTGTGCATTTTCGCCGAAGGCTTCATCACGCGCAATGGCGAGCTGCTGCCCTTCAAGCGGGGGATGGAAAAGATCGTTCACGGCATGGATGTTCCCATCATCCCGGTGCATCTAGACGGGCTGGTCGGCCGGACGCTAAGTTTTCTCAACGGCAAGCTGGTGTACCGCTGGCCGCAGTGGGCGCACCCGCCGGTCACGATTTCCTTCGGGCCCGCGCTTGCGGCAGGTTCCGGGGCGGAAGAAGCACAACGCGCCGTTGAAGAGCTGGCGCTGGCAGTGGCGCAAAGCCGAGGGCGTTGAAGCGCAAAGGCCGCGAAGCCGCGGCGCCAAGGGAAGCAGGAATACGCAGGATGGGGGTGCCGGAGCGAGTCCGTTTTGCGCGTGTTCCTCAAGAGACCCGCTCTCAGCTTTTCTTCGGCGGCGGTGGCGGCGGAATTTCGCCCATGTGCTCGCGAATGTCCTCGGCTTCCGCGACGTGCTTGTCTTTTACGTCCTTGCTGGCGATGTAACGCGCGCGCGCTTTCTTCACCCGAGCCCGGCTCATCTCGTCCGTGCTCACCGAAAAGGCGGAGAGCATTTGCTCCAGGTCCGCGCTCTGACAGGAAGGGCAGGCCACCACCGTTCCTTTCAAAACAATCAACTCGAATTTGTTGCCGCAGCCGCGGCATTTGTAATCGAAGATCGGCATAATGCTTTCTCGTGGTGGGCGCGCAGGGATTCGAACCCCGGACCCCCTCGGTGTAAACGAGGTGCTCTAACCAGCTGAGCTACGCGCCCGGAGAACTTCACTTTAGCATGAGCCGACTGGCTTTCCCCCGCCGCGGAGCGCCCGTTCCTAAGCGGCCGGAAAAGGTCCTTGCCAACGTGTTATGCTGTCTTGACTTCCGATGCCGCCGCGGACCCCCTTCCCGAGGATTTGTATTGCTCTCGGGTTTCCCGATGCAGAATCGTTGCTCGCGCACGCCCGCAGCGAATACGAAGATGGCGAGCGCTTCTTCGAGTTCCGCCTCGACTACCTGCCGAAGCCGGAACAGGGCATCGCCGCAATGCGCAAGTTCCTGGCCCGGCACGCCGATTGCACGATCCTGGCCACCTGCCGCCGGCACCAGAACATGGGGCGCTTCAACGGTAGCGTGGAGGAGCAGGTCCGCGTGCTGGAGGACGCCATCACGGCCGGCGCGAAGGCCGTGGACGTTGAAATCGAAAGCGCCGAGGTATGCGGCCCGCGGCTGGAGAATCTGCGCTCGCGCGCCTATTTGCTCCTGTCGTATCACAACTACGGCGGCACGCAGGCGCCCGAAGCTGTGTTGCGGCGCATGCAGCGCGTGCCCGCCGACGGCTATAAGATTGTAACCACGGCCAAGAAACCTTCCGATAACTGCAAGCTGCTCGATGTGGCGCGGGCACATCCCCGAACACAGATGGTGCTGCTGGCCATGGGCGAGATCGGTTTCCCCACGCGCGTGCTCTCCACCAGCTTTGGGAGCCTGTATACCTACGCCGCGCCGAATGCGGCTGCGGGCACGGCCACTGGCCAGGTCTCGGCGCGGTTGCTGCGGAACTTATATCGTGTCGAGAAAATCTCGCGCGATGCCAAGATCTTTGGCGTGATCGCCGATCCCGTGCGTCATTCCATTTCGCCGGCCGTGCATAATCGCGCGTTTCAGGCCCGCCGCATCGATGCCGTATATCTGCCGTTTCTGGTGCACCCGGTCCAACTCAAGGATTTCTTTCTGCTGGCGGAGAGAATGCCGTTGGCCGGTTTCAGCGTGACTCTTCCGCACAAGCAGAAAATTCTACGCTATCTGGATCATGTTGATCCGTTGGCGCGGCGCATTGGCGCGGTGAACACCGTCTGGCGTAAGTCCGGCAAATGGCGCGGCACTAATACGGACGCCGATGGCGTCACGCGGCCTTTGGCCAAGCGGCTCAAACTGGCGAAAGCTTCCGTGCTGGTGGTGGGAAATGGCGGCGCGGCGCGCGGCGCGGCGTACGCACTGGCTGAAGCGGGCGCCAAGCTGTCCATCACCGGACGCAACGTGGATCGCGTGCGCGTACTGGCCCGCGCCTCGGGCGCGGAGCTACTGACGCGAGAGCAGGCGGAAGCACGCAAGTTTGACGTTCTGGTTCACGCCACGCCGCTGGGCATGCACCCGCGTGTCGACCAGTGTTTCTTCCAGGGACGGATTCCGGCTGAGATGGTCTTTGACATGGTGTACAACCCGCTCGAAACCATGCTCCTGCGCAAAGCCAAGAGCCAGGGCGCGGAAATCGTCAGCGGCCTGGAGATGTTCATCGAACAGGCGGTCAGGCAATTCGAGATCTTCACGGGCGAGAGCGCCCCCAAGGCAGTCATGGAGCGCGCCGCGCTGGAAGCGCTGACGAAGGCGAAGAGCGATAACGGGCGTTAGCGATCACGGTGAAAGCTATAATGGCCGTATGAAACTGACTCGACGCGCGCTGGCTGGCTGGGCGGCGTTGTCGGCTGTTCCTCTTCCGAAAGTGGACGCGCAGGCGCCCGCGCAGGCTGGTGCGCCGCCCGCTCCCGCGAACCGGCAGTTTCAAGACGCAGCGCGGCAACTGGCGTCGTTGAAGCTGGCGCGAACGGTCGAGCCGGCATTTCGTTTCGAGGCTTAGCGCCAGCCATGGCGCTTCCTTCCGGCGACATCTTCTTCGCGAGTATTAGCGAGCTGTCGGCGAAGCTGCGCGCCAAGGAGTTCTCGGCGGTGGAACTCACGCGGGCGTTCTGCGATCGCCTGGAAAGAATCGGCGCGGCGCATCATGCCCTGGCACACTCGTTGCGCGATACCGCGATCAAGAAAGCCAAAGATGTAGACGGTGATCTGAAACGGGGCCGCACGCGCGGTCCGCTGCAGGGGATTCCTTATGGCGCCAAGGACCTGCTGGCGGTCAAAGATCAGCCCACGGAATGGGGCTCGCGGGCCTTCGCCGGACAGAAGTTCAAAGAAGACGCCTTCGTGATCACGAAGCTCGATGGCGCGGGCGCCATCCTGATCGGCAAGCTGGCGATGATCGAGCTGGCCGGCGGTGTCGGCTACGCTAGTGCAGCCGCTTCGTCAACCGGCGCCGCGATGAATCCGTGGGATCGCTCGCGCTGGGCCGGCGGCTCGTCGAGCGGCTCGGGTGTGGCGGTAGCGGCCGGGTTGGCCGGTTTCGCGTTGGGCTCGGAGACCTCCGGCTCCATCCTGACTCCGGCCGCGTATTGCGGCGTGACGGGTTTACGGCCCACGTATGGTTTGGTCAGCCGGCGCGGGGCGATGTCGCTGGCCTGGACCATGGATAAGATCGGGCCCATGTGCCGGTCGGCGGAAGACTGCGGCCTCGTGCTGCATGTGATCGCGGGCGCGGATGAGGAAGATCCCGGTTCGGCTCGCAAGCGATTTGCCTACGTGCCCCAGTTCGACCGCCAGGTTTCGGATTTCACCATTGGCTACGCGCCCGTGGATTTTGAACGTGCCGCGCCTGGAACGCAAGCGGCATTCCGCGCCGCGCTCGAGGTCGTCAAAGGACTGGGCGTAAAGCTCAAAGAAGTAGCGCTTCCGGATTTCCCCTACGATGCCGTGGTGGAAACCGTTATCGGCGCGGAAGCGGCCGCGGTCTTCGAGGATTTGATCCGCGGTCCCAAGCTGGACATGATGGCAGACCGCGGTCAGGCCGCCGCATTACGAGCCGCGCTCGAAATTCCGGCAGTCGATTATCTCAAAGCCATGCGCATTCGTTCCCTCATCCGCGATGCCCTGCGCAACATGCTGTATCACGATGTCGATATGCTGCTGACGCCGTCCAGGATGGAAGGCGCTCCGCCCATCGGCAACTTGGATAGCGGCGACGAAAGGCCGGCTGCCGGCAAGCGCGGGCTGGGAGATTTGATCCCGGCGGCGAATCTGGCGGGCTTGCCCGCGATTTCGCTTCCCTGTGGATTGGCCGGAGGACTCCCCGTGGGAATTTCACTGGTAGGCCGGGCCTTCTTCGAAAACCACCTGATCGGCGTCGGCCGTGCCTTCCAGGCGCGGACGGACTGGCACAAGCGCAAGCCGCCGGTTACGGAGAGCTAGCCCTGGGCTAGAGTCCGCCAAAGAGCCGGAATATACTAGGGCTGGCAAATCCCGCCAGCGCGGGATACAGGGTTGTGGCCAGGCCGCGCCGGCGGAACTCGCCGTGCACGGCGTGTCCTCCCAGATATAAGAAGGTGCCCCCGGCAAGCGCCAGAAGCGCGCGCAGCGCCCAAGGTCCCAGGTAAGGCGCCAGGACCATCTCGGACGCTGCCCCCAGAACCGTAGCCCCTTCCGCAAGCGCACACCAACCCAACGCGGCGCCCCGCGAACTCACCGCCGCGCGCATGATAACCCCAAGAGCTAATCCTTCTGGAATCTTATGAATAGCTATTGCGGTTACAAATGGTGCCGCAATGCCCGCCGCGCCATTCGCGGCCGCGACGCTCCAGCCATCCAGGGCGCTGTGGAGCGCGCTGGCGACCAGCAGTGGCGGGGCGAAGCCGTGCAAGGTAGACACGCAGTGATCGTGGTCATGAGCATGGGAGCAGGCCGGGCAGACGGGATAGACCCACCGGTTCACCATCCAGAGGACGGCACAGCCCCCGCCAATCCACGCTAAAGCATTGATCCAATGGAACAAAGAAGCCATTTCCGGAAGCACCCAAAAAAGCGTAATCCCCACAAACAGGCCTCCACTGAAGGCAACCAGACGGCGGGACCAGGCGTGAATCGAGGTAAGCCAAATGCCCCCTGCCGCGCTCAGAGTGGCCGTTATCGTTAGGAGGAATGGCAAAGAGAGGGGCAGGTGTACTCCCGTATGACAAGACACCGGGCTGCATCCCGCCCGGATGTTCCATTGTAACGTGAGCCCTCGGAAAACCTAGGGATGAGATGCGGGTAGCCATAATTGGCTGCTTTTATACAGGCCAAATGGCCATTAGAGGGGCAGGGGGGCCTCCCGTATAATCGGAGGACTGAACGTCGGGTTTGATCTGTCCAGATGGGTTGGGGCAAGGTGAGCGGTGTTTCCGCCCCGGCGCGGCGATGGGGTACTAGCTTCTTAATTCGATGACACCACATACGCGTAGAAGCTTCTATTCCGTGCTCATCGCCAGCCTCGGGTCCGCTATTGCAGCGGCCTTGGCGGTTCCGGCGGGCATCTATCTCTTATGGAACGGCGTCTCGAAAAACCGCGGCACGTTTGTGGAAGTTGCCGATCTCACCCAGTTGAACGTGGGCAAGCCCCAGGAAGTCACTTTTGAGCGGACCCGTGTGGACGGCTGGCGTGTTTTAAAGGAAAAAGTGATTGCTTGGGTCGTGCGCACCGACGATAAAAACGTGGTGGCGTATTCGCCGCAGTGCACGCACCTGGGATGCGCTTACCACTGGGAGGAAGATCGCAACCACTTTGTCTGCCCCTGCCATGAGTCGCTGTTCACGATTGATGGGAAGGTCGTTGGAGGGCCGGCTTCGCGCCCCCTGGACCGCTATGCCGTGCGCGTGGAGAACAGCAAGCTGCTCATTGGCTCCAAGATTTTGAAGGCATAGATCGTAATGTTCCGGAGCGTCCTCGATTGGCTCGAAGAGCGAACCGGCGTCGAGTCCGCCATCAAGCATTTCCTCTACGAAGATATTCCTGAGTCCTCGGGCTGGCACCAGGTTTTTGGCAGCGTGGCCCTGTTCGCGTTTCTGGTCCAGGTATTCACCGGCGTTCTGCTGTCGCTCAACTACGCGCCCACTCCGGGCGAGGCCTATGACAGTCTGCGCTACATCATGACGCAGGTGACGGCCGGGCCTCTGATCCGGGGGATGCACCATTGGGGCGCCAGCCTCATGATCATTGTCGTCATGCTGCATCTGGTGCAGGTGTTTCTGTGGGGCGCCTACAAGAAGCCCCGCGAAGCCACCTGGATGTCGGGTGTCGTGCTGCTCCTGTTGACGCTGGCTTACGGCCTGAGCGGGTATCTGCTGCCCTGGGATAACCGGGCGTATTGGGGAACCGTGGTCACCACGCAAATCGCCGAGTTGGCGCCGGGTCTGGGTCCCTATATGCTGCGGCTGCTGGGGAGTGACGGAACGGCGATCGGCGTAGTGACGTTTACGCGCTTTTACGCGGCTCACGTCCTGCTGTTGCCGCCGCTGACCATGCTTCTGATTGGCTTGCACGTATATCTGGTGCGGCGGCATGGCGTGGCGCCCACTCCCGCCGATGAAGGCCGGCCCAAGAAGAAGTTTTATCCGCGGCAAGTCGCCATCGACACCGTGGCCGTCTTCGTCTGGTTCGCCGTGCTGATGGGCATGGCGATCCTGGCTCGCGTACCGCTGGGGCATGTGGCAGATCCGACGGATCTCAGCTTCATCCCGCGGCCGGAGTGGTATTTTCTGTTTCTCTTCCAATTCCTGCGGTGGTTTGAGGGGCCGCTCGAAGTCGTGGGCGCGGTGATCCTCCCCACGCTGGCAATGGTAGCCCTGCTGCTGGTTCCTTTCGTTGACAGGGGAAAAATGGCCTTTGTGCGGCAGCGCACGGGCGCGATCGCCGCAGTGATCCTGGGAGCGATCTTCTGGGGAGGACTGACCGCAAAAGCGGTGATTGGCACACCGGAGACGCATGAGATGGACATGTCGCTGGTCCAATCGTGGCAGGAAGTCTCCGCGGGGAACCTGGCTTCTATTGGCTACTTCCGCCAGGCGCAGTGCGGTAGCTGTCACGAGTTTGGGAAACCAGGAGTTGGACCCGATTTGTCGGCGGCGCCTTCCAAGCGTCCAGCCGAGTGGCTCCGCGAACATGTCAAGTCCAACCCGAAGGCGCCCGGCGTCCTCAAGGACGCCCAGGTCGACATGCTGGTTACCTTCGTGACCAAACGGAGCGAGAAAGCCGTTGACGCATGGGAGAATGCGCCACGGAGCGCCGTGGAGGGAGCTCTGGTTTACCAGGCCAACGACTGCGCCAGTTGCCACAAGCTGAATGGCATCGGCGATGACTTGGGGCCGCCGATTAACGGTGTGGGAGAACGCCGCGACCGCGCGTGGATCGAACAGCATTTTGCCGATCCGGCCAAGTTCTCGCCGGAGTCCATGATGCCTCCCACCAAGTTCAAGCCGGAAGAGCTGAAGCGGATCACCGATTACATCACGGCGATTCCAAAATAGCTGAGACAAACGCCTAGTCCGATGCGATCTGGCTCGCCGCGCGTACTTGATTCTGGCCGATTGAGGCGGCGTGCGGGAGGAAGCGCCCTCACTGGGGAACCCGATCCTGGTTTTGCGGGACAAGACCGAACGGCCAGAAGCCGTCGAGGCAGGGACGGCGACACTGGTGGGAACCGACGCGCGGAAGATCGTCACGGCCGCCAACGATCTTCTCGATGACTCCGACGAATACGCGCGCAGACAGAAGATTCACAATCCGGACGGCGATGGACACGCGAGCGAGCGCATCGCGGCGCATATCGGCAGCGCATATAGGCAACGCGCTGCGCGAGTAAGCACTGTGCTAGATTCGTGCTGAATGCTCTCGCTGCCGGTGTTCGCGTCCGTGGCCACATGGATTGTCTACGTCCTGGCCGGCTATCCGTTCTTGCTGGCTTGCTGGGCGCGCCGCGGCAAGCCCGTGCAGCGGAAGCCGATGGAGCCCCCGGTATCGATTCTTCTTGCCGTGCACAATGGCGAGGCGTACCTGGAAAACAAGCTGCGCTCCATTCTCGGGCTGGAGTATCCGGGCGCCAAGATGGAAGTGTTGGTGATCTCCGATGGCTCAACCGACAACACCGCCGCTATTGCCCGCCGGTTCGCTTCCGAACATGTGACACTCATCGAACTGCCGCGCTGTGGCAAAGCCGCGGCTCTGAACGCCGGTATGGCGCGGGCGCACGGCGAGATCCTGGTTTTCACCGATGTGCGGCAGACCCTGGCTCCCGAGAGCCTTCGCCTGCTGGTGGAAAACTTCGCTGATGCGAGTGTCGGCGCGGTGAGCGGTGAGCTCACCATCCTGCAAGGGCCATCGCGGGAAGAAGCCAACGTGGGTTTGTATTGGCGTTATGAACTCGCCATTCGCCTGCGTCTCAGCGCCATTGATTCCATTTTCGGCGCGACAGGAGCTTATTACGCGATCCGCCGTTCGCTCGCGGCGCCGTTGCCTGAAGACACGCTGCTCGATGACATGCACCTGCCGCTGGGCGCCTTTTTCCGAGGGTATCGTCTGATCGTGGACCCACGGGCGCGCATGTTCGACTATCCCACCGGGTTGCGTTCGGAGTTCCGGCGCAAGGTGCGCACGCTGGCGGGGAACTACCAGATCCTGCGCGCCTATCCGCAACTGCTCGGACCCGGCAACCGGATGTGGTTTCACTTTGTGTCGTACAAGTTTGCGCGCCTGCTGCTTCCGTTTGCGCTGTTGGGCCTGGCCGGGCTCACTCCATTTCTGCCCGAGCCGTGGCGTGGCGCAGCCATCACCGCCCAGGTGCTGTTCTATGCGGCGGCACTGTGTGATCTCGCGATTCCCGAAGGCTGGCGCCTGAAGAGACTCACGTCGCCGGTCCGCACCTTCGTCACATTGATGGCGGCGGCGTTATGCGCGGTATCGATCTTTCTTGTGCCCAGCCAAGCCTTGTGGTCGACCGGCGGCCGCGCCGCCCCTGGAGCAAACTAACCCGCGCGCTACTGAGTCTGCCGGCAGTAGTCCTTCCACTCGTCGATGCTCTTGCGGGGCGCAATGCTGATCGGCGTGGTGTGCGTCGCTATGGCGCGCACGGCGGCCATGGCGCGCGGCTTGGGGTCCCAGGTAACGTCGATCTCAAAAGCGGCGGGATCGGACAGGTGGGGGCAGACGGCGGGAAGCAATTCCTGCCGTGCCGCGAATCCGGCTTTATCCAACAATTGGCTCAGGAACATGGCTTGCTGCGGAGTCAATTGATCCGGAACAGGCTTACTCAGCTCTTCGCGAATCTTTTCCAGATGAGAGGCGGAGCCCAAGCGCGCCATGGCCGCTTCGCTGGCATCCTGAATCCTGCGTCCGCCGGCCCACACACCGCCGGAGCGAAAGCGCTGCTCCAAGAGCGGGAGATCTTCGGTACTTCCGCTTAGGCCCAGCGTGTGCACCGCCAATTCCACTGTTTCCGAGGCGGTGCCGGGAACCGCCAAAATCCGCAAAGCCGCCGCGTGCGCATCCGAACGGGCCGGACTCTTGGCTTCGGGAGAATAGTGACGGACAAACCAGATCAGGCCCAGGCGCTCGATATTCGCCCCGGAGCGGGGCATCGAAGCGAGAAGCGCGCGCATGGCCCGTTCCTCATCCAAAGCCAGCATGGCGTAGGCCGAATCGTTGCCAATGTCGAAATCCGCCAGGTAACTTTCCAGGGCTGGGAACGGATCGAAGTCCAGCTTCTTCAGCGCCGTCATGTGTTGTTGGGCGGGGTCGGCGCGCCGGTCCTTATTGGGCTCACGGAGAATCAGGCCTACTTCGTCACGCGGCGTCTGCGCGAACACCAGCCGCGCCTGCCGCGCGGAAACATTTTGGTCCATTCCCCACAGCACAACCTGTGTTTCAAACGCGCCTTCCGGATTCACGTCGCCAGGATGAATAAAGATGTAATCGGTTTCCAGGCGCAGCGCGACTTCATCCGAAAGCCCTCCCAGGCCCTGGACGGCCACGGTTATCTTGGCGTTGCTCCGCGGGGTAGTCTTGATATCGAGCGCGCGCAGATCCCCTTTCTGTTCCGCGGAGCCTTCCTGTAACGCGTAAGGCACCTGGCCGACAGCGTGTTCGGGGGCGCGGACAACCGCTTTGTGCAAAGATTCGGCCAGCACGCGCGCCGGTTCTCCGCCAATCAGCATCGCCGTGCTGTCGGAATCTCCATCAAACGGCCCCAGGATGGGAGCCGCGTGTCCGGCCTGGACAAATTTCGGAAAGCGATAGGCGGCTTGTTGCGGCTGCGGCGCGGCGGCCTGCACGGAGGCCCGGCCCAGCTCCTGGCCCTTGAAATCCCTGAGGACCAGCGGCACGAATTCGCCCGGTTTCACCGCAGGCATGATCCAGGTGTAATCCCGCTCGCCCACCCGCGCGCGCTGGCTCCCCAGTTCCAACACGAAATTAGGAGGTCCCTCCAGGGCGCCGGAAAAATGCTCCCCGGGAGCCACATCGTCGGGGACATAGGCGCGCACCTGGTTGCCGCGGACGGAAAAAGTGAATACCACCACACCCGGTCCGGTCTGCACTTGCAGCGAATACGGCGTCATTTGAGCCGTGGCGCGGCTCCCCGCCACAGCCAACAGGACGCACGCCAGCAGAGCCCGTCTCATGGTTCTCCTATTATCCTCCTAGCTCCGTGCCGGCGGGAGGGTACTAAAGCGGCGGCCTTAACCGGCCGATTCAGCATTCAGTGCAGACTGCGCAACTTTCCCCCGAACTAGCCGATGCGGCGGATGTACTCAGTGACCAGCTACGGGTCCATTTGCACCGGTTGGCGGTTCTGCTGCAGCCGCATGCCGATCAGATCGATCGCCGGTTTCTGAGCCGTCTGCGCGAGCTCCAGTTCGAACCCAAGCAGAGGCTGGCGCTGGCCCAGATCACTCCGGGCGCGGCGGCCCGCATACTGTCTCGCGGCAAAGCCCCGCTGCACTTCATCGAGCAGGTGGAATACAACGGCCGCCGGCTGGCGAAGTTGAACCTGCCCCCCAGTTCGATTCTGGAAGCGTTGCAGGAATACGACAAGCTGCTGGCGCCAATGCTGGCCGTCTGGTCGCCCGGCGAGCATGCCAACTTTCAGTGGGTGCGCGAGCAGTTGCACTTTTGCGTCATCCTGACGCTGAACAACGCTTATTACCAAGTCCGCGAAGCGGAAACCCAGGCGTTCTACGAGCTGTTCCGCATTGAGCTGGAATCCCGCAATCTTGAGGAACTGCTGCGCCGCTTTCTGGAATCCCTGGTGCAAGTGTGCAAGGCCGACGCCGGGCGGCTGTATCTGTTGAACGAAGATGGTTCCGCGTGGGTGCTGAAGGCAGGGACTCCGAAGCCGGCTGATATCACGATCGCCAACCGCCCCGGGCTGGTGCGGAAGCTTTCCAAACCGCACTATTTGAACGGAAATGGAAGGCCGGCTGCCGGTGTACTGGACGAAAAGTGGAGCGACCGGTACCAATCTTGCTGGTCGATTCCCCTGGCAGCGGACGGACGTACCGCGGGCGTCATGCAATTCGGCTTTTCCAAAGCGTATGAGTGGCTGCCCCGCGAGCAGGAGCTGCTGGCGGCGGCGGCCGAGCGCTGTCTGATGGCGGCCGAGAAAGCCCGGCTCATGGAAGATCTGGCGCATCGCGAAGAACAGGTGCGCAGTCTCGCGGAGCACATGTTGCACGTCGAGGAAATGGAGCGCCGCCGGATCAGCCGTGAGCTGCACGACGAGGCGGGGCAAAGCTTGTTGTGCATCCGCCTGCAACTTGAACTCTTGGAACAGGCGCTGCCCGAAAGCGAACGCGAGTGGCGGGACAAACTGGGCGACGCCCGGGATTTGACCGAACGCACGATTTTGGAGATGCGGCGGCTCATTGCCGCGCTGAGTCCCGCGGTGCTGGAGCAGCTTGGACTGGGCGCGGCCTTGCGGCAATTGATCAATCGCTTCCAGCGGCTGCATTCCTGCCGCGTGAAGCTGCAACTGAACAAGATGGGGGTACTTCCGCAACAGACGGAAGTAATCGCTTATCGCTTAGTGCAGGAATGCTTTAACAACATCGGCAAGCATGCCGCGGCTACCCTTGTAAACATTTCCCTGGCTTCTACCGATGGATTTCTGAAGCTGATTGTTCAAGATAACGGAGTTGGTTTCAATGTTGAGGCAGCTTTTCAAAAGAGCGAATCCTTTGGATTGGCGGGAATGCGGGAACGAGTGGCGCTGCTGGGTGGTGCGTTCCAGGTCGACAGCCGTACAGAGGGACCTAGGACTGGTACAAAGATTTCCATCGAACTGCCGATAGCTAAGTAGAGAGTAAGGCGTTCGCTTACGGGCGCGGTAAGAACAATAACGGAGACGGGCACACATTATGGCGAAAATTCGAATCATGCTGGCGGACGATCATACACTTTTCCGCCAGGGAATCCGGACGCTGATTTCCTCGGAAGCCGATATGGAAGTGGTTGGTGAAGCGTCTAACGGCGGCGAGGCCGTCGATAAAGCCAATGAAGCGCGCCCCGACGTGGTGCTCATGGACATCGGCATGCCCGGGCTGAGCAGCTTTGAAGCCACGCGCCAGATCAAGAAGAACCGGCCCGAGACCAAAGTGCTGTTCCTCACCATGTACGACGACGAAGATTATCTCGTCGAGGGCATGGAAGTGGGCGCCAGCGGCTACGTGCTCAAGGACAGCCCCAGCCAGCAACTGGTAGCGGCGGTGCGGGATATCTGCCGCGGCGGCAGCTACCTGAGCCCACGCATGCTTTCGCAACTGGTGGACGACTTCCGCAGCCGGATCAAGTCGGCCAACCGCCTGCCGCGTTTTGCCACGCTCACCACGCGCGAGCGCGAAGTGCTGAAGATGCTGGCCGAAGGCAACTCGGTGAAAGAGATCGCCTGCGACCTGAACCTCAGCGTGAAGACCGTGGAAGCGCACAAGTTCAACCTGATGCGCAAGCTGGACATTCACAATAAGGCGCAACTGGTGCAGTACGCCATCCAGAAGAAGATCATCAAGATCCCGAACCTGGTGTAGTTGCGGAGCAAGTGGTGGAGCAAGCTTCAGCTTGCAACAGGTGCATGCGTACCCGCCCCGCGCGGCGACCTTCGGGTAGTGATCTAAATCTGTGCGGCCGGCGTGGATTCAGGTAAAGATCATTCTGGAGCGGTCCAGGAGCAGTATCCGGAAGCCAGGCCGCGGATCATTTCCGACAACGAGCCGCAGTTTCTCGCCATGGACTGCAAGGAGTGTCGGTCTTGCTCGTCGTAGCTAATCCAGCGGCTCTACCTTCACGATGGACGCGCCGTGGTTGCTGCCGATCCACAGGATTGGCTTGGGCCCGCGCTCGTCGACGAACACGCGGCGGATATTGGTGGAGCGCGGCAGCATGTACTCATCCATCTTGCCGGTCTTGGGGTCCAGGCGCACCACGCGGTCGCTGGTCATCGAACCGGTCCACACATGGCCGGTCTTATCCATGATCGCGTCATACGGAGCGCTCCACGGCGTGGGCGGAGCCCACTCCTTGAAGGTCTTGGCCTTGGTGTCGAAGAAGCCGATCTTGTTGCCGTGATACTCGCCGAACCAGATGTTGCCATCCCTGTCGATCTGTCCGCGGCGCGGCGCGGAGTTCTTGGTCGGCGTCGCCCACGTCTGCACCTTGCCCGTACCGGCATCCAGATACCCAATGTGCTCGTTGGCGAAATCGGTGAAGTACAGGTTGTTCTTGGCGTCGGGGATGATGTCGTAGATGTTGTGATTCTCGCCAACCTTGGAGTCTTTGAAAGGCGCGAAAGTATCGATCTTGCCCGTGGCCAGATCGTAGCGGTGCATCACCGCAAAGCCGTTGTTCTGCGACCACACCTTGCCGTCCACATGGCTCGACTGCGGGCCCGCCATGTTGATCTGGGTCATGTCCTTGTTGTATTCATCCGGCGGGTGCAGGATGGTGAACTCTTCGGTCTTGCGGTCGAACTTCGCCAGGCCCGCCTGATAGGTCATGCCGAACCAGATGTTCCCCTCGCGATCCTGCTGCAATCCGAGCTCGCCCATGGGCCAGCCCGGCTTCTGAACGGGAATGTTGAATTCCTTGAGCGCGCCCGTCACCGGATCCATGCGGCCCACGGCCTGTTCGCCGAAGCTCGAATACCAGACCATGCCGTCTTTATCCAGGATCACGTCATGCGGCTCGATGATCTTGCGCGGCAGATCGTACTCGGTGATGATGACGTTGGTGTTGGTCCCCTTGGGGCGCGGATTGGTCTTGAACTCGTAGGGCCAGGTGGCTCCACCGCTCAGGTTGCTCGAGGCCATCAGAGACGCCATCCGCCCGCGGGTCTTTTGCAATTCTTCGCCGCGCACTTCCAGCAAACGCGTCGCCATGCGCTTCTGGATGTGCAGCGGGAAGGACTGGTTGGCGTACGATCCCATCCGCTGCATCACCTTCATGAACTCCTCTTCGGTGTGCTTGGAGCGCAGGATGCGTTCCAGCGTGTGGCATTGCACGCAGTTCAGCAGAAAGTCCTTTTCCTTGTCGTCATTGGGCATGCTCTGCAGCCACTCGGAGTTGGTGAGTTGCGCGGCGAGGTTCTGCGTCTTGTGCAGCTTAAAGTCCGCCGTCGCGGCCTTGGCTGAGCCGACTTCGATCGCGCCGGGATCGTCGAGATCGTAGCCCACGGCGCGGGTCTTGATCGTGTAGGAACCCGGCTCCAGCTTGGTGCGCGGGAAACTGTAGCGTCCCTTCGCGTCGCTGACCACGGTAATGTTGATCACCGAGCCGGTCTTCTTGGCCGTGACCAGCACGCCTTCCATGTTGCCTTCTTCGGCGGACGACACCTGGCCGGCCAGCGCCGGACCGTTGGTCTGGCTGTGCAGAACACCGGGTCCTGCCGCGAAGTACACACCCGCGGCCGCGGCGGCCACCGTCACCAACACATTTCGAATGCGCATACAAATCTCCTCATCGCCTATGCCAAGATCTCAGCGCCGGTGATGC
>CAMAVI010000046.1 GCA_945861625.1 Candidatus Sulfopaludibacter sp. SbA3
ACGTCAGTGCCCGTAGCACCACCCGCACTTGCTGGATGCCTCCGCTCAGCATCCGCTTCAACTCTTTCCTGTCTTGAGCTTTCAAGTGGAACGGCTTGGGTGGGCGTGCCATACCCAAGTATACGGCACAACATTCTCGATCAGAAATGTTTATTAGGAATATCTTTAGGCGGTCAGAGAACTAGGTTCGGATCGCGCCAAGGATTGGGCACTCTACATCGTCTCCGCGGCGGGCGGCCTTGCCTGCCACTCGCTGTTTGTGTTCCACATCGGCTCGCACTTATTGGCCGGCGTCGCCTGGAAACGTTCACCGCGATGGTCCATCCAGCCGCGCCTGTATAAAGCTATGGCGTTGGTATTCCTGCTATGGTTTTCGTGGGTTGTTATTTTCCTGCTCAACGGAGGGCAGCGGTTCCCCATAGTGTTCCAGCGTCTCGCGGACGGGAACCTGAGCTGGGTCTTATTGGTTACCTACGCCGGATTTCTTACACTCTGTCCTCCGGCCGCATTTTTCACGTGGCCGGTTCTGCAGGCTACCGGAGCTGTGACACTACTCTTGGGGGATAAACGTCTGTTGGCGTTTCTCGTCTCACTGATCGCGCTGCCGCTCATCGGCATCTCCCTGTTTACGCACGCGACCCTGGATTTCACGGAGTATCGGTACGGATCAGGAATCTTTCCGATCGCTTGTCTGGTTGCGGCTGCAGCCTTAGAGGCTCCGTTCGGCAGGCTCGGGAAGCTCGTGCTTGCCGCGATCATGGTCATGAACCTGGCCGCCGGCACATCCGTGGTTGCGGGTGCACCGGTCGGCTTCTTTGAGTACGAAGATTGGAGAGGCGTCGCCGCGTTCTTGGCCCAGAACAGCGCCCCTGGCGATACCTTGCTGCTTAGTCCCGGATGGAGTCGCGGGGCTCTCGACTATTACGACCACAGTCTCCTGGCGCGCGAAAACATGGGCGAGCAAGACGCCGTGGTACCGGAGGTTCTCGCATACTGCGCCGCGCATTCGGACGGCCGGAAGTGGTTGATCGTCAGGTTTCGTCGGGCCACTGCGCAATGGAAAGCGGACCAAGTGGCGCAAGCGGGGGTTATTACGAGCAGAATTGAGGAGAGTGGCCGCGTCAGCCTCGGCCCTCCTCGTTTATTCACTGGCATTTCGGTTTATCCACTGTCGTGCCTGCGCTGGTAACTGTAGCGATATAGCGCTCATTGATTCACCGCACAGAATTGTCTTGAAAGCAGATGCCAGCCGCGATAATCGGCCCGTCGCGATCGGGCAGTTCGTCACCTGGACCATCAATTCGCTCGATCACGCCGGCGGCCTGCCGAACTACGGCTCGAAGATGGGCGTCGACGCCGCGCGCAATGGCCCGAGGAAGGCTTCACGCGCCGCTGGCCCGCCGTGATCCGCCTATCTCCCTTACTTGGCGGACTTGAGGGCCGGACTCACAAAACCGGCAGGCAAGACACGCTTGGGATCTGAGCGGACGGAGACGTATTCGATGTGATCCGTCACGTCCGTGAATCCGTGGTAGACGCCTGCCGGAATAATGACCATATCCCCGGCTTGCACCTTCCGCTTCTGCGCCGGCTCGCGAAATACGGCGTTGTTGCTCGGGCCGACCGCGACCTTAACGATTTCACTCTCCGGCGGGGTCGGCCGGGCGTTATCCACGGTGCCACCCGTGAGAAGCGTCCCGCTGCCGGAGACCACGTAGTACACCTCGGTCACCTCGATGTGGTTGATCGCCGGGACAGGCGCCCCCGGGCTGGTCTTACCGCGGCGAAGCACGCCCACGGCCACGTTATGCGTGCCCACATCGACGACCTTGATTTGCCGGTCCGTACCGCCTGTCGGTGCGTCCACCACGGCCTGAATTTCCGATGCCTTAATGTCCGTCGCCAGACTTGACTGCGCATGGGCAGTCGATAGGGCGAACCCAAGTGACAGCGCCAAGAAAAAATATGTTCCCGCAAATTTTCCGCTTGCCATGTGCCTCTCTCCGCCTGCCTGAGCTTTCGACTGCCTGGGGCTTCCATGCCCGAGGCTTCTATTGTATGATGCGACGTTCATTGCCGACCCGGGCGCTCCGTGTTGCATTGCGTTTCGAGGATTAAAAGCCAGTAGCCCTAAATCCAATCGCTAGAAGGCCCGCTACATAGTTGAGCATCGCGGTTACATGAAGGGGCGAATGTTCCGTATCGGCTCGGAGTGAGTCGCCTACGGCGATTCGAGCTTCGGCTGCGGACGGAAATGCCCTTATTTTTGGAGGAAAGTGGAAAGAAGGAATCGTGTAGGAATCGTGTAGGCGTTCGCGTGATCATAGATGGCACTTGGCCGCCGCTAACTGCTTTAGAGTGTGGTGGCCAGGGACGGAATTGAACCGCCGACGCCAGCCTTTTCAGGGCTGCGCTCTACCAACTGAGCTACCTGGCCGGGATCAACAGGTGAGTTTTTTCATTGTAGCATCCGCGTCAACGTTTTCGCAGTGCGGCGCCAGAACCAGAGCAGCACGATGCCGATCAAGATTAAACCTGTGGATAGGCCTGCCCACAGCCCAACGGCACCCAGCGAGTGCCGGAAACACAGCAGCGCGCCGAGGGGCAATCCGATAATCCAATAACCCGCGAAGTGACAGAACATCGGTGTACGCGTGTCGCCCGCTCCGCGCAACGCCCCTGTCGCCGTGACTTGCAATCCATCGAAAAGCTGAAAGAACGCGGCGACCCGCAACAGAGGCGCCGCGGCAGCGATGATCGCCGCTTCCGGAGTAAAGAGCCGCGCGATGACTTGCGGGAAGATCAGCAAACACAGCGCGGCCATCGACATGGCGCCGGCACCCAGCTTCAGCGCCGTCCAACCGGACCGAACCGCACTCTCCCCATCGCGCCGCCCGATGGCGTGTCCGACGCGGACAGCAGCAGCCGAACTGATTCCCAGGGGCATCATGAAAGTGGTGCTGACCACGGTCAGAGCGATCTGATGGCCGGCCAGCACGCTCGCGCTGAGCTTGCCGATCATCACGGTCACCGTCGCGAACACCGATGTTTCCAGGCCGATTTGCCCGGCCGCGGGTAACCCGAGTTTCAACAGCGCGCGGATGCGGTCGAAGTCCGGACGCCAGGAACCGGCAAACGCCTTGCGATCATGGCGCACAATCACAACCAGCAGCGAAATCAGCATGAACACTCGCGCGAAGCACGTCGACCACCCCGCGCCTTCCGCTCCCAGGCGCGGCGCACCCCCATTGCCGAATACAAAAATCCAGTTGCAGAACGCATTGACCGCGTTCGCCGCCACCAACGTGATCAAAATCGGACGCACTCTCCCCGTGGATTGCAGATAACGGCGTAGCGCGAAAAACAACAGCAAAGGCGGCGTGCTCCAGTTCAGCGCGCGCATATAGGGAACGGCTTCCCGCAGTACCCGCGGGTTGACGCCCCACAATGCCATCACCAGCGGAAGCAGCCACACGGCGGTCATGACGCAAGGAATCAGCAGCAACGCGAGCCATAGGCCGTTGATCAACGAGTGGTGGCAGTCGTCCAGATCGCCCGCGCCGAACGACTGTGAAACCAACGTGTCGAGCCCCAGCAACAAACCCGCCGCGAAGATCGCGACGGTATAAAAGATCGATGTTCCCAGGCTGACGGCGCCAATCGCCTCCGCGCTCACGCGGCCCACGAACATCGTGTCCACAATGCCCATCGCCATCCAGCCCAGCTCGGAAAGGACAAGAGGCGCGGCCAACGCGAACATCGCCCGCAACTCAGACTCGCGCTTCATGCTTACTTGCAATATGCTACTTACCAATACAGAACGTGGAGAAGATGCGATTCAGGATGTCATCCACGGTGGTCGCACCGGTGATACCATCAATCGGCCGCAGCGCGGCGTACAAATCCAACAGCAACATCTCGTGCGGAAGCCCGTGGCCTGTCGCTTGTTGGGCCTGTTCCAACGCCTCGCGCGCTTCCTGTAACAGTTGCTCGTGCCGCAAGTTGGTGATGAATCCGCCTTCTTGTTCGAGACGCCCGCGCGGAGCCAGTACATTTACTGCCGCGCGCCGCAATTCCGCTATGCCTTCGCCGGTGAGCGCGGAGACTGGAAACGCACCGGGCACATCCGCCTTCATCGGCAAGTCGCACTTGTTCCCTGCGATCAGGCTCCTGCCCTGCCCCTGGGCTTTCTCGATCAGCCGCCGGTCGTCATCGGTGAGAGGCGTGGAGAGGTCAACCACCACCAGCGTCAGATCCGCATCGGCCATGGCCTGGTAGCTGCGCTCGATGCCCAGCTTCTCCACTACATCCTGCCCTTCGCGAATGCCCGCCGTGTCCACGAAGCGCACAGGGATTCCTTCGAGCGACGCGGTCTCGGAGACCAAATCTCGCGTGGTGCCGGGGATGTCTGTCACGATCGCCCGGTCCTGCTCCAGTAGACGATTGAATAAACTGCTTTTGCCTACGTTCGGGCGTCCCGCGATGGCCAGTGTAAAACCTTCACGCACCAGTTTTCCGTAGGCGAAGCTCGCGATCAACACGAGCACGGCCGCCAGCACAGGTTCGATCCGCCGCTGGATCTCCTCGGACGGTGCGACGCTGATGTCGTCTTCGGCGAAGTCAATGCCCGCTTCAAGCAGGGCGATCAATTCGAGCAACTGCTCCTTTACCGGCTGGAGGCGCCGCGAGACCGATCCTTCGGCCTGTTGTGCCGCGATGCGCGCCTGATAGAGTGTCGTGGCGTCGATTAAATCACGGATGGCTTCCGCGCGCGGCAGGTCGATGCGGCCCTTCAGATACGCGCGCAATGTGAACTCGCCCGGCTCGGCGAGTCTAGCCCCGGCGGCGCAAGCGCGTTCGAGCGCGAACCGCAGGACGACCGGCGAGCCATGACAAGAAATCTCGATCACGTCTTCGGTCGTATAGGAACGCGGCGCGGCGAAGTAAGTAACCACCACCTGGTCCACGGCGTGGCCTTCGGCATCGGGAAGCTCGGCCAGTGTCGCATGCCAAGGTTTCCATTCCATTGGTTGCGGAAAGCGCAGAATCTTTTCCGCAACGGCGCGCGCGTCAGCGCCGGACAGGCGCATGATACCGATGCCACCTCGCCCGGGCGGCGTGGAAACCGCGGCGATGGTGTCGTGCAGGTTCACCGATTTTATTGACGATGATCGCGGCGCGGTCCGCGAGAGCCGCCGCCAGGTCCGCCGCGGCGGTCGCCGTCTCTTCCCCCACGGCCACGATCACGGAATCCGGGGCGTCCCGAATCCGCTTCCGGGCGCGGACGCGGCGGAATCACGGGCTCGGGCAACGTCTTCATGTCGGCGGGAACGATCACCACCTGGCGGATCGGGCCTTCGCCCACGCTTTCGCTGCGCACGTCGGCTTCGTCGCGAAGAGCCAGGTGCAAAATACGCCGCTCGCGGCTGTTCATCGGGCTGAAATGAAACGGCATGCGCGACTTCCGCACACGCTCGGCGGCGGCCTGCGCGCTCATGCGCAGTTCGCTGATGCGCAGCACCCGGCGGTCATTGGCGTCAAAGCAGATTTTGGAATGATCTTCCGGCGCCACGCCGATCGCTTCCATGGTCAAGTGCTCCAAGGCCAGCAGCAACTCGGCCTTGTTTTGCAAAAGCAGGTCAACGTCATCACCCGCGAAGCGAACCATAATGTCGGGGTTTTCGAAATCCGGATGCGGAGTTTCCCCTTCACTCACCGTATATGCCAGCGAGAATCCAGCCAATTCCCTGACGTGATTTAGAAACTTTTCGATGCGGGGTCCCGCTTCAGCGACGGTATAGTTTTTTTGCGCCAAATTCAGTTCCTGCCCTTCTTGGTGGAAGCCGTCTTGGGCGGCTCGACTGCCGGTGTGGACGTGACTTTGTTCAGCACCCACTGCTGGAGAATGCCCACGATATTGCCGGTTAACCAGTATAGTACCAGTCCCGCCGAGGCCCAGTAGAACATATAGCCGAACATCAACGGCATGAACATCATCATCTTTTGCTGCGCGGGATCAACACCGGGGCTGGGTGTCATCTTCTGCATCGCAAACTGCGTGATCACCAGCAGCACGGGAAGCACTTTAATGGCGAGCGTCTCCGGCTGCGACAGATCCGGCACCCAGAACCAGCTTGCGCCACGCATTTCGATGGAGACGCTCAGCACCTTGTAAAACGCGAACAGGAAAGGCATCTGCAAGACCATCGGCAAACAGCCGCCCACGGGATTCACGCCGTGTTTCTTATACAGATCCATGATTTCCTGGTTCTGTTCGTTCTTGCGCGGATCTTTGAGCGACAGCCCCTTAAAGCGATCGTTAATGGCTTTGATCTGCGGCTGCAACACCTGCATCTTCTTGGATGACTTGATACTGGTAATCTTGAGCGGGAACAACAAAATGTTGATCGCCACCGTCACCAGCACAATGGCCCAGCCGTAATTGTGAACAAAGTTATCGTTGGTCCAGTTGAGCGCCGCGAAAAGAGGCCGGGCGATGAAGCCAAACCAGCCCCAATCCACCATGTCGGCCAGCTTTGGGTTGACCGACTTCAGAAGGTCGGTATCCTTCGGCCCGACAAATAAAGAGAAGCTGTTTAGTCCCGCGCCACCCACACCAAAACCGACACGCTTTTCGTCCTTGCCATCCGCTCCCGGTACGGGATCGGCATAGGTGGTTTGTTCGCTGGAAACACCGTCCCCGGGTAAAAACGCCGTGGCAAAGTAGCTATCTTCGATTCCAACAAAAGAGAATTGCCCGCCCGCGCTAACCGGGCCATCCTTGGCATCGCTGGCCTGCTTGCTCTGCAACTTATTGTTGGGTAAATCGAAATAACTGATATGCTGCACCGATACCGGGTTCGTGATTGTGGCGTCGCCAAAGCCTCCGCGCCAGGTGAGTGAGTGCGGGACCGCCGTCCCATTCTGCGTGACTTCCGAGGTGACTCCCACCAGATAGCTATTTTGCTCGAAACGGAAAGATTTCTTGGTCAACGCGCGCCCATCGGAGAATTCGAAGGTAGCCGTCAATCCGCCGTCGGCTTGCTGTGCCTGAAACAGGGCCGTATTGGGGTCCGTGGCCAGCGTCTGGCCTTTGATGGCGATCGCAAAAGGGGCGGACACGCGATTCAATGCCGGCTGGTACACCAGATCCAACGGCTTGCCCGCACCATCTTTGTAATCCTTGAGAACCCAGCTACGCACCACCGCGCCGCGGTTAGAGAAAACCACGTGAAAGCGCTGCGTGTCCACGGTGACGGTCTGTTCGCTCTCGGCTTTCAATTCGCCGGAAACTGCGCCGGAGACTGCGGCCGCCCTCTGTTGAGCGGGCGACGGAATCACGGCCTCTGATTTTTCGCCTCCGCTCTTGTCGGGCTCGCTTTTCGCCACCCCGGACTTGTTAGCCGGCGCTGGCGCGGGTTTGATGAAGTACTGGCTCACCAGCAGCACCAGTCCCATCAGCACGAACGCGATCAGCAACCGCGTTTCCATGGAGAGTTCTTTTTTCATAGCGTCGTTTGCGGTAACGGCCCCTTAGCGGACTGGATCAAACCCTCCGGCACGAAACGGGTGGCAGCGCAACAGACGCAGCAAGCCCATCCAGACACCGCGCGCGGCGCCATGCGTTTCCACGGCTTCCAGCATGTATTCCGAACACGTTGGATGAAAGCGGCAAGCGGACGGCAGGCATGGCGAGATCCATCGCTTATAAAGACGAAGCAGGCCCGCAATTAAGATCCGCATTTCTCGATCACCTTTTGGAAGGCCCGTTCAAACTCGGCGTAGGTGGCAGTTGCCGCCACGCGGCGGACGTTGAGAACGATGTCCCACTGTGTCCCGAGTTCGGCGCGGCGCAGCCGGAAAATTTCGCGGAAGCGGCGCTTGATGCGATTGCGTACAACGGCTCCGCCAACGGCACGCGGTACGGTAAGACCCAAGCGCGCGCTGGCCCGTTCGAGATCCTTTTTGGCCACGCAAAACGCGGCAAACAGGGGACCGGAAACGCGGATACCATGGTCATACGCAATTCGGAACTCGGCGGTGCGCAGAACCCGGCTCGTGGGCGGAAACGTGAGCGCACTGCCGCAGGAGGGGCTAAGCGTGCGCGGCCCGAACGGCTCTCTCGTCGCTGACGGTGAGCTTGTGGCGTCCGCGAGCGCGGCGCCGAGCCAACACAGCGCGCCCGTCCTTGCTCTTCATGCGCGCACGGAACCCGTGTGTTTTTGCGCGCTTACGATTGTTCGGCTGAAATGTACGTTTCGGCATCTGTTTTCCTTCTAGACGCGCGCAACGCAACCAGCGAAGGCGCCAAGGCTAGGAACCAAAGATCAGTATAGCAGACGGCCAGCCTGGGCCGGAAACGGGCGGCAGGGATAAGCAAGGCAACTCTAAAGTTGACCCGCCCCGCAGCTTCCCGGAAGCCGACAGGAACGGCGGATAGGTTTACACTGGGCGGCTTTGCGTGCGCAGTTCTCCTATGCGATAAACTTTACAGGCTTGGGTTCTGCACCGAATTAGGCCTCAACTCTTGTGTTTGAAACTGTTTGAAACTGTCTATTCCGTGTGGGACTATTACGACGGTCCCCGCTCAGGGATCGCGGACGTGCGGGGCGAGCCTTGCTACTTCAGTTGTGAATGGGACGAAGGTGCGGATGATTGGGCCGAGTATTTCACATTGAAGCGGCTCGCTACTGAAGCGCTGAATCTAGCGCTGGAAGGGGAGACAATATGGCGCAACTGGGAGGGCGCATTCCATCGAGGTGAAGTCCCTAGCTCTACCCATCCCGCTTTGCCTGAGCAGAATGCGCGCTACGTTGAATTGACTGCGGCGCTCGACTCGGTTATCGATTCGCTTACCATCTACGGAGGGGCCCGAGCCGCTTTTCGAGTTAGACCCAACCAGCCGCCGAAAGCTCGGGGCATACTCGCGGAGTTTGAGGTCGAATGGCTTGACCTCACAGCAACGCATTAGGGGACGAGAGTTGAAGAAAGATGGCATCGGAGATCTGGTAACTCACGATAGTATCTTCGCGATGCTTGACGCCAAGGAGAATGACTCCCGTTCGCGGTGAGGTCTGGCTTTTCGATCTGGGGATGATGGAGAAGGTCCGGCGCTGATAATCTATCGAGGATTTACCAACTTGTGTTCGAACGATTAGCTATTTCACTGACTCGATGATCTGGATTTCGCGTTTCAGCAGGCCGTTGACCAGCTCGCCGAGAGGAACGCCCTTGTCGGCTGCTCTTTCTGTGAGGTAACGCTGAACATCAGCGTCCAAATAGACCGGTAAGCGCAACTCGGCATCCGGCTGGAAGAATTTTCCGCGTTCGCCCTTAGAAAAATCGTATTCAGGCTTCATTGATATTCCTCATAGTCGCGAACTTCCGCCTTCGTTGGCCGCCGAGCCGAAATCACACGGATACGTCCAGTCTTGTCGTCAACCTGCTCGACCGTGTGAATCGCGAGCACATACTGACCATGTGTATCTTTCCCTATCGTAATCCACCTGACTTCAGCGACGCTGTGTTCATCGTCTGGAATCGTAAGAGCCAGCGGATCGCGAAAGACTTCAGCGGCCCGCTCGAAGTCCACCCCATGCTTACTGAAGTTCGTCCGAGCCTTGTCCGGATCCCATTCAAACTCGTACAGAAACGCTGCCATCGTCGCGCTTCATTTTAGCTTGACCGGGGGATAGGTCGCGAAAACGGTCCGCCGCGCGACGCGGCTCGGAGCCGACACCAGGAATCCCTACAACTCCAGCTTCCCGTCCACCAGCATGTCCCTGATCTTGAAGTCGGCGCGGCGGAAGGGGCCGGGGACACCGGGCAGATAGAGGTCGAAGCCGACGCTCTTTTCGGCCACCGTCGCCGGGGCGCGCGGGAAGGCCAGATATAGATACGGATCGCGCGAAGTCGGCGGGAAGTAGCCGCTCATCTTGAGTCTGGCACGGCCCAGGTCGAGCACGGAATCCTGTTTCATCCGCCGCATCTCCGGTTCACTGGTGAAGGCCTCGTTGTTGCCCACGCGCGCGGCCAGGATGACGTGACCGGCGCTATTATCCGCAAACCACGCTTCAAATTCTTCGCGCAAGAAGTCATTGGCGGCATTGGGCCTGCGCAAGGCGATGCGGCGGGCGCGCTCGGCGACAGCTTTCTGAACCGGCCCGGCAGTCGCCAGATACACCGCAATGGGCGGAAACGATCCACCCTTGGCCGAGGGAGCCGCCATCTGCGCCCACGGGGAATCCACCAGAAACCGCGCCAGTTCCAGATCATTCCAATCGGCGGGCGCCTTGCTTTGCCAGTAGGCCTGAACCAGAACCGACAGGATGGTAAGCCAGATCACCCTTTTATTCTTTCACGGACGCTGATATATTGGGTCTCCTATGAGATGTATTCTGTTCTGCCTGATCCTTTCCGCGTTGATGACCGTCCCCGCGACGGCGCAACTCCTGGCTCCGAATGAGGCCGGTGTGACCATGGGCCACATTCATCTGGCCGTCAAGGATGTGGATGCCCACAAGGCATTCTGGACTAACATCATGGGCGGAAAGCTCGTAAAGAATGGGCCACTGGAGCTCATCGAGTTCCCCGGCGTCTACATCATGTTGCGTAAAGCCGAACCCACCGCTCCTCCCGCCGGCTCCGTCCTGAACCACTTCGGGTTTGTCGTCAAGGACATGCCCGCGACGCTGGCCCATTGGAAGGCGAACAATCTGAAGATCGACCCTACGGAGAATCCCAATGAGTCCTACGTCAACGGACCGGACGGCATTCGCGTGGAAGTCTACGGCGATCCCTACCTTACCAATACGGTGCAGATGAACCACCTCCACTTCTACACGCCGGACGTCCTCGAAATGCAGGAATGGTATGCAAAGACCTTTGGGGGAAGGCCGGGCCGCCGTCCGAGCGTGGGGAGCATCTCCAAATTCCGCCTGATGGAGACCGTGTTGATTCCGGGCACGAATCTGTCGCTCGCGCCGGCCAAGGACCGCCAGGCGCCCACCAAGGGCCGCTCGCTGGATCATATTGGCTTTGAAGTGAAGAACCTGGAAGCCTTCACCAAAATGCTGGAAGCACAGGGCGTCAAGCTCGATGTACCCCTGCGCCAGGTGGCCAACAGCAACGTAAAGATCGCGTTCCTGACCGACCCCTGGGGCACATACATAGAGCTGACCGAAGGCCTGGCCCCCGCCGGGCACACGGCCGCCGGCCATTAGGCACTATGTTTAGCGGCATAACGTTGATATATTGGATGGCGCCATGAAGCGTCTCCTCTTTCTTGCCGCGCTCGCCACGGTTCCCGCGCTTGGTCAACTGGTGCCGTACGGGAGTTATGAAACCTCCTTCGGTCACGTTCACCTGGCCGTGACGGATTTGGACGCCCACCGCACCTTCTGGACCGAGATCATGGGCGGCAAGATCGTCAAGAACGGTCCGCTCGAATTGATCGAGTTCCCCGGTATCTACATCATGCTGCGCAAGGTGGATAAAGTAGAGCCTTCCGTGGGCAGCGTTTTCGATCACTTCGGATTCGTGGTCCGCGATTTTCCCGCGGCGGAAGCGAAGTGGAAGGCTCACGGCTATAAGGTCGAGCCCACGCAGAATCCGAATGAGTCTTATGTTTTCGGACCGGATGGGGTCAAAGTAGAGGTCTTCGGAGAAACCAGTCTCGCGGTGCCCATCCAATTTTTCCATTACCACCTCTACCCGAGCCAGGAAGACATTCCGAAAATGCAGGAATGGTATATCAAGGTGCTCGGCGGCACCAAAGGCATCCGCCCGTGCATCGCGTGTGTGGCGAAACCTAGTTGGTCCGCGATCACCAACTTCGCGGGAGGCAACGTTACGTTCAACCCCGCGACGAAAAATTTGGTCCCCAGCAAGGGCCGCTCCATCGATCACGCTGGTTTTGAAGTGAAGAATCTGGATGCCGCCGTGAAGCGGTTGGAAGCCCAGGGCATCAAACTGGACGAGCCGGTGCGCCAGGTGCCGAATACGAATATCAAGGTGGCGTTTCTCACTGATCCCTGGGGCGTGCGGATCGAGTTGACCGAGAACCTTGCGCCCGCGAAACATTAATTCATTTGCTATGAAAATAAAATCCCTCTCTCTTCTCGTGTTGCTCGCGCTCGTGATTGCCACGGCACTCCCGGCGCTAGCTGAATTGGCGGCTCCGAATACGATGGGCGTCTCCATGGGCCACGTTCATGTCGTGGCCAAGGACCTGGCGGCCCAGAAAGCTTTCCTCACGGCTCTGGGCGGCACGGTGACCCACAACGGCTCGCTTGAAATGGTGCAGTTCCCCGGCGTGTTCATCAACCTGCGCCAGGGCGAACCGTCGGGCGGAACCATTGGCTCTCGCGTGAATCACTTCGGCCTGTTCGTCACCGATATGAACGCGACACTGGCTCGCGTCAAGCCGCTCGGCCTGACAGTCACGCAGAACAATCCCCAGCAGGCTTTTGTTCTCGGACCGGAAGGAGTGCGCGTAGAGCTGCATGAAGTGAAGACCATCGCCACGCCCGTGGTGATGGATCACGTGCACTTGTTCGTGCCCGATGCCATCGCGGCGCGCGACTGGTACGTGAAGATGTTCGGCGCGACGCCCGGCGAGCGCGGAGCGTTCAAGACGGCGACCGTTCCCGGCGGGGAAATCTCAATTACCAAAGACGAGACCACGGTCACCACCAAGGGCCGCGTGGTCGATCACATCGGTTTTGAGGTGAAGAACCTGACCGAAACCGTGAAGCGCCTGGAAGCCGCGGGCATCAAGATGGACCGCCAGCCCGGTCTGGGCGGCAACGGCACCACTAAGATCGCGTTCCTCTACGATCCCTGGGGCACCTACATCGAACTGACCGAGGGTCTGGCGCCCAAGAAGTAATCAGAGACGTAGTTAGAACGCCGCCAGCAGTTCAAAGTCCACGTTACCGCCGGAGAGCAGGACGCCCACGCGTTCCAGCCCCGGCGGTAATTTTTTGAAGAGCACGGCCGCGGCCGGCGCAGCCCCGCTGGGTTCCACCAGGACCTTCATGCGCGTGAGCAGAAACTTGACCGTGGCCCGGATCTCTTCATCGGTCACCAGCACCACCTGCTCCACATGCTTCTGCATAATCGGGAACGTGATCTCTCCCGGAGTCTGCGCGCGCAATCCATCGGCCACCGTGGAGGGCGGCGGAATCTCCAGGCGCTGGCCCGCCGCCAAGGACAAGAAGGTATCGTTGCCATCGGCGGGTTCCACGCCAATCACGCGAATCGACGGATTTAGATGGTGAGCCGCAATCGCGCTCCCGGAGATCAGTCCGCCGCCGCCGATGCATACGACCAGGGCGTCGAGTTTGGGCGCTTGCTCCATGAACTCCATCGCGGCTGTTCCAGCGCCCGCGATGGTCCAGGGATGATCGTAGGGCGGCACCAGCGTCGCTCCGGTTTCCTCCGCTACCTGCTTACCCACGGCGGCACGGTCTTGCGTGAAGCGGTCATAGCGGACGATGCGCGCTCCGCGAGCCTTGGTCGCTTCCACTTTCGAACGAGGCGCATCCTCGGGCATCACGAGAGTCGCCGGAATCCCCACCGACTGCGCCGCAATCGCCACGGCTTGCGCATGGTTGCCCGAGGAGTACGCGACGACGCCGCGCGCCAACTGATCTTGCGGAATCGAGTACACAAAGTTGGCGGCGCCGCGAATCTTGAACGCGCCGCCCTTTTGCAGGTTCTCGCACTTGAACCAGGTCTTCACACCGGTTTGCCGGTCGAAGCTATGGGAAGTCAATACCGGCGTCCGCTGCGCCAGGGGCTGGATACGCTCAGCGGCGGCTTGTATGTCGGAAAAGCTGATGGGCATCGCAGGTTCCAGAATAGCTTGGCCTGAAACATGGCACACTGGAGTCGTGCCCGACGTTTGCACTTGCGGAGCGAGACTACCCGAAGACGCGCGCTTTTGCCATAAATGCGGCAAACCGCAGAGGGATGAGCCCGTGTTCATGGAAGAGGACGCGCCGGCCCACGCGCCCATCGAACCGCGCGAGCTCGCTGCTCCCCCTCCGCGCATCGGATTCAGCAACGGCCTGGCCGTGCGGATTGCCCTGGTGACGGCGGCCCTGGGCCTGTTTGCCTCCATGCTTCTGGGACAGGTTCCCGGATTGCAGGCGCTCGCAATCTTATGCCCGATGGCCTCTGGTTTCCTGGCCGTTTATCTCTACGTGCGGCGGTCCGGCGAGCGGCTCTCGTTGGCGGGTGGGGCGCATCTAGGGTGGCTCTCCGGTGTGTTTGGCTTTCTTATCACCGTGGTCCTGTTCACAATCTTCGCGCTGCTGCTGGCCACTCCTGAATTTGCCGATGCCGTGCGCCAACAGGCGATGCGCAACAGGCCGGAGATCGCGGAGGCGATTCGCGAGTTCCAGACTCCCGAAGGCGTCGCCAGGGCCCTGGCCAGTTCGTTTCTGCTGCTGACGGCGCTCCCTACATTCGGCGGCACCATCGGCGCCAAGCTACTCCACCGGGACTGAGTCTTGCGCGGCACGCAGCCCGCGCGCGGTGGTCCATTTCACGATGGTCACGCCGGCGAAAATGATGAGCATCGCCATGATCTCGCGCCATCCGAACGCTTCCTGGTAAAACCACGAGCCCAAGGCGACCGCAACCAGCGGATTCACGTACGTGTAAATCGACATGAGCGCGACCGGCAGATGGTGCATGGAGTAAATAAACGCGCTATAGCCGACGAGTCCGCCGAACACCGCCAAGTACAGCACCGCCAATGATCCTCGGGTTGTCCAATCGGTAGGCGTGGGTTCCAGTAAGGCGGGGATGGCGTACACGATTCCCGTGGCAAGCTGCTGGACTCCGCCGCTGACAAAAGGATGCGCGCGGCCGCGCAGCTTCCTCTGCCAAACCGAACCGATGGCCCAACACAACGCCCCGAACTGCAGAAGCAGAAAACCACCGAGGAGCGTGTGGGCGCCCGCGCCTTGGCCCGTGGCAGCCGCGCTCCCACCCGGCAGCAGGAGGAGAACCACACCAGCCAGTCCCACGAACATCCCTCCAATGGACGGCCAATGGAGGCGTTCGCCTCCGGGCGTAAGCGCCTCGACACTCACCAGCCAGAAGGGTTGCAAACTGGCGAAGAGAGACGCGAGGCCGCTGGGGATCCAAAGCTCGCTGAATGAGAGCGCCCCGGTGCTGACACCGATGGTCAGCAGGCCGTAGAGTGCCGTTTTCCCTGCCTCGCGGGAAGTGGGGAAGCGGGCGCCGGCGGCGCGAGCGCCCAGCAGCAGCACTCCGCCCGAGAATAAGTAGCGCAGCGCCATCAAGCGGATGGGAGAAACCGTTTCGAGGGCAACGCGAATCCCCAGATATGTGGTTCCCCAGAAAAAACACACGCACGCCAGCGCAATGTAGGCGCCGAGGTGCGGCCGCGGGGAATGGACTTGCCATGTGTCACTTTTTGATGGATTTTGGGCAGGCAGGTTACCATGTTAACTTGATCCTTACTCTCACCATCAACCCGGCGATCGACCGCATCATTACCGCCGACAAACTGGTCTTTGAGGACCGCGGCTACATTCTTGAACGCGGCGAGGTGGCGGGCGGACGCGGCATTAATTCCTCCCAAGTGGTCCACGCGTTTGGCGGCAAGACCGCGGCTGTGTTGACGGCGGGTGGAGCTTCCGGCGAGCGCCTGGAGAAACTGCTCAGTAAGCTCGGTTTCCCCTGCGATCTCGTCAAGGTGCGCGCCGAAAGCCGGACCAACCTGACTATCAGCGATAAACAAGGACTCACCATCAAACTGAATGAGCGGGGGGCCGCTTTGGATGCCAAAGAACTGAAGGAAATCAAGAAGCGACTGGAAGCCTGGCTCCCCAAGACCAAGTGGCTGATGATTTGCGGTAGCGTCCAGCCGGGCGTGCCGCCACATTTCTATAGCGAAATTATTGAGATGGCGAAAGACCACGGAGTCCATACGCTACTCGATACCGACGGGGAAGCCCTGCAGCATGCGCTGGAAGCCAAACCCACCATCATCATGCCCAACCAACATGAGGCCGAGCGTCTGCTGAGCCGCGCCATCATCACACGGGGCCAGTGCTTGGAAGCGGTCGAAACCATGCAGGCAATGGGACCGGAATCGGTCATCTTGTCCTTGGGCTCCCGCGGAGCCATCGGGTCATCGCCGGAGGGTGTGTTTGAAGCGATTCCACCGCGAGTCGAGGCGCTTTGCCCCATTGGGGCCGGCGACGCGCTGGGAGCGGCCTTCACCTGGAGCATGGAAAAGAAAAAATCGTTCGCGGAGTCCTTGCGTTGGGGTGTGGCCACCGGAACGGCCTCCGCCAAAATGCCGGGATTGGCAATTCCCAGCTTCAGCGAAGCCCGCGCGGTGTACAAGCAGACGGAACTGCGCCATGTGCGTTGAGCGCCTTTGCGCCCAGGTGCGCGAATTCACCCTCCAGATGAGCTACTCTCTTACCTAGAGGCCCGGAAAACAAAAGGGGTTATCATTGGCCCACGGCGTGCTTCGATATCACAAACCATTACGAAAGAGGTGTATAGAATGGCGATTGACAAACTTATCTCAGCGCCCGTCACACGACGTTCTGCGTTACGGGTTTCCGGTGCCGCGTTGCTCGGGTTGAGCCAGCTCGATCTTCTGCGGGCACAAAGCAAGCAGGGCGAGCCGCCTTCGGATGCGCTGGCCGAGCAGAAGCCGCGCCAAATCTCGGTTCTGCCGCTGAACTCCGACGGCAGCGCGAAGCTGTTCGGCGAGAGTGAACTGACTCCCGTCGCCGACATCGGCGTAATTTACCGCAATACGGATCGTAAGCCGCCCATGATCGAATTTGACCCCGCGAAGGTCAACATCAAGATCCGGGGGCAGGTTACCGGCAAGGTTGGCGGGCTGACGCTGGCGGATCTGAAGAAGATGCCGTTCACCACGCAGATCACCAAGCTCCAGTGCGGCGCCGCCAAGCCGTCTGGAGTGGTGAAATGGGGCGGCGTCCGTTTCGCGGATCTCTGCAAGGCGCTTGACGCGCAGCCGATGGCGCAATACGTGATGTTCACGTCTTTCGACAAGTACGTGACCACCGAGGATATCTCCATCGTGTCGCATCCGCAGGCGCTGCTGGCCTGGGAGATGAACGGCGGACCGCTGTTGCCGGAGCATGGCGCGCCGTACCGCTTGGTCCTGCCCTTCCGCTGGGGCGCCCGCAGCATCAAGGCGATCGAAGAGATCCGCTTCACCGCATCCAGCTTCGGCGCCAACAACATGTAGGTTAGACGGCTAGATCTGTAATTTCCAATCCCCTGTAGCCCGTAAAACGGCCGCGGGGGATTGCTGTTTCAAGGCAGCCGCCGCTCAGGACTTTTTGCGGCGCTTGAAAAAAACGTTGCTTTTTTTACCCGAAGTCCGAACAAAGATGAGGAACAACGCAAGCATCGTAGCCAGGGTCGCCACTGTACCGATCACCAGGTAATCGGAGTCCTTCAACGGCCCGGGCATGATTTTGAGCATGATCCCGGCAACGGCGGCAAAAACCAGGAGGAGAGTGGCGGCAATTCCGATGGTTCGTCCCATCAGTCGTATTTTTCGTACCGGATCTGTTTCCGGTCGAATCCCATGCCTTTCAAAATCTGGCGCACTTCATCCACCATGGCTTGCAATCCGCACAGGTAGACATCGATGTCCGTCCGTCCATCAATGGCTTCCGCCAAATGTGCCTGCACTCTCGCCGTGCGGCCCCGCCACTCCGGACCCGGCTGCGACAACGTGGGCCAGAACCGGAACCGCGGATACTGCCGCGACAACGCTTCGAACTCCTCGCGATAGAGCAGATGGGATTCGTGGCGGGCCCCCAACAGCAGCGTCATGGCCGGCGAGCCCGCGCGCAAACCAGCCTTGAGCATGGAGCGGAACGGAGCAACCCCGGTTCCGGTGGCGACCAGCAGCGAATCGCGCAACGGTTCGCGCAGCGTAAACGTTCCCAGCGGCGCGCCCATTTCCACCACGTCTCCGGGCGCCAAGTCGAACAAGTGCGGGGAGAAAGCGCCGGAGTCGACACGATTCAGGCACAGTTCGAAACGGTTGCCGGCGGACGGAGGCGACGCGATCGAATAGGCGCGCGTGATGGTCTTGCCGTCCACGGCCCCAGACAACGAAACGAACTGTCCAGGCGTGAAGCTGAGCCGCGGCAGTTCCAGCGCCGCAAACACGAAGTGCCGTACGCCGGGAGCGATCTCCACCGTCTCAATCAATCTTGCCTGCATGCTACGTAGCTTGTGCCTCGCGGGCCCGGGCCTCGCGGGCGCGGCCCAACAATGCTTCGAGCATGGCGGGGTGCCCATCCAGCGGCGGCGTAACTTGCATCTCCAGACTCAGGTGCACGGCGCGGATTTCCTCCACCAGCCGGGGTAAGTCCCGTTGCAAATGCATGCCGAGCGTGAGGAAGTAGGGAATCACGACAATATGCGCTATGCCGCAACCCACCAGCAGATCCACGGCGCCGCGCAAATCCGGCTTGCCGCTTTCCAGGAACGCTGCCTCCACCGCTTCATAGCGGCCCTGCCGCGCCAGATCGGCCGCGACGGCACGCACGGCGTCGTTGGCCGATTCCACGCTGGAGCCATGCGCAAATACGATGTACCCGGTGTGCTTCACTGCTCTGGACCCGCCACGGAAGACGCGGACTCCGGCAAATAGCCCGTCAGGAAATCGCGAAACGCTTTACCGCGCCGCCGCCCGTTGTTGTATTGCATTTCCAACCTTTGCAGGAATACCAGAACACCGAGCATGTCCGTGTCGCGCAGCTTCCAGTCCGCCGCGGGCTGTTGGAGGCCGTGTTCCGGCTCCGCGCTCCGGTGCGCTGCTTCCGCCTTGCGAAGTTCATCGATCGCCTCGTCCAGCTTCTGTTGGATCGCAGCCGCGTACGTATTCGGTGGACGGCTTTCCACAACCAAACCTACGTCCAGCGCGCGGTACTTGCGAATCTCTCCATCCAGCGCCTCACGGGCGTCGTGATCGACGCCGTCCACGCTCTCCAGCGCTCGCTTGAGCGCCAGCGCCAGCGTGAACACCAGGGGCTCGCGGTCACGAAGAAACTGCTCGGAGACTCTGACGTCGCGGTTGGGAATTTGGTCTTCCGCAATCGGAGGCGGCTGCTCGTGAAAACGCGCTTCTTTTAGAAATTCACAGGTGGAAGGACAGGCGATCGTGTTCTCGCGTTCCGCGCCGCAGCACTGCGGACAGATCTCGCCCTCGGACGCCGGGCAATGCCGCCGCGCGCGCCGTTTTTCACATAATTTGCAAGGGATCATCACCTGCGGACACCTCTATCGTATCATCGGGACATGGCGCGGACCCACGTTTACCTGAAGGTCGAACTCGACCTGCCCGATTCAGGACAGGCCAGCGACAAAGAGCGTCCCGAGCGCGTCGCCTCGGAAATTTGCCGGCTGATTGGCCGGGTCTATGGCGTGCGCAGCGCTGAGGTGACCAGCATTATGGAGCGCGAAACGTGAAACACTTGCCGCCACCGCGGCGTCAATACTATTGTAGGATTGCAATAGAACACTCATGTTCGCGACTCACGGAGGATCTTTCATGAAAGTCAGACTCATCGCAGGCTTGCTGTTGGGCGCTATGCTGGCCTCGGCGGCCTCGGATGTTCCAAAGCGTCTACAGCAGGCGACAGTGGCGTTCAAGGAAGTCATGGGCATTCCTGACAAGGCCATCCCTCAAGAACTGCTGAATAGGGCGCACTGTATCGTGATCGTTCCGGATCTCAAAAAAGGCGCCTTCATTATCGGAGGCAAGTACGGACGAGGATTCGTTTCGTGCCGCAAGAGCGGCGCGGGATGGTCCGCTCCCGGCGCCGTCCGCGTGGAAGGCGGCAGCCTCGGCTTCCAGATCGGTGGCTCGGAGATGGACGTCTTCATGCTGGTGATGAACGAACGGGGTGCCGAGCGCCTGCTGGGAAACAAGTTCACCCTCGGTGGCGATGCGACGGTGGCCGCGGGTCCGGTAGGCCGTGTCGCGCAAGCGGAAACCGACGCCCGCATGACCGCGGAAATCCTGACCTGGTCCCGCGCGCGCGGTCTGTTCGCGGGAGTTGCCTTGAACGGCGCGACGCTGCGTGAAGACGACGACTGGATTTTCGATTTGTACGGCAAGAAGCTGACGAACAAAGACATCGTGACCGGCAACATCGCAACTCCGAAAGCCGCGGCGGGTCTGTTAGGCGAATTGAATCGCTATTCCAGCCGTAAGTAGCGGCCCGCAAGTAAGCGCCCCCAAGTAATCGATTGGAACGCTCCTCGAGAAGCGACGCCGAGTTTTTAGCCAGCGCCACCGCCGTCGTCAACGGCCTGGAGAAAGAGCTGCGGCGCGTTCCGCCGAAGGGCAGAGAGAGCTGGCGGGCGCTGGAAATCGGCTGCGGCTCCGGCCGGCTGCTGCGGCCCCTGAGCCGCCATTTCCTGGAACTCCACGGGGTGGACGTCTCCGCGGGACTTCTCCGGCAGGCACGAGAAAGAGCGCACGGCCTTTCCGGGGTTCATGTGCATCTCAGCACGGATGCCTCTTTCCCCGTTTTCGCGGACGCCTCCCTGGACTTCGTTTATTCGTACGATTTCTTCCCGCACGTCTTCCAACACACCAACAGCCGCGGGATGATCCTGGATTTTCTGCGTGAAATGCAGCGCGTGCTGCGTCCCGGAGCGCTGGCGCGATTGGAATTTCCCGGCGGACAATTCACGTCCCACGACCTGTTGGAGTTCGCCCAGATGCATGCTTGCCAGGTACTGGCCCTGGAAGGGGCGGGTACGCCGTCCCTGTGGACCACCTGGCGCAAGTTACCGGACGGAGCGCCGGACTCCGGTGGTGCCTCGCGCTCCGTCGCGATCCGGCGCATGACGAATGCCAGCAGTCTTGAGCCGGTCGCGCCGTGCCGGGGCCGCTTCGCGTCCATCGTGCTCCGCGTGGAGAATCTTCCGCCGGACGCCGGCATCCAGCACCTGCGCGTGACCATAGGAAGTTCGCAAGGCTCGGTAACGTATATTGGCCCGATAGAGCGGAACGGCTGGCAAGCGGTTCACGTGGATCTGCCGGAGCTGGAGGCAACCGGATTGCTTCCCGTGCAGGTGTGGTGGCTTGATCGCCCTCTTTCCGAATCCGCCACGCTGCGCGTCATTCCGCCGGGGCCTCTCGTCCCCCGCGTGGTGTCGGGGCCCACACGCGGCGACGGCCGGGCCATAAGCGTGACGCTCGAAGAAATAGCACGGCCCTGGGAGATTGAAGTTGATCTCAGTGGACGTCCCGTGGAAGACCTCGAACGCATTTGTACCGATCCGCGTCCGCAGCGCTATGCCGTGAATTTCCGGATACCGGAAGATGTGGCGGCGGGATCGCACGAGGTGAGCATCCGCGTGGGCCGGCGGAAGCTGCCACCGCTAACGGTCGAGGTAACGTAGGGACCGGATCAATCTAATACAACGTCTTGGGCACACGCACTTTTGCTTCTTCGTCGAACGCGTTCGCATCCACGAAACCGCAAGTGTGCTTGGCCATGATGGTTCCCATGCTGGGAACAGACCCGGGCGCCGCGAATTTTGCGGGATTCCACAAGTCTGCGCGTACCAGAGCGCGGCTGCACTGGATGTAGGCTTGCTTCACCGTCACCACAATCACCGTCCGCGGGGCATTGCCCTGCACGGCGAACTGCGCGGTGAGAGCGGGGTCGCGGCTCAATACAGCGTCTCCGTTCACGCGGAACGTCTCATGGACGCCGGGCACGATGAACAACAGCCCGACCGCCGGGTTGCGCACCAGATTTCGGATCGAATCCAGGCGATTGTTGCCGCGGCGGTCCGGAATCATTAGCGTGTGATCATCGGCAACTTTGACGAAGCCTGGGAAGTCACCGCGCGGAGAAGCATCGGCAAGGTCCCCATCTTGCGTGCCGATAATCAAGAGGGGCGATGCCGCAATGAACGCCCGGCAATATTCATCCAGATGATCGAGCTGCTTGCGGACGGACCGCTCCAACGCAGGACCATACAATGCCGAAAGCTCATCGGCGTCGCGAATGACCTGGGTTGGATCGATGTCCATGATTTTAATTATTGCGGTTTGACTACCACGGTTTGACTACTGCTCGCCTTCGAGCTTGCGCTGGCGGACTTCAATGCCGGTGCCTTTCAGCGCATCGGCGAACTCCTGCGTCTTTTGGCCGCGGTAGTGATATGGGTAAGCGATCTTCGGATGAAATGCCGCGACGCACACAGCCGCCTCCGCGGGAGGACTGGTGCGCGGCGGATTCATAGCGACGAACGCGATCGAAATATTCTTGAGCTCTTTCATCTCCGGAACGCACTCGCTGTCGCCTGAAAAATACACCCGCGTGGCTCCAAACGTGAGGATGTAACCGTTGCCGATGCCTTTGTGGTGATACGGCTTACCCGGACCCGAGCCGAACTTGATGTTGTACATGGGCACGGCTTCGATTTCGACGCCGAGGAACGTCTTCTTCTCACCGTTGCTGATGGCGTCCGTGTCGCCCACGGTACCGTTCAGCGTATCGGTGACGGCCGGCGGAGCGACCAGAAGCGAGCCTTCCTTGCGCAGGGTTTTCAGCAGCGCCGGATCCATGTGATCGGCATGGGAGTGGGAAATGATCACCATGTCCGCCTGCGGAATACCTGTGTAATCGGCCTGCCCCCAGGGATCGACGTGAATGATCTTTCCGCCGAACTCCAGCATCACGCTCCCGTGGTAGAGGGGGGTGATCTTGAGGGGGCCTTTAGTGGTTTCGACAGTGTCGCTTTGCTGGTTGGGCGCGACGGCAGCAAAGGCAATACTACCTGCCAGCAATGCGGTCAACAAAAAACGGGATCTCATCTGGCTTCGTCCTCCATACGCGCGCGAGTGCCTGCGCATGATGGGATTGTATCTCAAGAAGCGGCACAGCCGCGTGGCGCGGCCCGAAACGAAACAGGACCCGATCGCGCCACCGTGCGTTGTGCCGCGAGTTCCTCAATACGCAACGAGGGTGGGTGGATTCGGGCGCAACAGGATCTGGCGCAAACTAGCGGACGCCCTCCAGCATTCTACGAATGCGCCTTCCCCGCTCCCGGCAAGCTCTGGCGTGGCTTTTCGTCCAAACAGTATAAATCAGGGCAATGAGACCCAATGCGATCGCACCGCCGGCATAGATCAAAAACACCGTCAACCCAATTACCATTTACTCCCAAGCCTCCGCTGCGGCATATCGCCGCTGGCGTTCTACCGGCCTCCGAGCAGTGATGTCCGGCCTCGTGAATTATGCCATGCGGCTTGCCGCTGCGCAAGGTTTTTTGGACGTGGAAAGTTCTAGACTGGAACCCGTGGAACCAACTCACAGAGGGGCATGATCGCCTATGGCCCGCAGGTACCGTTCGGCGGATAAACGCAATGCCTGCATGGCGTTCCCCTCTACGGTAAAGCCGGGGAAAGCCCCATAGAGCTTGCTGAACTGGTACTGATTCAGGGTGTTATAAACGTGCCGAACGGTGGCCGCATTCACCGGTATCCAGTTCGGATAGCTGTACATGAAACTCACATAACGCCGGTCCGGGCAGACCTGAGGCATGTCGCCCGTGAAAAGCGCGCCAGCTCCGTCTTCGGCTTCCGACCAGTGCAGTACTTGATAGCCGGGGAAGTGCGCGCCCACTCGAAGCAACGTGAGCCCACCGCCCAAGGAATGCGTTTCGCCGCTCCAGAATTGAATGGCCGGATCGGGGCGTTGCACCCACTCGCGGTCGTCGGCGTGAAGGTAAATCGGAATGTTTCCAAACGCCCGGCTCCACTCGATCATCGACGAGTAGTAATGTGGGTGAGAGACGGCAATGGCGTCGATGCCGCCGAGCCCACGCGCCATCTCGACCGTGTCGGCATCGACAAGGCTCACGCAGTCCCACAAAATATTCTTCGCTCCCGTCCGCAGCAGGAGAGCCCGCTGGCCAATGGCGAACTTGGGCTCGGTGACGATGCCCCAGATTCCGGGACCTTCCTGAAAAAACGAATTGCGGAATTTCTGTTGTAGCTCCTCAAAGGAAGTCCATTCCTGGCCGGAGTGGCCGACATATTGACGCTCGTCTTCACAAATCGGACAGCGGGCGGGTGGGTTAGGAGAAGGGGGATACTGCGTACCGCACGTAATGCAGACGTACGAGCTCATTTACAAAAAGGCTTTGTAGAAAAGGTTAGCACCGAGTAGGGCCATGGCTCCGGAAAGCCCGGCGCGCAGTTGCTTGGAGGGAATTTTCCCCACCAGATAAGCGCCTAAAAGAGATCCCGGGATTCCGCCAACCAGCAATTGCGTTAGGATCGCGGTGTTTACCGTACCGGCTGCGGCGTTGACACCACCACCGATGAGAGAGAGCACCAGGCCGAAGACCAGATCGGTACCCACCACGGCAGCGGGGCTCAGCTTGGTCATGCTCAACAGTGAGAGACCACCCAGCGCACCGGCGCCCGCCGAGGAGAAACCCACTTCGGTGCCGATCGGCAGGGCTACAAGCGCCAGCCAAGGAGTACGGTCATGGCGGTGTTCCGGGGCCGGACGAAGCAGGTTGAATACCGCCACGACAACAATGGTGGCGCCGATGATTCCCGTAATCATCCTGCCGTCAAGGCCGCGCAACATGAATACGCCAATCAGTACGCCGGGCACGCCGCCGGCCAGCATGTACGCCAGGGTGCGCCAGTCGACTTGCCTTCGCGCCATGTACACGGGAGAAGTGATGATCTTGACCGCGGCGCCGAAGATGAGCGATGTGCCCACGGCGATCCGCGCGGGAACACCCAAGGCCAGGATCAGCAGAGGAGTGGTCAGTGTACCCGCACCCACTCCCGTGAGCCCGATGGCAACGGCAATCAGAAATCCTAACGTGTACGTCATGCGAAAGTTCCGCCGGCTATTCCGCCTGAATATGAATCCCGCATTCCAGCTTGTCTTTTCCTTGCCAGCGGCCGGAACGCGGATTGTCCGGGTCGAACGGCAGGACCGTGCAGGGTTGGCAGCCGATGCTCGTGTAGCCCTGATCGTAAAGAGGCAGGGCCGGAATCTTGTGCAGACTGAGGTATTGCCAGACGTCGCGATTGGTCCACGCCGCCAGCGGACTCACTTTCTCGATGGCTTTACCGGCAGGCAGCTTGAACGGCTCGACCGTTTGCAGATTGGCACGTGTGGGAGACTGTTCACGGCGCAGCGCGGTGAACCAGATGTCGTAGTCGCCGAGTCCGGCAAACAGCGGCCCCACTTTGCGTAAGCCGCAGCACTTGGTGGGCTCGGTCTGATTCAGGATGCCGAACTGAGCTTCCTGCTCCGCGACGCTCTGCTTGGCGGCCAGGCTTGTGAGATTCAGCTTCCAATCCCTGGTCATCTGATCACGATAGGCGAGCGTTTCCGGAAAGTGATATCCGGTTTCCAGAAACAAGACCGGAATATCCGGGCGCTGCTCGCGGAGCATGTGCACCAGCACCATGCACTCGGATTGAAAGCTGGAAGTGATGCAAGCCGCGCCTGGTTTGGCTAGCTCCGTGGCGATCAATGCGCGGGCGTCAGCAATCTTCTGTTCCAGTTCAGTCATGGCGGAAAAATCCTTGCAGCGCTTTGCGCAGCATCGCAATAGCGGCCTCATCTTCGGCCGGCAGATTCAGATGCGCCCCCGGAGGAACGGCCGCGCGCACCAGGCGGGCCAGGCGTTCCGCGGCGCTTTCATTTCCACCCTCGGCGGCGGCAATAATCATGCCCGCGGCGGCGGTGGCGTTGGTTTGCCGGTCGATGAGGACGAACGCTCCGGTTCCGCGATTTTCGCGATAGGGGTCAAAGAAAACCGGGCGTGCGGTAGCAATCCGCACCACACCGACTTCGTTCATCGACAAAGTGTGCACCGACTCAGCGTGCAGGGTATTCACATCCACGCGGTATTCGACGGCTTCGACGCGCGCGGGAACAATCTGCGAGGTGTGCTTGATCAGGTAGTGGCGAGACGGATCCAGCGGGTGGTTATCGAACCACACCATGGTCGCTTCCAGCGCTTTGGCCGATACCGGCTCCGGACCACTGCTGATCATGTCGCCGCGGCTGATGTCGATTTCGTCGCGCAGCGTCAAGGTCACCGAGAGGGGCGCGTGCGCCACTTCCAGGTCGCCTTCCCAGGTCACGATGCGCTCCACGCGGCTGCGGCGTCCCGAGGGCTGCGCCAGCACTTCGTCTCCCGCGCGGACGACTCCAGAGGCAATTTGGCCGGCATAGCCACGGAAGTTCATGTCCGGACGAACCACGCGCTGCACAGCCATGCGGAAGGGCGCATGAACCGTGATGGGGGAAGTATCAACCGATTCCAAGTGAGCCAGCAGGCTGTGGCCATCAAACCACGGCATGTTCGCGCTGCGGTCGACGACGTTATCGCCCTTGAGTGCGCTGAGTGGCAGAAAGTAGGCATCGTCGACACCCAAGCGTGTCAGGAACGGAGCGAACTCGGCGCGAATGCGATGGAAGACTTCCTGGTCATAGTTGACCAAATCCATCTTGTTCACCGCGATGATGAAATGAGGAATGCCCAACAGCGACGTGATGTAGGCGTGCCGCAGGGATTGCGTGGTGATGCCGCGCGCGGCGTCCAGGAGAATGATGGCAAGCTGCGCGGTGGATGCTCCGGTCGCCATATTGCGCGTGTACTGCTCGTGGCCGGGCGTATCAGCCAGAATGAATTTGCGCTTGGGCGTGGCGAAGTAGCGGTAGGCTACGTCAATGGTGATGCCCTGCTCGCGTTCCGCGCGGAGACCGTCGGTCAACAGCGAGAAGTCGATTTCCCCGCCGCGGATGGCCTGCTTCAGTTGGTCTTCGTAGGCTCCGCGCGCGTCGTGCAACAAGCGCCCGATGAGCGTGGACTTGCCGTCGTCGACACTCCCCGCGGTCGTGAAGCGCAGCAGGTCTTTGGACTGCTCGCGCGCCAGGAATTCTTCAACGTCGAAGCGTTCGGCTTCCAAGGGTAACGTCGCCACGCCTAGAAGTACCCTTCCCGCTTCTTGAGCTCCATCGAACCTTCGCGGTCATGATCGATCACGCGGTTCTCGCGCTCGGAGTTCCTGACGGCGACCAGTTCCGCGATGATCTTGGGAATTGTGTCCGCCTCAGATCGCATCGCGCCCGTGCACGGAGAGCAGCCCAGCGAGCGCATGCGGCACTTCACCGTCTGCAGCTTTTCACCCTCGCGCGCGCCCATGAAGGACTGCTCGGGCAGAATGACCGAATTGCCACGCACCAGAACTTCGCGCTCTTTGGCGAAGTACAGAGGCACGATAGGAATCTTCTCGAGGTGAATGTATTGCCACACATCCATCTCCGTCCAATTGGAGAGAGGAAACACGCGGATGCTTTCTCCGGGCTCAATGCGGCTGTTGTAGATGTTCCACAGCTCGGGCCGCTGGTTCTTGGGGTCCCATTGGCCCAGGCCGTCGCGAAACGAGTAAACGCGCTCTTTGGCGCGCGATTTCTCTTCATCGCGGCGCGCCCCGCCAAACGCCGCGTCGAAGTTGCCGGCGCGCAAACCTTCGAGCAACGCAGTGGTTTTCAGAAGGCCGCAGCAGCGCTCGGTGCCCAGCCGGATCGGGTTGGCCCCTTCGTCCAGCGCCTTGCGATTGGTGTTGACAATCAGCTTCACACCCAGCTCCGCCGCCTGCCGGTCACGAAATTCGATCATTTCCTTGAACTTGTAACTGGTGTCGATGTGCAAAAAGGGAAAGGGAATCGGAGCGGGGTGGAACGCCTTCTGCGCCAGCCGCACCATGACGGAAGAATCCTTACCAATGGAGTACAGCATGACCGGACGCTGGAATTCGGACGCGACTTCGCGGAGAATGTGAATACTCTCCGCCTCCAGGGCTCGTAAATGGCTGATTTCCCAAGCCATGAGACAATCGTACCATGGCTATCATAGTATTGTCTATCTAGAAAAGGTATATGGAACTGGACATACTACATATAGTATTTTCCTGTTGACAGCCGTCACATATTGCGGCAAGATAGCCGTCAGCAGCTAGTCTGTGTTGTCCGCACTGAATCTATTTCTTTCCCTCCGAGGAAGACATTTCCCATGGGACAATTCGGCGCAATAGGTGAGTGGGGTCGTTGATGCCCGCGCTCCGGAGGGTCCTTGCAACTCCTATCGAGGTGCGCGTTAGAAGGCGCGCATTTGGATAGGGGGCTGTAGTTAGCAGCCCGTGGTAAAAGTCGAGAAACATCTCCTAAG
>CAMAVI010000047.1 GCA_945861625.1 Candidatus Sulfopaludibacter sp. SbA3
ATACGCAAAGCGTTGATGACCAGTTCCCGAATGCGGATCGCGCCCGTACCTTCAATATTGGGAGGCCTGGTTTCCAAGCGGGCGACGTGTTCCTGATGCAAGCGCAGTTCGGCCGCGTCTTCGATGGTCACGATGCGTTCGTCTTCGGAAATAAAGCTGGAAAGAACGTTCAGCAGCGTGGTCTTGCCCGAGCCGGTGCCGCCCGAGATGACAATGTTCAGCCGCGCCTTCACGCAGGCCTTCAGCAGATCCATCATGCCTTCGGTCAAGGTCAGGATCTGGACCAAGTCTTCGGCCTGGAGAGGATCCCGCCCGAAACGGCGGATGGAGAGCAGCGGCCCGTCCACGGCCACCGGCGGAATCGCCGCGTTCACGCGCGAGCCGTCGGGAAGACGGGCGTCGACCAGCGGCGAGGATTCGTCCACGCGCCGGCCTACTCGCGCCACGATCTTCTCGATGATGCGCATCAGGTGCTGGTTGTCCTTGAACTGCACCGAGGTCTTGTAGAGTTTGCCCGCGCGTTCGATGTAAACCAAGCGCGGCGTGGTCACCAGGATGTCGGAAATGCTCGGATCGGCCAACAACGGCTCCAACGGTCCTAATCCGAACACTTCATCGAGAACCTCCCCGATGACGCGGTTCTTCTCTATCAGGTTGAGCGGCGTCTTTTCTTCTTCCACCAGATGCGCCACCGCGTCCCGTATTTCCTTGCGAACACGGTCGACGGCCACACCCGAAAGCATTTCCAGATTAATGCGGTCGAGCAGCTTGCGGTGCAGTGTGAATTTCAGTTCCTGAAATTCGGGATTGAAATTTTCGCGCGTAAAGAGGCGGTCTACCCAACCCGTTTCCCGGTTTGCGACGTCCATCGTATGAGGGGTCATTTCCCGTGTCTTCCTTTCCCTGCCGCCTCGCCGCTATCCAAACAGCGAGAAGCGCTTTTTCCGGACTGGCTCGGTGACTCCCGCGATCTTTGCGGCGAGCCGCGCGAAGTCCTGTCCGGGAACACTTGAGCTGTCCACCAGCCGTCCTTCGCTGAATGCTTGATAAAATGTCTCAAAATCGTTGACGATCGTGGCATGAACCGGAATCCCTATTATGGTTTCCAACTCATTGATGGTCACATCCGTACGGCGGGTCGTCCGGTTCAGCACCAAGCGGAGCTGCGAACGGGAATAGCCGGCATCCAGCAGAATCTGGATGATCTGTTTGGCCTGGTGCAGGGCGGGAACTTCTGACGTCGTCACCAGGTAGGTCTCATCGATGACATCCAGAAGTGACAGCGTTCCGGCCCTCACGTTGCGGCCCATATCGATGACGCTCCAGTCATAATGGCTGCGGGCGAACGCCAGGACTTGTTTGACGTGGCCGGACGGTAACTGTTTGGCTGCTGGCGCCGTTGGCGCCGTGAGCACTTCCAGGTTGGGCGTCCCGTTGGAGACCAGGCCCCGCCAGTAGCTGAGGTCCAGCCGTTGCAGATTGTTGACTGCGTCGGCGAGGGAATAGTCCGAGTTGGTCTTCAATAGGAAACCGATAATGCCCGCCTGGAGATCGATGTCGGCGAGCAGCACCTTCCCCGCATTCAGGCCCGCCAGCGCTTTCGCCACATGGCAGGCGATCGTGGTAGCTCCGCAGCCGCCCTTGGCGGAAAGAAACCCGATGGTTTTGCCGCCCCACGGCACTTTCTCCCCGGCCTTCTGGCGCGCTTCCGCGAGCCGTTCCAGGGCTTGTTTTAGGGGTTCAGCGACAGGCGGATACAGAAACTCGCTCGCTCCCGCGCGCAACGCCGAGAGGATCAAATCCGGCTGCGCGGAATTGTGCAGCGCAAATACGGCAGGCTGGGCGGAAGTGCTGCGCAACCGCTTCACCACTGCCTCCAGGGGCTCCTTCAACCGCGTGACTTCCACCAGAATCACATCCGGCTGAACACGGTCGATGCGCTCCAGAAACGGCATCCAGGCTTCTGGAAGCTGGGGTGATTCAAAGACCAGACGAATTCCCAACGGCTCCAGAGCCGCTTTAAGTTCCTCCCAAAGCTCTTTGGATTCGACAATCAGTCCGGCGGTTAACGGGTACAATCCATGCTCCTAGGGCTTGGGTGCGGCTGGCGCTTGAGGCGCCGCCGGAACGGGCGCCTGCATCGGGGCCGTACCCTGCTGCGGCGCCAACACTGCCGGGACAAACTGCAGTTGCTGTCCGACTCCGGTCTGCGCCGCCGCGGCGGGAGACTGCATGCTCTTCACCAGTTCCTCAACCGCCATGGTCGGCTGCGGAGGGGCCTTGGGCGGCACCGGTCCCGTCACATCCATCCCCGGATGGCCCGGCGCGTTGGACGAAGTATTCGGCGGCAGGAACTCGCCCGGATACTTGAGCGAGGGGAGAGTCTGGTATCTGGGGATTGGCCGCACAATCTCCGGCGTCACCATCACCAACAGCTCGGTATTATTTTTACTCATCTGGCGCGAGCGGAACAGTTTTCCGAAGAACGGAATGTCCGCCAGTCCGGGAACCCTGCTGTAGGATTCGGTATCGCGGTTGTCCATGAGTCCGCCAATGGCGAAGCTTTGACCCTCTTCCAGCTCGATTTCCGTCGACACGCGGCGCGTGCTCAGCGCTGGGATTGTAAAGCCCTGGAATACCAGCCCGTTGGCATAATCGAGCGAACTCACTTCGGGGGTTACGGACAACCGGATGGTCCCGCGCGGCGTCACCGTGGGGGTGAAATTAATACGCACGCCAAATTCGCGAAACTGAATGGTCACCGCGCCTAGACCGGCGCCGCCGCCCTGCAGGTTCGGAAAGGGAAACTCGCCGCCCGCCAGGAAACTGGCGGTGCGCCCGTTGATCGCCAGCACATTCGGTTCGGCCAATATCTGCAGCAGATTCTTAGCCTGTAAAGCGGAAATGGTAGCGCCCAAATTCAGATCCGGCCGGAACAGGAACACATTCAGCAGCTGGCTAAACGTAGCCGTGATCGGCTGGCCGGCGGCACCTCCACCCTGTCCGAGATCGATGTTAGGCGGACTGAACTGGCCGGTAGTCGTACGGCCAATCGTGCCCGTAGCGCCCAAACTGAATAAGTTCACGCCTAACTGCTGGGTCGCCGAACGGTCCACATCGGCAAACTTCACTTTCAACAAGATCTGTGCTTCCGTTCCCGGAATGTTCACACGCAACAGATTCACCGGCTTACCCAATGTCGATGCGATCTCCATGGCGCGGTTGGCCGCCGTCAGATTCGGCACCGTTCCCCGCAGAAATACCGTCTCGCCTTCCATGTTGATGGTGACGCTGTCCCCGCCCAGCTCCTGCGCCATTTCCCGGCGGATACCGTCGACACGGGTCTCACTGCGCTGCACGGTGAGATCGAAAAACAACCGGTTGCCGCCCTGCTGCCAAATGATCAGACTAGTCTCCCCGGCCGCTCTTCCATTGACCATGATCTCGTGCGGCGAAATGACCACCGCTTCAGCCAGTTCGCCGTTCGACACGGCGACCCGCTCGATGTTTTGCGGCGAATCCACTAACACGGATTTCCCCACCGGCACCGACAACTCCCGCGAAGCCGTGGTTTGGTTGGTGGCGGATTGGTTGGTGGCGTTTTCCTGCGCCGCCAGAGACTGCACCTGCGGCGCGCTGATCGTCAATCCCAGCAAGGCCAGGAATATGCCTGCGTGAAACTTCATTTCGCTGCCTCCGAAGCTTTCTCTTTCTCTTGCTGTTTCTCTTCGTCACTCTTGAACTTTGATTCCGATTTCCGCACGCCGTGAAAGACCTCTACTATAATTGGCGGAGGCGGGGGCGCTACTTTAGGCGCCTCCACGGGCGGAGGCGGCGGCGGAGGCGCGGCCCTGCGATTCTGCTGACCACCCCCGGCATTCGAATTGCTCGGAGGAGGCGGTGCCCCACCCCGAAACAAATAGGCCATCGCCGTCCCTGGTGGCTTGGTCTCTTCCTTGTCGGTCGGATTGCGCAATATCAGCTGAATGCGCGCTTCATTACTGGCCAGACTCAACATTTCCGCCTGCTCGGGATTAACCAGCAGGTTTACCACCGGCACGGTTACCGGTTTGCCTTCAGCGTCCTTCTGAATGTTTTGCCCGGCCGACAGGATCTCAATATTTTGCAGGAGCGTCTTGGTCACAGTACCGGAGGCAGTGCTTCCCGGCGGATTGCCCGCGATTAAAATATCCACCCGCGATCCCGCGGTCGCGAATCCGGATACGCCCACCACGTCGTTGACACGCACTGCCACGGCGCGCATTCCGGAGGGGATAATCGCCGCCAGACCGGCGCCCGCTCCGCGCGCCGCCATGCGGGTTTCCACCACCGGCTCGCCCAGATAGATCGCCTCCACAACTCCGCGCCCAATCGCGTCTTCGGGTTTCATCAAGGAACCCGCCAGCAGCGGCCCGTTCCAGTCCGCGACCTTGACATCGACCTCCTTGATCAACTCTCCGCTGCCCAGATTGCGGGCAGCGACCAGGATCTTGGTGGAGCTGGTTTCCCGGTTGGCCGCCAGCTGCGTGGAAATCAGCCGGTACAACACGGCGCTCGAGGCGGCGGAGATCACCAGTGCGAAAACAATAACGATTACTAACCTTTTTTTCACGAATTCGCTCCCTCCAAACTACTAGCTCGGCTGATTCGCGTTTGCTAAACGGGAATTAACGGTCATCCATAAACTCTTTGTCGTCTGGCCCATGCCGATAAAAATCGCCGCGCCCGCCAGACATACAAATGCCAACAGCAGCGAGTACTCAACCAGATCTTGCCCGTGCTCGTCCCGCACCAACGTCCGCCATGAGCGGAATACCGCCTGCCCGGATATCATTTGGCTGAGACACCTTGGCTGGGACATTTTGGGCCGGTATGCCACCGGCGTAATTCTCTGCACAAACCCTCCCCCGGCCCCTGCCGGGTCAGTTGCAGGCTGCGGGGGTATCAGGGCGCATGTCGAAACAGGCTTTTCAGCGGGCTTTCCGGGCTTCCCTGATACCTCCATGCTCGTTAGCACTGACGTCTGTTAGCTGCCCGCCGCAGTATTCGCGTTGAGAAGATGAGTGTTCGTCACACTCCAAATACCCTTGATCGAAGTTCCCGCGCCGATAAACAACGCGGCGGACGCCAAGGCCACAAACGCCAGCAACAGGGTGTATTCCACCAAGTCCTGACCTCCTTCTTCGCGTAGAAACTCCAAAATGAAGTTTTTCATGATTATTCTCCTTCTTTTCTTGTAGGTTGCATTAATATCTGACCCTTGCGGGTGCAGATTTCTGAAGTGACGCGATTCTTGCAAATCACGCCCCTCCGCTTCCCGCCGGAACTCCCGGCGAAACTCTAGATTCCATCGGTAAAACGCTTCACGGATTCTTCACGTCCTCCGCTCTCGCGTTTCTCATCGACTTCACTGCCAAATTCCCCGGCGCCCACTCCACCGGGCGAAACACAATCGCCAAACCGTCGTCGTATACCACGCGCCAGCGGGCCGATTCCTTCACCGCCCCGGTCAACGGAGCATCCGCGTGCAGCAGGAGCGTATTGACGCCATAACGTTCCAGCGTTTGCGGCCAGGTATACTTCACGTTCAATACATCGACATATGCCTGGTTGAACTTTTCCCCGTAAAAGTCGCTGCGACCATCCACAAACACCTTAGTCCCCTGTTGAGAGAGCTTGTAGATCAGATAGTCGCCCCACTCATCGTCGGTAAAGATCCTCTGCTCGGGCTGGCTCAGCAGGGTCAGCGCCTTTTCCGGATACCTTTCCGGGTCGTAGCTCACCAGCAGCGTCTTGCCTGCCGCGGGCGAATTCATCGCCAGCGCCAGCAGCACCATCACGGCCGCGGAAACCGCGTGCAAACGCCACGGTTTTTCCAGCGGACCGATCTCCGCGCCGATTTCTTCGATGTTCGCCGCCACGCTTCTCACCCAGTCCGCGACCGGCGCCGTGGACAACGCCCGCAGCCATTGCACCACCGGATGCGCCACAATGGAAGCCGCCACAATCATGTAGAGGGGCAGATTGCGCACCACCATCAGCGACAGATGCGCCCACGCCGCGATCATGAGCACGGCCCCATATTGCTTCCGCTTGCCGTACCAAAGCGCCGCGCCCACCCCCAGAGTCAGCATGATCTCCAGGAAAATTCCCGGAACACTACGCAAGTTGGTCCCTTGAAATTCACTGATGTATTTCAACATGTAGGGGTCGCGCAGGTACGCGTAAATATGCTTATGCAAGTGATAGCCGTAAGGATTCGCCAGGCTGGCCAGCGCGCACCCGGCCCCGGCGGCCCAATACATTCCGGCTTTGCGTAAGTGTGGGCGCCTGGCCTCCCCGTCTCCGGCGATCGCCGCCGTAAGGACTTCACTCATTCCGTACCACTAGCGTCCGGCTATAAGTCGAGCAGATTCAACTGATTGAAAATTGCGTCTGATTTTTCTTGGGAGTGTACTCGTCCGAAGGCCTGTAAAATGGGCACTTTCTCGAACAGGGTGAGGCTGAGCACCTGTAGGATTTCGTGAAGGCTGGCCTCCAGGGCCAGGCGCTTCCGGAGGATGGCAACGAGGACGTAAACAGACACGGCAATCCAGACCTGAGTTTTCACGGCATTCTCGGTATACCCGTAAAAGGCTTTGATCCGCAGGTGCTGCTTGATCCATTTGAAGAATAGTTCGACCTGCCAGCGTGACTTGTAGAGGTGGCAGATGGTGATGGCTGGCAGGTCGAAGTTATTGGTGAGGAACTTGAGATGGCGCTGTTGCTCCTCATCGTAAAAGTGAATGCGGCGGAACGGGTCGGGATAGTTCTTGCGCGAGGCTGCGGAGGCCAGCAGGACCGTATGATCAGAACGAACTCCCGTGGCGGCATCGACGGAGTGGGAGTAACGCCGCCGCAGGCGGATACCTCGCTTGGCGCGCGTGACGAAGAACGCGCCGCCGGCATGAAAAATGTGCAGACGGGCAAAATCAACGTAGGCGCGATCCATGACGTAGAAGGAATCGGCCTCGGGCACAATGGAGTCCAGTATGTTGACGTCGTGCAGCTTTCCGTCGGAAACCTCAATGCAAGTGGGGATTGGACCCCGCACATCCAGGAGGGTATGCAGTTTGATGGCGGCCTTCCGCGCCCGAAACCGCGCCCACGGAAACACCGACAGGCCAAGATCGATGGTCGTGGAATCGAGAGCGTACACGGTGTTGTCAAGATCGAAGCCAAGCGACTCGGAAGCATACATAGGGCGGGCAATGTTGATGAGCACCTGCGCGAAGTCGGCGAAGATTCGCCAGGGGTGAGCCTCGTTGGCATCGGCCAGTGTGGATCGGGAAACCCTGCCTCGAATGCCCATGTGATAAAGCTTGCCGTCGACCGATCTCAAGCAAGCTTCGATATCGCGCAAACTCTCGCGGTAGGTCAGTTGAGCAAATGCCAGGCAAAGGAACTGATCGAGACAGGAAAAGCCACGGAATTTAAAGTTTCCACCGTACCGCTCGACGCACTTGTGGAACTCGTAGGCTGGGATGTGATCGATCAACTGCGCGAAAACGATGCGGCCGAGATGCATGCCTCAGCATGTCGCATGCTCCAGCATCGTCCGTCCACCGGCGAAAACGCCCCACAACCGTCAGCGGAAGTTGAAATCGAAAAAAGTTAAAAAAAGTTAAAACACCCTTCATGCCACTGAGCAGACAGGACTTACCCAAGGGTCAAAATGCGATAGCCGGACAGCAGTGATAGCCTATATATCGTGAGATTGAGGCTAAAGGTTTAGTAAGTCTAGTACATGAGGCGCTTAGTACGCCTTTTGGGGCCGCGCGCAGGTCACATGGCAGGATTTAGGATGACTTCGTATCGATCTGCTTGCAGTCCCTTGCCCGATAAGATTTCCACCATCATAAACGGTCCCAACCGCAGGGGCTGACGCTTCGTATTTTCGAAGCTCACATTCAATAAATAGATATCCGGGCCAGCCCACTCAGGGTGCCATCCTCCTCGGATGGCAGTGGGAGTGTGCGCAAGGCAATGGTCCGTGCCCGCGTGGTAGCCAGCGTAATTTGGACTTTCTCGCCAGTTCGATTCCGTACCCGGATCTCACCAGAACCCGGACGGAGAAGAGATGCACCACGGGTATCCGAAGATTGGCGCGCATTCGAGGCCGGGGCGCGCGTAATTTCCACATTTCGCGAAACAGGAGGGTCCCGGTAGGCATTCAGCAGCCGGTCGAGGCCTTGCGGGAGAATCCCGTTCCATCCCTGGAATTCGTCTATGATGTTCGGCCCGGTCCGCTGGGCGACCCGGCGGGCGTCAGCGGTGATGGAGGACAACGCGCTCATAGGCGCTTCAAGAAATCCATATAAGATCGCGCACAAGATGATAAGGATGCCCGCCGACAGCGCGGCCCATATCACGGAGAGAGACAAGCCCGGCGCAGCGCGATGAACAGGCTGCATGGTACGCGCGGCCCTTTCCGGTACCGCGTTGGGTGTTGCACGTCCCATTTCCGCGAGGTCCGCGAGGAGTTCGTAGGCCCGGTTGATTTCGCTTAATTTCTCTTGGGCGATCTTCTGGAGCCGCGGATCAGCGGCGAACCGGTTGGGATGCCACACCTTTACGAGGTCACGGCAGGCCTGCTGAATTTCAGCATCGGATGCGCCGGGTTTGATGTGCAGGATCTGGTAAGGGTTCACGGCATCCGGTGAATGAGTTTAATATGATTTGGCCACCACCACGCGGCGGTCGACTGCTTCACCCGTGACGACGCATTTTCCGGGCCCATCGTATTCATCCACAAGGGGAATACAGCGAATTGTGGCCTTGAACTCCTTGACCCGGGCGTCGCAAATCGCGTCGTCTTTCATGTGGACCATTACGAATTTCCCGCCGCCTTTCTCGGCGGTGACCGGCTTTAGGATCTCTTCCACCTCGCCGATGGAATTTGCGAGAACGGTGTTGTCGTTGAGCCGCTTCTTGGCGGCATCATATAGGTCCGTCTGCATTTGCTCCAGGACAGCCGCTACGCGGGCGGCGATTTCCGCCTGCGCCACGACTTCCTTCGTGCCCGTATCGCGCCGCTTCAGCACGATATTGCCGGACGCGACATCGCGAGGGCCGAGTTCGAGGACCACGGGCACTCCGCGGCGTTCCCAGTGATAGAATTTGGCGCCGGGCGTCTGGCCTTCGCGGTCGTCGAGTTTGGCGCCCACTTCCTTGGCGATCTTGTGGGCAGCTTCGAGGACGCTGGCGCGCTCCTCGTCCTTTCGGTAAATCGGCACCAGCACGACTTTGTTGGGCGCGAGTTTCGGGGGCAGCACCAGTCCCTTGTCGTCGGAGTGGCTCATGATCAAGCCACCGATCAGGCGGGTGCTGACACCCCAACTGGTCTGCCAAACGTAATCGAGCTGGCCTTCCTTGCTCTGGAACTGGACGTCAAAAGCTTTGCCGAAGTTCTGTCCCAGATCATGACTGGTGCCGGCCTGCAGGGCCAGTCCGTTCTGCATCATGGATTCGATACAGAAGCTGCGCAGCGCGCCCGCGAATTTTTCCGACTTGGTTTTCACGCCCTTGATTACGGGCACGGCCATCACGTTTTCGGAGACTTCGGCGTAAACATCCAGCATGCGCAGCACTTCTTCGAGCGCCTCTTCGTGCGTCGAGTGCGCCGTGTGCCCTTCCTGCCACAGAAATTCGGTGGTGCGCAGGAACATGCGCGTGCGCAGCTCCCAGCGCATGACGTTGGCCCACTGATTGACCAGCATGGGCAGATCGCGCCAACTCTGAATCCACTTGCCGAAGAAGTGCCCGATGATGGTTTCCGAAGTGGGACGGATGACGTAGGGCTCTTCGAGCGTCTTGCCGCCGGCGATGGTGACCACGGCGAGTTCGGGCGAGAAACCTTCGACGTGCTCGGCTTCCTTTTGCAGGAAACTTTGCGGGATCAGCAGCGGGAAGTACATGTTCTGGTGCCCGGTTTCCTTGAAGCGGGTGTCCAGCTCGCGCTGCAGGACTTCCCAGACGGCCCAGCCGTTGGCTTTGATGACCATGCAGCCTTTGACGATTTCGGCGGGCTCGGCCATGTCGCCCGAGAGAACCACGTCCTGATACCAGGCGGCAAAGTCCTTGGTGCGTGCGGTGATGGGAGATTCGGCCATAGATGGGGGTGTTTTTCTAGGTTACGACATGTCAGTCACGCAGGCGTGTGAGCCACTGCTCGAGTTCGGGCGCCAAGGGCGCTTCCACGGTCACGCGCTCGCCCGACGCCGGGCTGGTGAAGCTGATGCGATGCGCGTGTAAGAAGATCCTTTCGTCCACCGGCGCGCCATAGAGCTTGTCGCCCACCACGGGATGCCCGATGCTCGCCAGATGCACGCGGATCTGATGCGTGCGGCCGGTGCCGATGCGGACTTCCAGATACGTCAGCTTGTCGAAGCGCTCGCGCACGCGGTACTGGGTCAGCGCGGAGCGGCCGGTGTCCAAGCGAGTGGTCATGCGGATGCGGCGCTCGGGATCGCGAGCAATGGGAGTGGCGATGCGGCCTTCCTCGTTGCGCACCTTGCCGTGCACCAGCGTAAGGTAGACTTTTTCGACGGTGCGGCCCGCGAACTGCGCGGCCAGCGCCTGATGCGCGGCGTCATTGCGGGCGACCAGGAGAACACCGCTGGTGCCCTTATCCAGGCGATGCACAATGCCGGGCCGCAATCCTCCGCCGACCTGCGATAGCGCCGCAAAGTGGTGCACCAGGCGATTGACCAGCGTTCCGGATTCCGCTCCGGCGCCCGCGTGCACAACAAGTCCAGCGGGTTTGTTAATCGCGATCACCGAAGCGTCTTCGTAGAGAATTTCGATGGGCAGATCTTCAGGCGCGGCTTCCAAAGGAGGCGGATCGGCCGGCGATATTTCCACGGATTCACCAGCGCGCAGCACATGCGAAGCTTTCGACGGCGCGCCGTTTACCAGCACGCGGCCTTCTTTGATCCAACTTTGCAGGCGCGAGCGGCTGACGTCCTTCACGTGCTCCTGCACATAGTGATCCAGGCGTTTCCCGGCATCGCGCGCGTCACTTTTAAAGATCAACATCTGTTTTAAAGATCAACATCTGTGAGGGACAACATTAGGAACGTGAGAACAGGAACACGGCGACTTCAGCCATTAAATTCGGATACACCGTCACCTCATGGCCGCGGGCGAGAAAAATCGAACGCTCGATGCGCCATTTCTCTTTGCGTGCCAGCGCTTCGAAGTCGAAAACGGTGAGGAAGTGGATATTGGGCGAATCGTACCAGTCATGCGGAAACAGATCGGTCTTGGGAGCGCCGCCCGTCCACAGGTGCGACCAGCGCACCCTCCAATGGCCGAAGTTGGGGAAGGCGACAATGCCGTGGCGCCCAATCCGCAACATGCTTTGCAGAACTTTGTGCGGGTGGCGCGTTTCCTGCAGCGTCTGGCTGAGGATCACGTAGTCAAACGCTTGGTCGGGATAGTCTTCGAGAGCGGTTTCCAGATCCCCCTGATACACCGACACGCCGCGCGCAATGGCTTTCTGTACGTTGGCGCCCGAAAGCTCCACTCCACGTCCGTTCACCTTCTTGTTCTCCTTGAGCCAGGAAAGCAGCAGGCCCTCGCCGCATCCCAAATCGAGGACTTTGGTGCCGGGCTCCACCAACTCGCCGATGATGGCGTAGTCGCTACGCCCGTAGACTTCACGGACGCCCACTCGCGGCCTCCTTGAAAGTACTGGCGAGAAAACCACGCACCAGTTGGGTTTGCTCATCGACTTCGACCAGGAAAGAGTCGTGCCCGTAGACCGCCGCCAGGTTTACATAGGCCACGTCGCAGTTGCGGCTGCGCAGCGCGCTCACGATTTCAAGCGACTGGTAGCTGGGATACAGCCAATCCGAGGTGAAGCTGATCACCAGAAAGCGCGTGGAAACATTTTCAAATAGCGACGGCAGTGACCCGCGCTGCGTCAGATCGTACGTGTCCATCGCGCGCGTGATGTAGATGTACGAGTTGGCATCGAAGCGGTCGACGAATTTGTAGCCGCGGTATTTTAAATAGCTCTCGACTTCGAATTCGTCCGACTTGCGCAAGCGGCGGCCGAATTTTTCGCGCATGCTCTCGTCGCTCATGTAAGTGATGTGGCCCACCATGCGCGCGACGCCCAGGCCGCGCCCCGGAGGCTTGTGATCGTAATATTCGCCGCCGCGCCAATCGGGATCGGCCATGATGGCTTGACGGCCGACTTCGTTGAATGCGATCTGCTGCGCGCTGTGCCGCGCGGTTGTCGCAATCGGCAGTGCCGCCAGCACGTGATCCGGATACGCCACCGCCCATTCGAGCGCCTGCATGCCGCCCATGGAGCCTCCGGCCACGGCCAGGAGCCGTTCGATGCTCAGATGGTCGATCAGCTTCTTCTGCAGGCGGACCATGTCGGCGATGGTGACCGCCGGAAAGGCCATGGCCCACGGACAATCGGTGGCCGGATTGATGGAGCCGGGACCCGTGCTCCCCCGGCACCCACCGATGACATTGGCGCAGATGACAAAGTATTGATCGGTGTCGAAACCCTTGCCCGGGCCGATCATATTCGACCACCAGCCGCCCTCGCCGGCCGCATGTGCGTCGCCCGAGAAAGCGTGCAGGACCAGAATCGCGTTGCTCTTGTCCGCGTTCAGCGTGCCGTAGGTTTCATAGGCGCACTCGACGGGCGCGAGCGTGGTTCCGCAGTCCAGTTCCAGCTTCTCGAATGTGACTGTGGCGGCCTCGGTAATCATCGAACGGGGATGCTAATAGTGTACAGGGTGGGTGGGAGAAGCCAAGAAGAGTCGTTAGTGACTCGTGAGGCGGTCCTTCCAATAGCCGGGACGGCGGCGACCATGGGCAACAGCGATAATTTCGACTACATTACCGGTTTCGTGAAATACGATGAGATACGGAAACCCGTGGAGCAAAGCCCGGCGCACGCCGAATGCGTATATCGGAAATTGGTTGGGAAGCTGACGGACACGATTGACGGTCGCTCGCAATTCCGTGGTGAACCGCTCCGCCACTTCTACGCTTTCTTGGCGATACCATTCGGCGGCGGCCCGCCGATTCCCACAGAGCCTCCGGGTGAACCCGGACCGGCTTCACTTGGAGCGTACTTTAGCCAGGAGTCGACGCTCGGCTTCTTCCCATGGGATCATTTCGACGGTCCCATCTTCAATTTCTCGCAAACGTTTCTGGATCTCAGCAAGCCAAGCCTGCTCAGCATCCTCGTCCACTTCTTGATCCAGGCTATCGAGGAGCGATTCCGCAAGAGCCGCGCGGTCTTTAGACGGAAGCTCCAGCGCTTGTTTCAGGATCTCCGCCGGGTCGTTCGGCATGCCTTAAGTATAGAGCGCACGATGCCCAGCAGTGGCCTCCCCGAGCATCGGAAGCACTTGCTTCTCGTATCAGGTGTTTACAAACGGAAACTTGTGCGAAAGTAGTCGGGACGGCATGGATCAGGCACCCTCGATTGAGGACTTCTCTTTCAATGCGTCGAGCATTTCATCGGCGGTATCAAAGCGCCGCGACACGCGTTCGTTGCGGATGTCATCCAACCCCTCCGCCAACTGAGCGTCGATGATCCGGCGTTGTGCCGACGTTTCTTCAGCGAGGCGGCGGCGTCCCCAGCGAGTCTCGGAGATGGACGACATAATTGCTGCCCTGAAGAATAACAAACTAGTTTTCTGATGCTAGGTTCGCACGGACCAGACGTGATCGCGATGCTGCGCTCCCCACCTCCTCTGTGGTCCAATAGGAATTGCCCCCGGATCTGGAGGAGACAGCCGATTGAACCCCGCAGTCCTCGCCTTGGAAGACGGCACCGTCTTCGAAGGCAGTAGTTTTGGTGCGCCCGTGGAGCGGACGGGTGAAGTCGTATTTAACACGGCGATTACGGGGTACCAGGAAGTTTTCACCGATCCTTCTTATTCCGGCCAGATCGTCGTCCTGACCTACCCGCAAATCGGAAATTACGGCGCCAATGAAGGCGACAACGAAGCCGCCAAGCCGCACATCGAAGGTCTGGTGGTGCGCGAGTTCTCTCCGCTTTCGAGCAACTGGCGCGCCGACGAAACCGCGCAGGAATTCCTGACCAAGAGCGGCGTACCGGTCATCTCTGAAATCGATACGCGCGGGCTGGTGCGCCATCTGCGCTCGCGCGGCGTGATGCGCGGCGTGCTTTCGGCCAAAGCGACGCCTGAAGAAAGAATCGACGCGAAGGAACTGGTCGAGCGCGCCCGGCAGGCTCCGTCGATGGCGGGCCTGGATCTGGCAACACGCGTTTCCACGCCCAAGAGCTACGCGTGGGATGCCGGCGTGATCCGCTGCTCGCCTTCGGATCTGGAAGGACCGGCGTCACCCATTCGCCATCACGTGGTCGCCTACGATTTCGGCATCAAGCGCAATATCCTGCGCCGGCTGGTGCACTCGGGCTGCCGCGTGACAGTGGTCCCGGCGAACACATCCGCCGACGACGTGCTGGCGCTCAAGCCCGAGGGAGTGTTCTTATCGAACGGCCCGGGCGATCCGGAGCCGCTCACGTCGCAGGCGGCGGAAGTCCGCAAGCTGATCGGCAAGAAGCCGGTGTTCGGCATCTGCCTGGGGCATCAGGTGCTCGGTCTCGCGCTTGGCGGCAGGACGTACAAGTTGAAGTTCGGGCATCGCGGATCGAATCATCCGGTGATCAACAAGATCACCAATAAAGTCGAGATCACGTCGCATAATCACGGCTTCGCGGTGGATCCGGATTCGCTCAACGTCAACGAACTCGAAATTACGCACTTGAATTTGAACGACGATACTCTCGAAGGTTTCCGGCACCGCAACTATCCGGTGTTTTGCGTGCAGTATCACCCGGAGGCCGCGCCGGGCCCGCACGATTCGCACTACCTGTTCGGCGATTTCGTGAAATTGATGGACGAAGCAGGTTCCCACTAGACTATGCCACGCCGAAACGACCTTCATCGCATCATGATCGTGGGCAGTGGCCCGATTATCATCGGCCAGGCCTGCGAGTTCGACTATTCGGGCGCGCAAGCCTGCAAAGCGCTGCGCGGCGACGGCTACGAAGTCGTACTGATCAATTCGAATCCGGCCACCATCATGACCGATCCGGACATGGCCGACCGCACCTACGTCGAGCCGCTCAGCGTTGCTTACGCCGAGGAAGTGATCCGCCGCGAGCGCCCGGACGCGCTGCTTTCCACCGTGGGCGGCCAGACCGGCTTGAATCTTGCCATCGCGCTGGCCGAGGCGGGCGTACTGGAAAAGTATGGCGTGGAACTGATCGGCGCCAAGGTGGATTCCATCAAAAAGGCTGAAGACCGTCTGCTGTTCAAGGACGCGATGAAGAAGATCGGCCTGGATCTGCCGCAATCGCAGTTGGTGAACTCGGTCGAAAAAGGCCTGGAGTACGCCGCCCGCATCGGTTACCCGATCATTCTGCGGCCCAGCTTCACGATGGGCGGCACCGGCGGCGGCATTGCCTACAACCGCGAGGAAGCCGAAGAGATTCTGGAGCGCGGCATCGATCTGTCGCCGGTTCACGAAGTCCTGGTCGAAGAGAGCGTGCTCGGCTGGAAAGAATTCGAGCTCGAAGTGATGCGCGATCAGGCCGACAACGCCATCATCGTGTGCTCGATTGAAAACTTCGATCCCATGGGCGTGCACACGGGCGATTCCATCACGGTCGCGCCGGTGCAAACACTCACCGACCGCGAATATCAGATGATGCGCGACGCCGCGCTGGCCTGCCTGCGCGAGATCGGCGTGGATACCGGCGGATCGAACGTGCAGTTCGCCATCGACCCCAAGACCGGGCGCATGGTCATCGTCGAGATGAATCCGCGCGTGTCGCGCAGCTCGGCGCTGGCTTCGAAAGCAACCGGGTTCCCCATCGCCAAGATCGCCGCGAAGCTGGCCGTCGGTTACCGGCTCGACGAAATCAAGAACGACATCACGCGCCTGACTCCGGCGTGCTTCGAGCCGACCATCGACTACGTGGTCGCCAAGATTCCGCGATGGCAATTCGAAAAATTCCCCGGCGCCGAGCCCGTGCTGGGCACGCAGATGAAGAGCGTGGGCGAAGTGATGGCCATCGGGCGCACGTTCAAGCATGCGCTGGGCAAGGGCATGCGGAGCCTGGAAACCGGCAAGGCCGACGGCGCCGTCAAGTATCAGGAGGACCTGATCGAGGCGCGCCTCATCACGCCCAATCCGGATCGCCTCGGTTACATCCGCTTTGCGTTTGAAAAAGGCTACACCGAGCAGCAGGTGCACGAGATGACGTCGGTGGATCCGTGGTTCCTGCGCCAGGTGCGCGAGATGGTGGATCTCGAAAAGAGCATGGCGGCTCTGTCGCTTTCTTCGGCCACCCGCGAGCAGTTCCTGCAGGCCAAGCGCGATGGCATCTCCGATAATTTCCTGGCGCGCGCGTGGCAAGTGCCGGCGCTGGACGTGCGCGCCCGGCGCAAATCGCTGGGCGTCACGGCGGTATTTAATCGCGTGGATACCTGCTCGGCGGAATTTGAGAGCTTCACCCCGTATCTGTATTCGAGTTACGAATCCGAGTGCGAAGCGAACGTCTCCACGCGCAAGAAGGTGATGATTCTGGGCAGCGGGCCGAACCGCATCGGGCAGGGCATCGAGTTCGATTACTGCTGCTGCCACGCGTCGTTCGCGCTGCAGGAGTTCGGCGTCGAGTCGATCATGGTCAACTGCAACCCGGAGACCGTTTCGACCGACTACGACACCAGCGACCGCCTCTACTTCGAGCCTCTCACGCTCGAGGAAGTCCTCAACATCTGCGACACCGAGAAGCCGGACGGAGTCATCGTCCAGTTCGGCGGCCAGACGCCGCTGACGCTGGCGCTGCCCTTGAAGGCCGCGGGCATTCCGATCATCGGTACCGACCCATCCAATATTGATTTGGCCGAGGATCGCAAGTTGTTCGGCAAGCTCTTGGACGACCTGAAAATTCCTTCGCCCGCGAACGGTACCGCGACGAGCCCGGAAGAAGCCTGCGTGGTGGCGCGGTCTCTTGGCTTTCCGGTTCTGGTGCGTCCCAGCTACGTGCTGGGCGGGCGCGCCATGGTGATCGCCTACGACGAAGAGACTGTGCGCCGCTACATGCAGGAAGCGGTCAGTTTCTCGCAGAGCCGCCCGGTGCTGATTGACCGCTTCCTGGAAGACGCGACAGAGGTGGACGTCGATGCCATCGCGGATTCCACCGGCGCGGTCTTGATCGCGGGCATCATGGAACACATCGAAGAAGCGGGCGTGCATTCGGGCGATTCCAGTTGCGTGCTGCCGCCGACGTCACTCTCCGAGGAAACATTGGCAACGATCCGCACGTATACCGAGAGCCTCGCGCGGGCGCTCAAAGTCATCGGCTTGATGAACGTGCAGTATGCGGTGAAGAACGGCACAGTCTATGTCCTCGAAGTGAATCCGCGCGCCTCGCGTACGGTGCCCTACGTCAGTAAGGCCACTGGTGTGGCGATTCCAAGAATCGCGGTCGGCGTGATGCTGGGCAAGACGATTGCCGATCTCACCGATGCCAGGGGCGTGCTCAGCGTGCCCCAGTACTTCGTGAAGTCACCCGTGTTCCCTTTCAATAAGTTCCCTGGCGTCGACCCCACCCTCGGCCCCGAGATGCGCTCCACCGGCGAAGTGATGGGCGTGGGCGAAAATTTCGGCGAAGCCTTTGCTAAGGCGCAGTTGAGCGCCGGCACGCCGCTGCCCGACAAAGGCACCGTATTTATCAGCGTCAACGATCGCGATAAGCCGATCGCGGTGGCTCTGGCCAAGCGTTTTGAAGATCTCGGATTTGAAGTTACGGCTACGCGCGGCACGGCCGAGGCGATCCGGGCAGCGGGCCTGCCCGTGAAGACTGTCTTCAAAGTGAACGAAGGCCGCCCCAACGCCGTCGATCTGCTCAAGGCGGGGTCGCTCGATCTGATCATTTACACCGGCACCAGCGGCGCGCACGCTTTTGTCGACGAGAAAGCCATCCGGAAAAATGCGGTCACGTATCGCGTTCCCTGCATCACGACGATGAGCGGAGCGCGCGCGTCGGTGGAAGCCATCGTCTCGCGCCGCCGCGATCCGGTGCGCGTGTGGAGCTTGCAGGAAATTCATGGCGCGAAGGTAGTGGCAAAATCTTCCTGAGGCAAGGCGCCAAACAAAGGAGCGACAGTGAAGGGCATCGTACTCGCGGGAGGCACCGGAAGCCGGCTGTTTCCGCTCACTAAGATCACCAACAAACATCTGCTGCCGATCTACGACAAGCCGATGATCTATTACCCGATCCAGACTTTGGTCAATGCCGGCATCCAAGACATCCTGCTGGTTACTGGAGGGCGCAATTCGGGCGACTTCATGGGGCTGCTCGCCAACGGCAAGGAATTCGGGCTGAAGCATCTGAATTACGCCTATCAGGAAGGTGAGGGCGGCATCGCGGACGCATTGGCGCTGGCCGAACACTTCGCCGACGGCGATAGCATCTGCGTCATTTTGGGCGACAACATCCTGGAAAAGCCCATCGCCGATGCCGCGCGGGCGTTCGAGAAGCAGGAACGCGGCGCGCGCATTCTCCTCAAGGAAGTGCCCGACGCCGAGCGCTTCGGCGTGGCTGAGATGGACGGCGACCGCATTGTGGGCATCGAGGAAAAGCCCAAGAAACCCAAGTCCAACTACGCCGTCACAGGTATCTATATGTATGACGACACGGTGTTCGACAAGGTCAAGCAACTTGTGCCCAGCGGGCGCGGGGAATTGGAAATCACCGACGTCAACAACGCGTACATCCGCGAAGGCACCATGACGTATTCCTTCGTCGAGGGCTGGTGGACCGACGCAGGGACGTTTGAATCGCTCCTGCGCGCGACGAATCTGGTGGCGCAATCGGCCACCCCGGAGCAGCGGGCGAAAGCCGCGGAAGACTAACGGCGCTTAAGCCGGAACCGTAAGCTGCTTTCCTTTTTCGGCGAGCAAGAGCGCCAGGAACTTCGCGGGCTTCGTCTTGCTCGCGTTCGCGGAAACGCCGTGGAGTTGGTTGGGAGTCTCGATAAACATTTGGCCAACACCATGGGTGGTTTCGGGTCCGTCCCCCACCTTGGAACGGATCTCTCCCTCCAACACATACACGATGGTGATGCCAGGATGGCGGTGCGCGCCGGAACTCTCGCCCGGCCCGAAAGTGACTTCGACGGCCGTTACGTTGAAGTTCTTTAGGTTCAAGTCCGGCAAAGCGTGTTCGAAGATGACCTTGCGGCTTCCCGTCGATTGCGCCTGGAGCAGAGCCTGCGCCAGCAGCGCGCTCATTCCGCCGAGCAAAGTTCTCCGTTGCATCATGGGGTTAGAGTACACCGGCGCGGCGACGGCCGGAAGCGGCGTTAGGGCCGCGTGAACTTCACGCCGTTCTTGATCATCTCTTCGTAACGGCCGGGGTCCAGGTTGTTTTCCACGCAAACATACTCGCCCAGATGCGTGCCCTCGCGCAACATCATGCTGGACTCCACCACCCACGGCTTAGTGAACACCTTGGGATCTTCGATGATGGCCGTGTAGTTGATGCGATCCTTGCCGATCCGCGTGTACTTTTCGGTGATGCGCATCGCTTCGCTGTGGAAGTTTCCGGTGCCGCCGCCCAGCCAGGTCTTGTCGTTGAAATTGGTGACGTCCACCACCAGCGTGTCGCCTTCCCAGTGACCCACGGAATCGCCCATGTAAGTGGGTTCCACGTCGTCGCGATGTTTGGCGTTGAGAGGAATCACACGGAAGATGGTCATGTACTCATAGAGAATCACGACCTGCCGCGGTGTCTGCACGATCTGAATAGGGAACAAGCCGAGCGTATTGGCGCGCGGGATGCCAGGGGGCAGGCAGCGCCCGGTGGGGTCGTCGATGCCGCGGATCCTATAGGATTCGAGTACCTTCTTGGCGGCTTCCGGATTATAGGGAGGGCCATTGCCGACGCGATCGTTCGAAGACGGCAGCGCGGGCGCATTGGCGTCTTTGCCGGAACCGCCGACGCCGAAGCCCCGGTTGGCTTCTTCCCAACTCCCCGCGATGGTGCTGCCGCCCTGCCATACACCGGTCAGATCGGGCTTGCCGCCCATACGGGGAACACCATTGCCCGCAACAGCAGAGGTGCGCCCGCTCTGCGCCATCAGCAGGGCGGGAAAAAGTAATAAAGCCAGGACGCGCATCACTTTGCCTCCACAGAGGGTATATTCCCGCCGTCACCAGTACCCGCGGGCGGCCCGAACATCATTTTCTTGCCGTCTGACAAAGTGATCTCGCGGGAGTGACCCCAATTCGTACCGTCACGCGCGCGCCACCCGAACACGGTAATCGTATCACCCGGTTTCATCGTGACGTCCCGCCGCCAGCCGTTACGGTACAGCACGGTGGGAGGATAACCCTCAAACTTCCAGTTCGTCACCGCGCCTTTGGCGTCTTTGACGTCGACATAAAAATGGCTATGCGGATTGGTCCACTCAATTTTCGTGAGGACACCCGTGAGGGTTACGGGTTTATCCGCATCGTATTCCGCGCCGAAAGAATGATGTGCCGCGAGCGGAAGCGCGGCGAACAGCAGTACCAGGATTGCCTTCATCTTGCTCCTCTCCCGCTTTGAATTTTACTCCCGAATGCCACCGTGGTGCGGCCGGTTCAGCCCCTGTGTTCAGCCCCCATGTTCAAACGGCGTGTTCAAACGGCGTGGCACGGCGGCCTTTTTCCTTGTACATTAGGGGCAAAGGACACGGACATAGGCCATTCAGAACAGCCGCATACACATCCTCGTACGCACTCTCATGCGCATCCGTCGCGGCGGGGGGACGCGCGTAAGCTGGAGATATGCAACAGCCCACTTTCGATCCCGGCTTAACCCAGCAATTCACCGGAGTCCTGCGCCGCAGCATCAACAAAGACGGCACCTTCAACGTGTACCGGCGCGGCGGAAGCTGGCGGCATGTGCATCCCTATTTGCACCTGCTCAACATGAGCTGGCCCAAATTCTTCGTACTGGTGATGATTGGTTATCTGACTGTGAATGTCTTGTTCGCGCTGGTGTTTTTCGCGCTCGGCCCCGGCCATCTCAAGGGTGCCGACGCGCCCACCGAAACAGGGCGCTTTCTGAACGATTTCTTTTTCAGCACGCACACATTGACCACCGTCGGCTACGGCAACATCACGCCGGCAACGGTGGCGGCCAACGTCGTGACGTCGCTCGAAGCCATCGCTGGATTGATGGCCATCGCCCTGGGAACCGGCCTGTTATTCGGGCGCTTCTCGAGGCCGTCGGTAAAGATCGCATTCAGCGAGCGGGCACTGATCGCTCCCTATCAGGACCGGACCAGCTTGCAGGTACGCCTTGTGAACCTGCGGCCCAACCTACTGATGGAAATTGAAGCCAATCTGATGCTGATGACAGTCGAAGGAATGGGAGAGGACCGCAAGCGGCGCTATGCCGAGCTCAAGCTGGAACGGAACGCGATCTACTTCCTTCCGCTGACGTGGACCGTGGTCCATCCCATCGACGAAAGTAGTCCTCTGTTCGGCAAGTCCGCGCAGGATCTGGAACGCCTGCAAGCCGAATTCGTGGTGCTGGTCAAGGGCTTTGACGACACGTTCAGCCAAACGGTGCACGCGCGTTATTCCTACCGCTTCGACGAAGTCGCCTGGCAGGCGAAATTCCAGCCCGCGTTCGAAATCGGCCCGGATGGAGACATGATCCTCGACCTGGATCGCGTGGGCAGCCACGCGATGCTGACAGAAGGCTGAGCGCAGCCGCTATTCTTCGACGATCTCGCTCTTCCACTCCACCGTGATGCCGCGCTTGACGCTTTCCGAAACCGGGCAGCGGTCGCCGTGGAATTGCAGGGCCCGCTCGGCTGCGTCGCGCTTATCTTTGGGAACTTTGATACGGTAACTGACCGTGACGTGCGTCAGCAGCAGCTTGCCATCCACGTCTTCGAGGATACCTTCCGTGAATGCTTCGAGCTTTTCTGGGCCCGCCGCCAGGCCACGGCCTTCGAGTGCGCCGCCGATGGTCCCGGTCATGCAGCCGCCGATCGCCGCCACCAGATAATCGAGCGTGGAGGGTAGAGGTTCATCTGGCGACACCTTGAAGAATTCCGCAATGCCTCCGTGTACGCCCATGCGCGTGACGTCGGGCCACCCCTCGATCTGGATGCGCTTGATCTTGCTGTTACCGGGTTCTTTGTGAACCTTGACTTTTGAAACATGCACTGGTTTTCCCATATGCTCCTTGGCGCCTAGCCCGCCCGCTGAAATTCACTGACCCGGAATGGTTCCAGATGGTCCATCGCTTCCTCGGGCATGTTCACATTCCATTTGAAAAAGCGCGCCATGATCTTCTCCGGAGTGAAATCCAGAATCGTGAAGCCGTTTTCCTCGATGGCCTTCTGCCGTTCGTCCAGTTCAATTCTTTGCGGCGGCAGCGCGGGCGTTCCACGCAGCGTTGAAGGCCAGCCATCGCGCGCGGTCCCAACGGGCCCGGCAAGAATGCTCACCACTGGATTCACCCGCAGATCGTGGTTGCCGGTGCGCAGAATGCGGCCCTCGCCGATCGCATGCAAATCGCCGCTGACAAACAACGGCACGCGGCCCCGCATCTCCGAGCTGGCTTTGAGGATGCGATCGTGCTGCGCGGCCCAGCCCGCTTGCCAGTAGGGCTTCGGCTTGTTGATGCCGAGTTTGCCGCGGTCGTCCAGCATGTCCGGATACCATTCGCCCCACTTGCCGGCGCTCCATCCCGGCGGGGTCGAAGGCACGTTCACCACGTGCGCCACGCCGGTCGCCGCCATGCGGTCCTTCAGCCACTGCTCGGCTTCAGGCGCAACGAACACGCCACCCGGCCCACCGAGTGTCATGAACCGCCGGCAGTCATACATCAGGATTTCGGCCAACTGGCCCCAGCGCAGCGTGCCATAGGCTTCCGCGGTTCCCGGGGCGCGGTCCAGGGCCGCGGAGCCGGGCAATCCCAGCGGGCGATTTGGCTCCGGCAGAAACTCCGGGTAATACAACCGGCGTGTCATTCGTCCCAATTGCAGATTGAAGTCTTCCGGCGGGAAGGTGATCAGTTGATCGTCGGCTTCGTCGTTTTCAAAGTAATCGTGATCGTCGGTCAGAAAGAACACGGGCACTTCGCGAAACGCCGTGCCGTAAAGATCGGCGATCTGCGGGCCCGCGGCGCGCAGCAACGCACGTTCATTGGGGCTGCCGAGCACGGGCAGGCGGCGGTCAAACTCCCCGGCGTACGCGATCGCGGCCGGAGTAGTCGCCATGCGGCTGGCGATCTTGCGGCGCAAGTCCCAGTACACGTGATCGCCGTTGGCGATGACCGCATCGGGCTGAAAAGCCAGCGCCCTCGCCAACAGCCGTTTTCTCCGCGCCAGGGAGAGAAAACGCAAAGAACCGTCCGGCGACAGCAGTGCATCATGACCGCCCGCACAGGTGTAGACCAGAAGGCGGAATCGCGAAATACTCTCGGAAGGGTCCGGCAGCGTCTTCAAGTTCCACGGCGCGCACAGCGGCTTGCGCGCGGCGTCGATCAATTGCAGTTCATGAAGCCGCCCGGCATCGAGACGAGGGGCGTCAAACTGCCAGAACAGTCCGGCGCTGTCGGACTTGATTCCAGAAAACGAACGCTTTCCTATGCGAAGGGACGGCACCCTGGTGAGCGGCGACTGAAACGAGGCCTTGAGGAGAATGCGCTGGTGGCTTGCCGTGGCGAGCAGGTGAGCGACCGGCCCGGATTCCCAGGCAGCTTGCACGTCGCGGGCCGCCAGTACTCCAGCGGCTCCCTGTGCAAGAAAGTCCCGGCGTCGCATGCTGCCATACTAGCATCACGCGTTCCTGGTATTCCCTGCTGTAGTACCCGTGAAACAAATTCTCACTTTCATAAGAGTTCGTTCCGATAAGAATGGAGGAGAGATGCGCAATACCAAGATTGTCGCGACGTTGGGTCCCGCGTCGCGGTCACTGGAGATGGTGCAGGCACTGTTCGCCGCCGGCGCGGACGTGTTCCGGATCAATGCCTCGCACGGGAACTACGACGCGCACCGGCATGTCATCGGCCTAGTTCGTACTTTGTCCAACGGGGGCGGCCGCACCCCCGGCATATTGCTGGACCTGCAAGGTCCCAAGATGCGCCTGGGGAAATTCGAGGGCGGCGAAGCCACGCTGGCCGATGGCGCGCGGTTCACAATCACCGCGGAGCCCCGGTTAGGTAACGCCAACATCGCCTCAACCACATATCCGGCATTGGCCAAAGATGTCGTGCCGGGAAACCGCGTCTTGCTCGCCGACGGCAGCGTGGAACTCCGGGTTCTGGAAACCAACGGCACGGCGGCTCTCTTTGAAGTGGTGTCGGGCGGCGTGATCCGTGACAACCAGGGCATCAACCTGCCCGGAGTGCGCGTCAGCCTGCCCTCCATGACCGAGAAAGATTGCGCGGATCTCGAGTTCGGCGTCGCGCAGAACGTGGACATGGTGGCGTTGTCTTTCGTGCGGACGGGCGCCGACGTGGATGCTTTGCGCCGGCGCCTGAAAGACTTGGGATCGTGTATTCCCATTGTGGCCAAGATCGAAAAGCCGGAAGCGCTGGATAACCTGGATGAGATTCTGGAAGCCGCCGACGGCGTCATGGTGGCGCGCGGCGACCTCGGCGTCGAGCTGGCGCTGACGCGCGTACCCGGCGCGCAGAAGACTATCATTGAACGGGCACGCTTTCGCGGCAAGTTCGTGATCACGGCGACGCAGATGCTCGAATCGATGATCCAGCACCCTACGCCCACGCGCGCCGAGGTCAACGACGTCGCCAATGCAATCTTCGACGGCAGCGACGCCGTGATGCTTTCGGCGGAGACCGCCAGCGGACAACATCCGCTGGAAGCGGTGCGCATGATGGCGGCGATCGCCAGTGAGGCTGAATCTTTTCTAGGCCAGCGGGCCTTCCCGGAACCGCCCTTGGGGCAGAGGCCGGCGCACGCCGAGATCATCGCGGCGGCGGCGTACCATTGCGGGCTTTCCGCCAGCGTGAAAGCGATCGCCGTGTTCACGGCCTCCGGCGAAACCGTCCGCCTGATTGCACGCTTCCGTCCACGGGTGCCGATTTTCGCTTTCTGCGAAACCGTGGCGGCGGCGCGGGAGTTATCGGTGATCTACGGCGCTCATCCCATCGTGCCCGTCAAGGTGAACTCCATCGAGGAGATGATGGAGATCTGCGATCTCAAGATGCTGGGCGAGACCTGGGCACACGCCGGCGAGAGTGTAATCCTGGTGGCCGGCTCACACATCGGGTTTCTCGGCGGCGCCAACGTGATCAAGTTGCACCACGTGGGAAGGGCTGGATCTCAGGAATCGATCCGCTAGGAATCAAGCCCGCGGCCGGTAGGCCACGCAGTCTATCGCCACTCGCATTTCCGGCTGGACAAATTTAGCCTCCACCGTCGTGCGCGCGGGTTTAATCGAGCCGAAAAACTCACTGTACACCTCGTTCATCCGCGGGAATTCAGTGGCGTCAAGCAGGAACACGGAACACTTGACGACGTCTTCGAAACCCGCGCCACAGTCCTGTAAAATCTTGCCGAGATTGAGCAAGGTCTGGCGGGTCTGCTGTTGGATATCGCCAAAGACGTAGCGGTCGTTGCCGTCAACGGGACCCATCCCGCTGACAAAGATAAAGTCACCGGCACGGACCGCTGACGAATACGGCCCGCGCGGCGTGGGCGCACCCTGATGCAGGACGCGCTCGATCATTAGTCCGTCTTCTTGCGGCGCGGCGAACGGCGTTGCGCGCCGCCACCGGCGGCTTTAGGAGCCCGCTTGCGGGCCGGAGCACGCTTAGGCTTGGCCGGAGGCGGATTGGGCTCGAAGATGGTCGGCTGGCCTTCCACGTAGGGCTGGGGCTCGTCTTCTTCAATTTCTTCTTCGACGGCGGCCTCCGGCTCGGGCCGCGGCGGCTCGGCGGGCGGATAGAACTCGGCGCCCAGGTACACCAGAACCGTGCCTTGTTCTTCGTGGGGTTCCAGGCGCACGACGGTCTTATCCTGCGCGTAGTTCAGGAACTCAGTGAACTGCTGGAAGCCATAGGCGGCCACATCGAAGTTGGGCTGTTCGGTTGCGAACCAGGCAGCCAGATCGTCCACCGGGCAGCCATTCTCGATTTCCAGGCGATGATTTTCCAGCACGTCGCGAAGTGGCGGCAGCAGGTCCTCATGCTTGAGATTAGGTTGTTGCGCGGCAGTCGAACCCTTGCGTTCGATGATGTAACGCCCGCCGGTGCCGGAAACATTCACGAGCTCGGCGCGTTTCAGTTTTTCGACGAAATCCGAGAAACTGGAGCCGCCGTAAGCGCGTTCGTTAAACGCGGAATCCAGTTGCAGCATGGTGGATTTGAGCAAACCGAGCTGCGGCTGCACGCCGCGGCGCTCGAGCACTTGCAGGGCTCGTTCCACGAGCGGCATGGCTTGATTGAGGTCCAGCGGCGCGGGACGCTCGCGCCGGCCGCCACCGCCCCCCCGTTCCCCGCGCTCGCCGCGCTCTCCGCGCTCGCCGCGTTCGGGGCGTTCTCCCCGTTCTCCCCGTTCTCCCCGTTCCGGACGCTCACCGCGGGGACGCTGCTGGAGCACGGCGCGCGATTCGACGGCCAGCACGGTGGCCGGCACGGCGACGTCGGAGAGCAGCGATTCAAAGCTGATGAACTCGTGGCAGTTCTGCTGCAGAATGGTCGAAGTGAACGCTTTGCCGCCCACCACGAACACGGTCTTGCCGTATTCCTTCAGTTTGTTCACCAGCGGAATGAAATCGCTGTCTCCGCTGACAATGGCAAACGCATTGACATGCGTGTGCGTGAACGCCATTTCGAGTGCGTCCAGCGCGAGGTTGATATCGGCGCCGTTCTTGTCGCCGCGCGGCGAGGGAATCCGCTGGACCATCTGCACGGCGCTTTCCGCCATCTGCCGCGTGGCGCCGTCCTGGCGTCCCCAGTTGGCGTAGGCAAATTTGGCGACAATGTCGCCGCGCTCCTTGAGCGCATCCAGCGCCAGCGAAACGTCAAATTCGCGGCGCAGGGTGGACTTGAGTCCGATCTCGATGTTGTCGTAGTCGACGAACACCGCGATGTTCAATTTTTCTTGCATGTTCTTCCTTTATTCGCGCCCAGCACCAAATGCCGTGCGCTTGTTCCTAGCGGCACTAGGCCGCTTGCTTCACTTTTTCGCGGATGAATTCCACAATGTCCTGGAGCGGTGCGCCGGGTTGAAACACGGCGGCTACTCCTTGACGCTTGAGATCGAGGGCATCCTCATCCGGAATGATGCCTCCCACGATGACCAGTACATCGGTCATCCCTTTCTGCTTCAGCAGTTCCATCACGCGGGGCACGATGGCGTTATGCGCGCCGGAAAGGATCGACAGGCCAATGAACTGGACGTCCTCTTCGAGCGCCGCATTGACGATCATCTCCGGCGTCTGGCGGAGTCCGGTATAGACTACCTCCATGCCAGCATCCCGCAGCGCCCTGGCGATTACCTTGGCGCCGCGATCATGTCCGTCGAGGCCCGGTTTTGCAACCAGGACACGGATTCGAAAATCCATACGTTAGGGAACGAACTGGAACGCGCCGCAACGCCACACAGGGGCAAGGCGGTGCATCCGACTACAGTATAGAACGGATTGGGGCGCGCCGTTTGCTTAGGGCGCAGGGCGGGGCGTTACTTGTTAGGCGATGGTACTTGGGCTGGCGGCTTTGGGCGAGACATGAAATAAATGACCTCTCCGTAGCACGGGCCGTTTACTGCGTCAACGCTTGTGTGGGAAATATCCTCACATGGTCCGAGTTTGCTCGTCCACTCTCCAGAATCCAATTGCCGGGCCGCGTGCGTTGGAACTTTCCTATCTGGTAGCTGCCTTGCGAACATCGCAATTTTCTCAAAACCAGGCTCCAGGGCGCCGAGATTGCCCGGATCGTCGTAGAAAGTTAGCGACTCTCGACCCTCATAGATTACGCGGCAGCGGCTCCCTTGGCAAGCGATTTCTTAGAGACGGCGGTAGCTATCGAAGACAGCAGCAGGGGAATCTGGCGATGGCCGATGACTTTGC
>CAMAVI010000048.1 GCA_945861625.1 Candidatus Sulfopaludibacter sp. SbA3
GCCGGCGCCGACGGGTTCCCTATCGACGGAAGCCCTACTTTGACTGCGATTCCGCGGACGTATTGGACGAGCCCAGGAACAGCTTCTTGCCGTCCGGCAGCGTCACGTCGCGTCCGTTGGCTTTATTGGATCCGTCCTTGGACATGTACCCGTCGACGACGATTTCCAGCCCCGCCGTCACGGACGCCTTGTTCATCCCGCGGCGCAGCAGCGTGTTGGGGCTGCCGCATTCCACCATCCAATTGGTGACCTTGCCGTCGGCGTCCTTCACGTCCACGTGAATCCAGGCGTGGGGGTTGATCCACTCCATCTTGGTGACGACGCCGCGCAGCTTGATCGGCTTGTTTCCGTCGAACTCGGCAGTAAAAGCATGGTGCGCCCACGTCGGCGCCACACCTAATAGCAGACTGATCAATACAAGTTTATTGCGCATGGATTTTGTTCCTCTTACTTTTTGCTGGCTTTATTTCTTGCTCGCTGACTGCTTCTCCTGCAGCCGCGCTCCACCCAGAATACCCGCCATGCCGTAATTGCCCTCGTGGCAAGCGTACTCATAGACCGGGCCCTCGGCCCGGTTGAGCGGATAGGACGCGGACCAGGGCTTGGAGAATGTCCCTGGGTCTTCCATCGTGAATTCGTAGGTAATGGCTTCGGCGCTGGTGCGCGTGAAACGCTCGGTGACATGCAGCTTGTCGGTGGTGCCGAAGAACTTGGGATGGCCGTTGAAGTTCGTCGTATCCACCACCAGCGTGTTGCCTTCCCAGTGGCCGCGGGAGTCGCCCATCCACTGCCGGATGTTGGAAGGGAGATGAGGGCTGCCGTCCAGGGGGATGACGCGCGTATCGTGGATCATTTCCGACGTGATCACCACGTAGCCGGGTGTCTGGAAGACCTGGTAATTACTGTTATAGGGACCCGGCAGCATGGGCGGCCCGGTCGTGCGCCACAAGATACAGCGAACGGCCAAGGGCAGGTCCTCGGGTCCATCGGCCGGGTGTTGGCTATTGTAAGCGGCAGCGGCAGCCAGACGCTTTTTTCCCTCTTCGCCGTAAGGGATCTTCCCATCGCGCGGCTCCGTAATGAGCGAGGTGCGCAGCGAGGGCACAATTTTGTTGCCGCGATCGAACCAGCCCTGGTTATAGGCGCCGGCGACGTCCACGGCTTTGTCGGCGCTCCGTTTGTCGCGATCGCCTTCCACGGCAAACTTCTGCTCAAAGGCGAGCGCCTCTTGGGGCGTAAAGAATTCCTTGGCGCCGAACTCCGCGGGCCGCTCCATGGTCGAAATGGTGGCGTTGTTCCAGACTCCCTGAATATCGGGTTGTCCGTCCGGAGTCTTGGGCGGAGCGTAACTGGACTTGGTCTTAGCCGCTTGCGGCCACGCGGACGGCGCCATCAGGCAACCGATGCTGAAAACGGAGATAAGCAATCGATGTTTCACGTTAAACTCCTATCCCAAAAACTCTCGCGCCAGCCTACTACTTCTTCCGGAACTGTCCATATAACAATTCTTCCACGAATTCCTGGCACTTGAATTCCAGCAATTGCATGTTGCGGTCCAAGCGCCGGTAAAGCGGCATGCTGATCTTCCAGGGCCGCGAAAACACCATCGGGTCTTCCAGCGTGGCTTCATACATAATGACGTCGTTGCCGCGCGGCGTGTAGCGCTCCACCACGTGCAACGCATCGCTGTGGAAATTCCCGGAGCGGTCCAGCCAGGAGTCCTCGTTGAAACCCTTGGCATCCACCACCAGCGTGTTCCCTTCCCAATGGCCGACGGACTGGCCCATCCAGCTATCCACGGGCGGCGGGCCGGGGTCCTTCATATAAATGGTGCGCACGGCGTTCGCGTACTCGTAGGTGATCAGGATGAAGTCCGCCGTCTGCACGATCTGGAACGGAAAAGGCATGTAAGTCGCGCGCGGCACACCCGGCAGGTAACACTTCACTTCCGGATCGAGCTTCATGCGGTCTGTGTAGTTCTGCTTCCGCTTGGCGGCGGCGGCAGGAAGGTACGGAATGGGTCCACCCTCGACCACCCCCAGTCCGCCGGGGACCGCACCGAGAGCGCCCATCGCGACAACGGGACTGGCTTCGGCGGCGTGGCCTTCCAAGTTATAGTTGGCGGTGTTCACCGCCTGCCAGATGCCGTTCAGATTCGGCCGGGCACCCGCGCGGGCGGTAGCCGGTGCTTGCGCGGCCGCCGACGTGATACAGAGCGCCGAAATCGCAGTCACCGCGAGGCTGCGGGAGAAGAGGGAATTTGTCCAGTTTCTCATGGTCAGCCTTTAACGTTATCCGACCGCTCACCGGGAGTCAAGGGCTTGGTATGCCGATGTTTATGCCGGCGGGTCGCGCTACCACATTAACATTTGTATACTGTTACCAGCCAGAGGCTCCGTGAAAACGCTATTCCGCATTGCCATGATCGCCGGGTTGCTGCTCGCCGCGGCGGGTTTGTTCCTGGGCCAAGTACCGGCTCCACTGCCAGCTTCCGGCGAAGTTTGGTCCTGCCCCATGGACCCGGACGTCCGCGGCCACGATCCCGGTAAGTGCCCGCGCTGCGGCATGAACCTCGTAAAAGGTATCCCCGAGCCCGTCGAGTACGTGATGGATCTACGGGTGGTCCCGCCCGCGCCCAAACCGTTACAACCGGCCAAGTTCGAGTTCACCGTCCGTGACCCCTGGAAAGAGCGTCCGGTTCTCAACTATCAGTTGGTACACGAGCGGCTGTTCCACATGTTCGTGGTCAGCCAGGACATGAACTTTTTCGTGCACAATCACCCGACCCTGGAGAAGGACGGCATCTTCCGCTACAACCTGGCGCTGCCGCAGCCCGGGATGTACCGCATTCTGGGTGATTTTTATCCGGATGGCGCCACGCCCCAGTTGATCGCCAAGACCGTGATTGTTCCGGGCAAGCCTCCCGCTCCGGTGGAGCTGACGCGCGATTATTCCGGCAAGGACGTGGAGAACATGCGCGTGGAACTGGTCACCGATCCTCCGCAGCCCATTGCCCATACCAAGACGATGATGTTTTTCCGCGTCAAGCCGGGCGACGGACTCGAAAAATTGCTGGGCGCCTGGGGACACATGCTGGCGGCGAGCGATGACCTGATCGACATGATCCACTCACACCCGTTCCTGGCCGACGGCGGACCGGAGATCCAGTTCAACATGATCTTCCCGCGGGCCCGCAATTACCGGGTGTGGGTGCAGTTCCAGCGCAACGGCGTGGTGAACACGGCGCACTTCGATGTGCCGGTGAAGGAACTGGAGTAGGCGTTTACCGCCTGCTAATCACGTCCTCGTAATAGCGCTCATATTGGGGAATGATTTCCTCCGTGCTGAATTCTTCCTTGGCGCGCCGGCGGCCGGCAGCCGTCACGCGCTGGTGAAGGCCGCCGTCAGTCAGCAATTCCACGACGCGCGCAGCTTGCGCAGGGATGTCTCCCACGGGTTCCATGAATCCGTTCTCGCCGTGATGAATCAACTCGGGCACCCCGCCGACACGCGTGGCCACGGGCGCGACGCCGCAAGCCATGGCTTCCAGCGCCACTAATCCGAACGATTCCATTTCGCTGGGCATGAGCAGAACATGCGCCAAAGGAATGATGCGTTCCACGTGATTCTGCTTACCCAGGAACGTGACGTGACTCGCAAGTTTGAGGTCCCGTGCCAGGTGCTCCGCGGGTCCGCGGTCCGGGCCGTCGCCAACCATCAGCAGGTGCGCGGGCGTGTGTTTACGCACTTCCGCCAGAATGCGGATGCAATCAAGCACGCGCTTGACCGGCCGAAAATTGGAGACGTGAATCAGCAGTTTCTCGCCGTTCAGAGCATAGGCCGCTGCACCCGTGCGGTCCGCCAGCGGCCGGTACAGATCGCAGTTGATAAAATTGCGGATCACGCGGATTTCGTTCGTGACGCCGAAGACTTCAATGGTCTGGCGCTTCAGGTCCTGGCTGATCGAAGTCACGCCATCGGATTTCTCAATCGAAAATTTGGTGATTGGGAAGTAAGAAGGATCGGCGCCCACCAGCGTGATGTCGGTGCCGTGCAGAGTCGTGATAAACGGTAGGCGCCGTTGTGGAGCCATCATCTGCTGCGCCAGCATGGCCGCGATGGAATGCGGAATCGCATAGTGGACGTGCAGTAAGTCCAGGTCGTAGGCTTCGGCCACCTCCATCATGCGCGAGGCGAGCGCCAGACAGTAGGGCGGATACTGAAACAGCGGATAGTTGGAAACTTCAACTTCGTGATAGTGAATACGCGGGATGCCCGGGTCCAGCCGGATCGGGTTTGAGTAGGTGATGAAATGAACTTGGTGTCCACGATTGGCCAGCTCCAGCCCGAGCTCCGTCGCGACGATGCCGCTGCCGCCGTAGGTGGGATAGCATGTGATGCCGATATTCACGGGATACTTCCTTGTGCCGCGCACAACGGCTCCCGCCTGTGCGCTCGTTAGCCTTACCCGCGCACAACGGCTCCGCCTGTGCGCTTTAGCCTTGCCTTGCGTGCTCCCGAAATCGCATCGGATGGTGGGAACGGGCAGATTCGAACTGCCGACCTGTCGCTTAGGAGGCGACCGCTCTATCCAACTGAGCTACGTCCCCGATCTCAGTCACTTGCACTTCCGATTATATCGAGGCGCTGCCGCTGCGCGGCCAGCGTCTCCGGCCCTTCTGCCCAATATCCTTACGATAGTGCATGCCATCAAAGTGAATCTTGCCGACAGCCTCGTACGTGTTGTCGATCGCAGTCGCCAGGTCGGGACCGGATGACGTTACACCCAGCACCCGCCCTCCAGATGTTTCAAGCCCGTTAGTGCCCAGTTTCGTTCCCGCGTGGAACACTTGCGCGCCGCAGCCTTCGCTGCCGGTGATGAGATCGCCGGTACGAACCTGACCCGGATAACCGTGCGCGGCAAGCACGACGCACACCGAAGGCTCCGGCTTCCAACGCAGTGTAGCGCCCTTGAGACTCCCGGTCGCGGCCCGCAGCAAAGCGTCTCCGAAGCCTCCTTCGAGGCGGTGCATGAGAGGCTGCGTTTCAGGATCACCCAGGCGCACGTTGAACTCAATCACTTTGGGCCCGTCGGCCGTCATCATGAGACCGGCGTAAAGAAAGCCTGTAAATCCGGTTGCGCGGACCGCCGGCTCAATGACCGTATCCATGATCTTCTGCGTGTCGTTCGCCGACACGATGCGGCCATCGCAGTAGGCTCCCATGCCGCCCGTGTTCGGTCCGGTGTCGCCGTCGTGGACAGTCTTGTGATCTTGCGTGGCTTCCAGCGGAACGACATCGCGGCCGTCGCTCAAGACGATGAAGCTGACTTCCTCGCCGCGCAAAAATTCTTCGATGACCAGCTTCGGACCGAGCGTTTGCACCGCAGCTTCGGCTTCCGCGCGATCCTGCGCGATGATGACGCCTTTGCCCGCGGCGAGACCGTCTGCTTTAACCGCGACAGGATAGTCAAACTGCGAGAGCGCGTGCAGTGCGGTCTCCAACGACTCGGTCTTCACAAAACGCGCGGTCGGAATCCCGACTCGTTGCATGAACTCTTTTGCGTAGATTTTGCTGCCTTCTAGCTGGGCATTTTCTTGTGTGGGTCCAACGATTGGCAGTCCTAGCGCGCGGAAGGCATCGACAACGCCCGCAACCAGCGGGACTTCGGGACCAACCACGGTCAAATCCGCTTGGATAGATTCCGCCGCGGCAAGGTAATCCGTCGTGGGCAAAAGTCTTGCCACTTGCGCGATCCCGGGATTACCTGGCGCTGCGTAGATTTCGTGTCCTTCCAGAGCAAGGCGCCAGCCGATGGCGTGTTCGCGGCCGCCACTGCCGATGATGAGAATTTTCACGGTGAGCTGCTTGTTCTGTGGGCTGTTACTTAAGGAGTTTAGCGCGTTCCGCTAGAATGAGGACGTGGCGAATCGCTATCAGGTGATTGTTGTCGGTGCCGGCCATGCCGGATGCGAAGCCGCGCGGGCGTGCGCCCGCCTCGGCCTGAAGACCGCCATGATCACGATGAACGCGGACCTGATCGCGCAGATGTCCTGTAATCCGGCCATAGGCGGCATTGCGAAGGGGCACTTAGTTCGCGAGATCGACGCGCTGGGCGGCATCATGGGCGAAGTGACGGACGCGGTCGGTATCCAATTTCGTTTGCTCAACACCAGTCGCGGACCGGCTGTGTGGTCGCCGCGAGCCCAATGCGACAAGAAGCAATACCGTATCAAGATGCGTGAAATTCTCGAGAATGAGCCCAATTTGCACATCCTGCAAGCGGAGGTCGCGCAGATCACCATCGCGGACGGCCGTGTGTGCGGTGTGGCTTTACGAGATGGGCGTACGTTGCAAAGCGATGCGGTTGTCGTCACGACGGGGACTTTCCTGAACGGCCTCGCTCACGTGGGCAAGCAAAAGACTAGTTGTGGACGCAGCGGCGAGCCACCCTCGAACCTGCTCGGCGATCAATTGCGTACGTTGGGGCTGAATTGGAAGCGGCTGAAGACCGGCACGCCACCCCGTTTGGATGGCCGAACGATCGATTGGTCGCGGTTCGAACCCCAGCACGGCGACGCCGATCCGACTCCTTTCTCTTTTGTTACCAATAAGATAGACAGAGAACAAGTCCCTTGTTATATTACTTATACGTCTCCCGAGGGGCATGATATCATACGCGATAACATCTTCCGGTCACCCCTGTATAGCGGCCAGATCGAAGGGATCGGTCCGCGCTATTGCCCGTCGATCGAAGACAAGATCGTCAAGTTTCCGGACAAGACGCGCCATCAGATTTTTCTGGAACCGGAAGGCCTAGATACTCACGAGATCTACGTAAATGGGATGTCGACCAGCATGCCGGTGGATGTCCAGGAGAAGCTCGTCGCCTCCACGCCAGGCCTCGAGAATGCTACGATGATCCGGCCCGGTTACGCGATTGAGTACGACGCAATAGATCCCAGGGAACTCACACATTCCTTGGAACTTAAATCAGTCAAAGGATTGTTTCTTGCTGGCCAGATCAATGGAACATCCGGCTACGAAGAAGCCGCCTGCCAGGGATTGATGGCGGGCATCAATGCCGCATGCGCCGTTGGGGGTTTGGAGCCGCTTGTCGTCAGCAGGACCGACGGATATATCGGTATCCTGATCAGCGACCTTGTTTCTAAGGGTGCCGATGAGCCCTACCGAATGTTTACCTCGCGCGCGGAGTTCCGCCTCCACCTGCGAATCGATAACGCTGATGCGCGGTTAACACCCTTGGGGCGGAAGTATGGTCTCGTGTCCGAGCGCCGTTGGGAGGTGTTCCAGAAAAAGGAGGCGCAGAAACAGCAGTTACGGGCGTATTTCGCAGCGAAACCGCAGCAAGCGGCTTTTTTGCGCCGACCCGAGGTGAAGATCGGGGACCTTGCGCTTGGCGAATATGACCGAGCGGCGTTGACGACGATCGAGACCGAAGTAAAGTATTCCGGCTATATCGCCCAGCAGCAACGGCAGGTAACTCAGCTCCGCGAAGCTGAGCGCCGGGCCATACCGGATACCTTCGCCTACCATGATATTCCAGGCCTCTCGCACGAAGTCCGCGAAAAGCTGGAAAGGGTGCGGCCGGTCACTCTGGGCCAGGCAGGAAAGATTCCCGGCGTCACGCCCGCCGCAGTCGCCATACTGGACGTGTACCTGACGCTAAACCGAGCCTAGAGCGCTGAAATGGAAGACTTTAGCGCTCTTCTAAAGGCCGAATTCGCGCCTTTCGGCTTACTCTCAGACGAACAGCTCTCCTTGTTGGAGCGCCATTACCAACTTCTCCTTCGTTGGAACCAGAGAATTAACCTCACGCGGATAACCGATATTGACGACGCCGTTAAGTACCATTATTGCGAGTCGCTGTACTTAGCCCGGAGTCTGCCCTCCCGGCCATTTAGCGTCGTCGATGTCGGTTCGGGCGCCGGATTCCCCGGAATTCCGGTTGCTGTATACCGCCCAGATTGCACGGTTGATCTCGTAGAAGCGCACCAACGGAAGGCCGTCTTCCTTAGCGAGGCTGTGCGGGAGCTTGGTCTCTCCAATGCCCGCGTAATCGCCGCGCGGGCTGAGGATGTATCGGAGCGCTATGATTGGATGATTTCCAGAGCCGTGAGACCGGATGAAGTGATTGGACTTCCTCTGGCGAAGAGGGTTTCGATACTCGGCGGCATGGGCGAAAGATTGCCATGGGGCAAAGAACGCGCTCTGTTCCACGTGGAACGCTAGGGCGTATTTTGCCAACGTTCCACGTGAAACGCTGATTTTGTTCCAGGCGAGGTCGCGTGCTATCATCTGACCCGTGGCAAAAATCATCGCGATCAGCAATCAAAAAGGCGGGGTCGGCAAGACGACAACTGCCATCAATTTGGCTGCGTCCTTAGCTGCCAATGACTTACGGGTTCTATTGATCGACTGTGACCCGCAGGGCAACTCCACCACAGGCCTCGGTATAGAAAAGGGAACCGAGAAACCCACTTTCTACGAGGCACTTATACATCAAGTTCCTCTTTCTGAGGTAATTGTGAAAACAGACTGTGAAGGCCTGAGTTTGGCGCCTGCGGACAAAAACCTAGTTGCTGCAAACTTGGAGCTTGTCCAAGACCCTCGGCGTGAATACCGGCTGATGAACGCCCTAGCGCCGTTGAAGGACCGTTTCGATTACATCCTCATCGATTGCCCTCCCGCTTTGGACCTGCTCACATTAAACGCCTTGGTAGCGGCCGATTCCGTGCTTGTCCCTATCCAATGCGAATTCTTCGCCCTCGAAGGAATCTCGCAACTTATTGATACTATTGATAAAATACGCGAAGCCTTCGCCCGGCCGCTTAAACTGGAGGGGATTCTGCTGACAATGTATGACGACCGTACGAATCTGGCGCGCCAGGTTGCCGATGATCTCAAGGAATTCTTTGAGAATGAAGTATTTACAACGGTAATTCCGCGCAGCATCCGGCTCGCCGAGGCACCCAGCTACGGTAAGCCCATCTTGATGTACGATCCTCGCTCCAAGGGGGCTGAGAGCTACATCCGGTTGGCCAAGGAGATTTTGGAAAATGAGCAACGTAACCGACAAGCAACGCAAAGTGTTGGGTAGAGGCCTTTCTGCTCTGCTCCCCGCCAGGACTATGGCGGCCGCTCCTGCCCCTGCGGCAATCGATTCGCAACGAAAGCTTCCCATAGACGCCATTCAGCCGAATCCACTGCAACCGAGAGTTGTCTTCCAGGCAGACCGCCTGGAGGAGTTAGCGGCCTCGATCCGCTCCAATGGCATCATTCAACCGCTCATTGTGCGGCGTCATAACGGGCAGTACCAGTTGGTGGCCGGTGAGCGGCGTTGGCGCGCGGCGCGTCTGGCGGGCCTTACGGAAGTTCCGGTTGTGGTGCAGGAAGTGGCGGATCCACTCATGCTGGAACTGGCCTTGATCGAGAACATTCAGCGCGAGGATCTGAACGCCATTGAAACCGCTCACGCCTATGAGCGCCTGGGGCGGGAATTGGGGCTTTCGCAGGAAGAGATTGGCCGCCGGACCGGCAAGGATCGGACGTCCATCACCAACATGTTGCGTCTGCTGAAACTCCCCAGCGAGGTGCAGCTCTTGGTGGCCGAACATCGCTTGTCCATGGGCCATGCCCGCGCGATCCTCGGCCTACCCACTGCCGAACAACAGATTGAACTCGCGGAAAAGGCTGCAGCACAAGGACTTTCCGTCCGCCAGGTAGAGGCGCTGGTTCAGGAGCAGACGTCCGATCGGCACAAACCGGGTGGCCGCAAGGAAGCGGCTCAGGACCCCAATGTCCGGGCTGCCGTTGAAGAATTGGAACGGGCGCTTGGCACGCGAGTGAAAATCGTGGAGCTCGGTGAGCAGCGGGGTCGAATCGAAATCGAGTATTACTCACAGGCGGAGCTGGATCGCCTGTTTCAGCAGCTCGTGGGGCCACGCTAGCCCGGAACGGGCGCGCGGGCACCCTCAATACATTGCAGCAGCGACGCCGACGCGCTCCGTTTTCCGGGTTGTTACTTTTTCCGGGCTGTTACTTAGGAGGGGAGTTGGTGCCGGCGGTAGGAGTCGAACCTACTACCTACGGATTATGAGACCGTCGCTCTAACCACCTGAGCTACGCCGGCGCAGTCACCAGCGTAGGCGCTGGCCGTTCCTACTGTCAAGTATACGTGAGCTTACATTCAGACGGGCTATCTTTAACGATATTCGCGCACAACGGCTCCCGCCTGTGCGCTCTTCGAGTGTTGGCCGCTTCTATTAGTTGGCTGTGACAAGCCAGCTATCTTACAATCTGAATTAGTGTCCGTTCCCGCCGTAGAATTTTCGGGCGTTTCGAAGAGTTACTCGATTTATGCCGCCCCGGGCGACCGGTTGAAGGAACTGGCCACCTTTCATCGCCGAAAATATCATCAGGACTACTGGGCCTTGCGCGACATCAGCTTTGAGGTTCAGCGCGGCGAGACCTTCTGCCTGGTGGGAGAAAACGGCTGCGGCAAGAGCACACTCCTGCAGATTTGCGCCGGCATTCTGCGACCGACCTCCGGCGCCGTGAAGGTGAACGGCCGTATCGCCGCTCTTCTGGAACTAGGAGCTGGCTTCAATCCCGAATTCACCGGCCGCGATAATGTTTACCTGAATGCGGCGATCCTCGGTATCTCAGCGAAGGAAATGGATAGCAAGTTTCCCGATATTGCGGCCTTCGCGGAAATCGGCGACTTCATCGATCAGCCGGTGAAAATGTACTCGAGCGGCATGATCGTCCGTTTGGCCTTTGCCGTTGCCATCCACGTGCATCCGGAGATTCTCTTGGTCGACGAAGCTCTTGCCGTCGGCGATATCTATTTCCGGCAGCGCTGCCTGCGCAAGGTTCACGAACTGCGCGCGCGGGGCGTCACCATTCTGTTTGTGTCGCATGCCACCGCTGAAGTGAAGGCCCTCGGCGACCGCGCCTTGTGGCTCGATCACGGACGTATCATGGCCATTGGCAATACGGAAAAAGTCGTGTCCCAATATTTAGCCGCCATGACGGAGAAAGACGCCCAGTATCAAGCGCAGGATCATCTCTTGCATCGACAGGGTGAAATCAGCGCGCCCGCGGAAATCGTGGAACACATTCCCAACATCGATCATCGTTACGGCGACGGCCGCGCCGAGATCCTGGGCATCGCGGTTTGCGATGGTGCCGGCCAGAAGCTCGCCGTGGTGAATCCGGATTCCGCAATCGTGGTCCGCATCAGTTTTCGCGCCAAAGCGAATCTTGAACGCCCCATTGTTGGCGTCGTCTTTCGCGACGAGCGCGGCCTGGACCTAGCCGGTTCGAATACGGAGAGCGAGGGGCATCCCCTACCACCCCTCCTGGCCGGAGAAACCTGCACTGTTGATTTTCATCTGGATATGCCAACGCTGTATTCGACCTCGCTCTCGTTTTCTCCGGCCGTTGCCAACGGAACGCTCGATCGTTTCGGGGTCTGCGACTGGATCGACAATGCCGTCGTGCTCCAGATGTTGCCACCCAACGGACCGATGTACGGACATCTTCGTTTCCGCTGCCGTGTGGAAGTGAATTCGCGTCTGGGCGCGGGGGCCGCGCTGTGATTGAATTCACCGGCGAGCGCGTTGTCCCCGGCCAAGTCGACGCAGACTTGTGGGCCGAGCACGTATCGCGCTACGCTCTGGCCGCGCGGTGGGCAAACGCCGTGCGCGTACTCGACATCGGCTGCGGCACGGGCTATGGAACCGCGGAGCTGGCCGCGCAAGCACGCCAGGCAACCGGCATCGACTTATCTCCGGATGCGGTCGCGCATGCCCGCGCGGCGTACCCGCTCGCCAATATCCGCTTTCTTCCCGCTTCCGCTACCGCATTGCCCTTCGCCAACGCCTCCTTCGACCTGATTACCGCGTTCGAAGTCATTGAACACCTCAAACAGTGGAGGCATCTGCTGGCCGAAGCCCGGCGCGTCCTGCGTCCAGACGGTGTCTTCTTCGTCTCCACGCCTAACAAGAGCTATTACACGGACTCGCGCGGTGCTTCGGGAGCGAATCCTTTTCACGAACACGAATTTGAATTTGACGAGTTCCGCGCGGCGCTTGCGGAATTCTTCCCACACGTGAATCTGCTGGTCCAAAACCACCTGGAAGCGTTCGCCTTTTACAAAAACGGGATGAAACCGGCTGTTGAGGGCCGCATGGACGGCGTACGCGGGAAGCCGGAGGAAGCCCATTTTTTCCTGGGCATCTGTTCTCCGCGCGCTATGCCGGAGCCTACGGGCTACCTTTTCGTCCACCAGGGCTCCAACGTCTTGCGGGAACGCGAGAAGCACATTGAGGGTTTGACCGCGGAACTCACGGAATCGCGCACTCAGTACGCAGACCTTCATCGAGTGCACGAAGAACAAACAGCCCACCTGCGGGAGCAAAACCAGTGGGCCATGCGTACGTCGCAAGAGTTGGACGCCGCGCGCGAACGCATCCGTCAGGTCCAAGACGAACTGGAGGACCGCACTCGCTGGGCTCTGAAACTGGATGCCCGCGTGCAGAAGTACGAAAACTCGCGCTGGGTCAAACTCGGCCGCAAGATCAATTGCGGACCCGAGTTCGCCGAAGGTGAATGATCCGGTGACGGAACGAAGGCGCGGCTCGTTCTTGCGCATTTTGCTTGGATTGCCGCTGGCCCTTGTCTCACCGGTACTCCTCTTGCTCACGGCAATCTTGCTGGCGATCTCGGATTTCGTTTCCAAATCCAAGCCCCGTGGAACGCTCGCGAAGAGCGGCAAGCCTGACACCACCTCGGCGGCGATTGTGATCCCTAACTGGAACGGCCGCGATCTGCTGGAAAAGTATCTACCTTCTGTAACTGCCGCCGCTAACCGTGTGCCCGGAAGCGAAGTCATCGTCGTCGACAACGGCTCCACCGATGGCAGCGCGGACTTTATCCGGCAAAACTTCCCGCAAGTCCGCCTGGTTGCGCTCAGTGGGAACCTCGGATTCGGCGGCGGCTCCAACAAAGGTTTCCTGGAAGCGAAACATGACATCGTCGTGCTGCTCAACAGCGACATGCGCGTCGAAGAAAACTTTCTCCAGCCATTGCTCGACGGCTTCACGGACGAAAACGTCTTCTCCGTCTCCTGCCAGATCTTCTTTTCCGATCCGGCAAAGCTGCGCGAGGAAACCGGCCTCACGGAATTTTGGTGGGAGCGAGGAAGCCTGCGCGTCCGCCATCGCGCCGATGCCGCCATCCGGGAACTGTACCCTTGCGCCTACGGTGGCGGTGGCTCCTGTGCGTACGACCGGCGGAAGTTTTTCGAACTGGGCGGCTTTGACGAGTTGCTGTCTCCGTTCTATCTGGAAGACACCGATTTGGGTTACATGGCCTGGAAACGGGGCTGGAAGAATCTGTACCAACCCGCCAGCATTGTCTACCACGAACATCGTGGAACGATTGGCAAACGGTTCAGTGAAGCCTATATCCAAGGGGTCCTGAAAAAGAACTTCCTGCTGTTCACGTGGAAAAACATTCACGAGTGGCGCAAACTCCTCAGCCACTTTGTTTACGCGTGGGCCGGAGCGCTGCTGAGTTGGATCGCCGGCGACTCTCCGGAGCGCTCTAGTTTCTCGGGCCTCGCCCGCGCGGCTTTGCAGCTTCCACGCGCCATGTCTTCCCGTACCCGCGCGCGGCGGCTGTCCGCTGTTACCGATACAGAGGCTCTCCGGAGACCGCTGGGCGGACATTTCCGCGACACATTCGGCCCTCCGCGCGACTCTTCCCAGCCGCTGCGCGTTTTGTTCGTTTCGCCATACCCGATCTGTCCCCCGATTCATGGCGGCGGTGTGTTCATGTATCAGACCGTTCACGAATTGGCGCGCTTGTGCGAACTGCACTTGATCGTCTTGCTGGATTTCTCCGAAGAGCGGCGGCCCCATGCGGAGTTGGATCGGATTTGCGCCTCCACGGAATATATGGTGCGGCCGGGCGGCCTGCCCAAAAACCTGGGCTCCATCGAACCCCACGCGGTACGTGAGTTCCGCAATCCCGACCTCGCCTGGCTGATCCATCGCCAGATCTATACGCGGCGTATCGATGTCCTGCAATTGGAATACACTGTGCTGGGGCAGTACGCCGGCCAGTTCCAACACATTCCCAGCATCCTCTTTGAGCACGACGTTTACTTTCAATCCATCGCGCGCCGCCTGCCCTTCATCCCCACTCTCAACGAGAAGATCGAGGCCTCCTGGGAATACCTCAGGTCATTGCGTTGGGAGCTGCGCATGCTCCCCAAGCTCGATCGCATCCAGGTGTGCAGCCGCGATAATGGCGACTACTTACTGTCCTTCCTGCCGGAGTTGAAGGGCCGCATCGATGATGGGTATCGGGCCGGGATCGACACCTCACGCTACCTGTTCAGCACTTACGGAAGGGAGCCGTTGACGATGCTCTTCCTGGGGAGCTTCCGGCATACACCAAATCAGGAGGCGCTCACCTGGTTCGTGGAACGGGTCCTGCCACTGGTGTTGGCTGAGGAACCGGGCGCACGCGTGATGGTGGTTGGCTCGGACCCACCGCCGCGGGAGAAGTTCCAACACGGCGAAGCCGTCGAACTCGTCGGCTTCGTGGAGGACGTACGCGAACCGCTGGCGCGCTATGCTCTCTTTCTGTGTCCCATCCTGAGCGGTTCAGGTGTGCGCGTGAAATTGCTGGAAGCGTTTGCCGCGGGCATTCCGGTTGTATCGACGCGGCTTGGCGCGGAAGGTCTGGCGGACCAAGACGGCGAAGTCTGCGCCTTGGCCGACGATCCTGCCGATTTCGCGCGGCATGTGATTCGTCTATTGCGGGACAGCGAAGCGGCCATCTCCCTGGCCGAGCGCGCTCGTGAATATGTCGTGAACCAGCGCGACATGCGGCGCATGACGGAGCGCCTGATTGAGTCTTATCGCGGCCGCCGGCAGACTACTTCCCTTTAATTGCGCCGGCCAATTTGGAGGTGATGCGCGCCGCTACGCGCTTGAGGCCATCCGGAGTGTTATCCTTCGGGCGTTCGTAGATGCTCCACAGGACCTCGTGACTCTTGCGGTCGACCAGGAACGCGGTGCCCCGTCCGCGCTGGCCCTGCATGCCGCCGCGGGCAAAGTTGCGTGGCGCGCCGTCCGGATCGCTGTCGCTTTTCGATTTGTCGCTCTTCTCCTTGTAGAGATCCGTCAGTGTCTGTTCGAACGTCTGGCCCAGGTGATCCGTGAATACCGCATCGGCTTTCTGGGGATCGGTGACGACTTGCAGCACGGACTCCGTGGTGAGCTGCACGGCCAGATATTGATCCAGGCCGTTCGACATGGGAAGCAAGTACACCGTCTTCACGCCGCCCGGTCCGGCAGCCCAAGCCGGCAAAGCCAGGAGCGCAAACACCACTGCCGCAAGAAATCGCTTCATGAGTCCATGATACGACTGTGGCGGCGCACGTTATTCTAGGGGAATCCATGCCGACCGCCGCTGCCGTGATTCCACATTGGAACAGGCGCGATCTTCTCGAGACGCTTCTCCAAAGTTTGCGCGCGCAGACGCGGCCCTTCGACGAAGTGATCGTAGTGGACAACGGTTCCACGGATGATTCGGCCGAATTCGCCGAGCGAGCCGGAGCAACGGTCTTGCGGTTGGAGAGGAACCTGGGATTCGCTCCCGCCGTGAACCGGGGCATCGCAGCGGCGCAGTCGGAGCGGGTCGCGATTCTCAACAATGACGTGACCCTGGATCCGGCTTGGCTCGAGAATCTGCTGGCAGCGGCTTCGCAAACTGACACTTGGTTTGCAACGGGGAAAATCCTCAATGCAAACAACCCGAAAATCATCGACGGCACTTTCGATGAAATCTCGCGTGGCGCTTGCGCGCATCGTTGCGGGTTCGGAGAGGCCGACGCACCCGCGTGGAACCAGCCCAAGCAGATCCGCTTCGCGCCCATGACGGCCGCTCTTTTTCGCAAGGATCTTTTCTCCAAGATCGGGCTGCTGGACGAGAGTTTTCGCTCGTATCTGGAAGACGTCGACTTCGGGATGCGCTGCGCGCTGGAGGGTTGTGAGGGCGCGTATGTTCCATCCGCAATCGCCTACCACCGTGGCAGCGCGACATTGGGGGAGTGGAATAAAGCCACAGTGCGCCAGATCTCGCGCAATCAAGTCTTGTTGGCAGCGAAGTATTTCCGGGGACAACCGCGCTGGCCCATCGTGGCCGGGCAATTGCTATGGGGATTACTTGCCCTGCGCCAGGGCCGTGCGTTGGCGTGGGCTGGCGGTAAGCTTGCGGGCATGCGGGAAGCGCGCGCGATCCGTTCGCTAAGTGATTCGGAGGAAAAGGTAAATCGTGTCGGCGTCATCCTCAAAGCCAGCGAGGAAAGCATCCTCTCCGGGACGAGAGAAGGTCATCTCGACAGCTATTGGAGGGCTTACTTCTGGCTGTCGCGGCGGTAATCATTACCTACAATTCCGCCGAGGCCATTCTTTTTTGCCTGGAGGCTCTCGCTAGAATGGCGCCGGGAGCGAAAGCTATCGTGGTGGACAACGGCTCCGCGGACGGAACCGTGGAACGTGTGCGGGAATGGGGCGCTACGCATCCGGGCGTCGAAGTAATCGCCAATCGGGAGAACCTAGGCTTCGCCGCGGCAGCCAACCAGGGCTTCCGCGAAGCCCGCAACGCCGAGCACATCCTGTTGCTGAATCCAGATGCGTGCCTCCGGACGGGCCTTGAGCGTTTAGTGGAAGCCAGTGACCAATATGGATTAGCGGCAGGGAAACTTGTCGACCAGGAAGGCCGCACGCAAGTGGGTTTCACGGTGAGGCGCCTGCCTACAGCCTCCGCGCTGGTCCTCGAGTTGCTGAGCGTCAATCGCTTCTGGCCTGGGAATCCCGTGAACCGCCGCTACCGGGAGTTGGATCGCGACCTGGACCTACCCGGCCATGCAGAGCAACCCGCGGGCGCGTTTCTCCTGGTCCGCCGGGATGTCTGGGAAAAACTCAGCGGCATGGATGAGCGCTTCTATCCTGTCTGGTTCGAAGATGTCGATTTTTGCCGGCGAGCGCTGGATGCGGGATACAAGATTCAATATGAGCCGGCTGCGGTCGCCGAGCACGAGGGCGGACACTCGGTGGGCCGGCTTCCTTCCGCGCGCCGCGCGTGGTACTGGTATCTAAGTCTGCTAAAATATGCTGAAAAGTACATGCATCCCTGGGCATTTCGGGGAATTTGTGCCGCGGCGGTATTGGGTTCCGTTCCACGAATGGCCGTGGGCATGGCCGCGGACCGGAGTCTGGTGCCACTGGTAACGTACTTGAGAATCATGCGGTTCGCGGGCGCATGCCTGCTGAAAGGCAAGACGGGCGATTTCCCGGGAAAATCCGCATGATCCAAAAAGAACTAGTCTCGGTAACCCTGGTCACTTATAACAGCGGAAGATTTATCAAACGATGTCTCGAGTCGGTGCTCGAACAGCGTTACCCGCACATTGAGATTGTCATCATCGACAATGCGTCGACCGACGGGACCGCGGACTTGCTGGAGCCGTTCGCCGAACGCTGCCGGATCCAATACAATCCGAAAAACATTGGTTTTGCCGCCGCGCAGAATCAGGCGATCGCGCTGGCGCGCGGCGAATGGATTTTCGCGCTGAACCCTGACGTGCTGCTGATGCAAGACTTCATCGAAGAGCTGGTGCTGGCGGCAAGCGTGGATCCTAAGATTGGCACGGTCTGCGGGAAGCTGTTGAGCATTAGCGCAAGTTTCGACCTGCCGGAAAAGCAATTAGTGGATTCCACCGGGATCTTCTTTACCCCCATGCTGCGGCATTTGGACCGCGGCAGCCAGGAACCGGACCGGGGCCAGTACGGGGCTTTTGAGTATGTGTTCGGGGCTACGGCGGCGGCAGCGTTGTACCGGCGCGAGATGATTGACGATATTTCGATCCGCGGCGAGTTCTTCGATTCCGATTTCTTCGCTTATCGGGAAGACGCCGATGTCGCCTGGCGCGCGCAACTGTTGGGATGGCGGTGCTTGTACACGCCGTTAGCTTGCGGCTATCATGTGCGCAGCGTGCTTCCCGGCAACCGCAACGCTCTGCCGCCGGAAATCAACATGCACTCGGTCAAGAACCGCTTCCTGATGCGCATCAAGAACATCACGCCCGGCTTGTACCGGCGCTATTGGTTCTCCATCACGGGACGCGATCTGGTGGTTTTCGCGGCGTGCCTGGTGCGGGAACATTCGTCTCTCAGCGCTTTTGGGTTCGTGCTGCGGAATTGGAAGCGGATGAAAGTCAAGCGCCACGAAATCATGGAGCGCCGGCGTGTATCGGATGAGGATCTATCCAGTTGGTTTTCCTTTAATCCGGTCAGTCATACCGCCCCGAAACCAAGCGCGCGCGCGGCCACCGAGATGCGAGCGAACCGCAACGCGGGGTAAGCCAGTCACGTGCGCTTTGCAATTCTCGGCACACGCGGCATCCCGGCCCGCTACGGTGGTTTTGAAACGTTTGCGGAAGAGCTTTCCGTTCGCCTGGTGGACCGTGGCCACCGGGTAACCGTGTATTGCCGTGAGCGGCATCCAGTAAAGACGTATCGTGGGGTGGATCTTCAGTATGTACCAACCCTCCGCCACAAGTACGCCGACACGCTGGCGCACACATTTCTTTCTACTCTGCATCTGCTGGCGCAACGCTTCGATGCCGTGTTGTACTGCAACGCGGCGACCGCGGTCTTCACGGGGCTGCCGCGTCTCTTGGGAATGCCCGTGGCCTTGAACGTCGACGGGCTCGAGCGCCACCGCAAGAAATGGAATGTTCTAGCCCAGAGCTGGTATAAGGTCTCCGAACGCCTGGCGACGTGGATACCCAACGTGGTGGTCACGGACGCCGATGCGATCGCCGACTACTATCACACCAAGTACCAGCGCGATTCGGTGATGATCCCTTACGGAGCCGAGCTCGGGCCGGTCAGCACAGACAAAGTGCTGGGTGAGTTCGGGCTCGAGCAGGGCAAGTATTTTCTCTATGTCAGCCGCCTGGAGCCGGAAAACAACGCGTTGCTGGTGCGCGAAGCATTCGAACGCGTCTCCACGGATCTGAAACTGGCGTTGATCGGCGACGCACCTTATGCCGCCGATTACATTACGCGTGTCCGCGAAACGCGTGATCCACGCATCGTCATGCCCGGCGCCATTTACGGAGACGGCTATCACGAATTGGGCTCGCACTGCTTCGCCTACATTCAAGCCACCGAGGTCGGCGGGACGCATCCGGCGCTCATCGAAGCCATGGGGCGCGGAGCCTTGACGCTCTACTTGGACACGCCCGAGAACGCGGAGGTCGCCGGTGGCGCGGGCCTGCCGTTCACGCGGGACAATCTCACTCGGGTCATGCAACAGGCGTTGGACATGGGCGAGGAGGAGCGCGATTCCTGGCGTGCGCGCGCGATGGAGCGCGTCCGTGAGCGCTACAGTTGGGACGCTGTCACGGACGCCTATGAGAAACTGCTGATGGGGCTGGCAAACCGGCAAAAGTTGGGCGCCTAGATGCGAAGTTGGGTGGAAGTATCGTTAGGCCGTATTCGCGCGAACTTTCGCGCGGTGAAATCGCTGGTGGGAGACTCCGTGGAAGTGATGCCGGTGGTGAAGGCGGACGCCTATCGCCATGGCGCCGTGGCCGTTTCCCACGCTCTGGAAGCGGAAGGCGCGCGCTGGCTGGCGGTTTCCAGCCGTGAAGAAGGAGTCGTGCTGCGGCAAAACGGATGCCTCTCGCGCATTCTGGTCATGGCGGATTTTCTTGCCGAGGAGCATGACGGCTTCCAGACCCACCACCTCACGCCGGTGATTCACTCGCTCGAGGACCTGGCCGCGGTCCGCGTGCCTTACCACTTGAAGATAGACACGGGAATGAATCGCCTGGGTACGCGTGCCGAGCCGGATGAAATCGCCCGCATGATCGCCTCCGCGCCCGCGCCCATCGAAGGCTTAATGACGCACTTTGCGTCTTCCGGCAATTATGAAAGCGCGCAGACCGAGCAGCAGATGGAGCGATTTGAAGCCGTGCTCGCGGGATTGCGCCGCGCTGGCATCGAGCCGCGTTACGTGCACTCCTCCGGAACCATTCCCATTGCGTATGGGCGGCGCCGGGCATGGGGCAACCTGGTGCGGCCGGGCCATGCCATCTATGGCTACGTGTCTCCGGCGCGCGGCAACGCCCCGAAACCGGCGCTGCATGTCACCCCCGCACTGACCTGGAAAGCTTCCGTGCTGGAGGTCAAGGACGTCGAAGCCGGCGCACTCATCGGCTACGGCGGCATCCATCGCGCCGCGCGGCCCATGCGCATCGCCGTGCTGGCGGCCGGTTACGCCGATGGCATCCCGCATCGTTTGGGAAATCGCGGGCAGGTGATTGTGAAAGGGACACTGGTCCCGATCGCGGGCTCGGTCTCCATGGATCTCATGACAATCGATGTAACCGATTGTCCGGATATACAAGCGGGCGAAGCGGTGACCCTGCTCGGTTCCGAAGGCAGCGTGTCTATCAACGCCCACCAGATGGCGCGCTGGGCGGGAACGATTTCCTATGCCGTGCTGTGTGGCATCCACGCGCGCGTGAAGCGCGTGTACGTGGATTAGTTAACCGCGCAACTTCATCTGCGCGAGCGCCAGTCGTGCCAACTTGCCACCGTGGCTCGCGAGTTCGTCCAGGAACTCGAAGTGGTTGCGGCGTTCCTCAACAACGACTTCCACCGGCTTTCCTGCTGTCTTCAGAGCCGCGGAAAAATCGCGGCTCTGCCGCTGGAACTCCGGCGTATCCAAGCGTGTGTACGCCACGATCAAAGGCGTCTGGATCTTGTCGATGTGCCGCTGCGGACTCAGCGTCTCTTCCGTTTCGTCGTCGAATTTGACGTACTCTCTGCGTGACGAAAGGCGCGGGGCCTTCAGATCGTAGATCCCGCTGATCAGCAGAGCGCCCTTGACGATGCCGGGGGGAAAGCCAAAATCTTTCTCCCAGTCGGTGGTGAGAGCGCAGGCGGCCAGGTGCGCGCCGGATGAATGGCCGGACAGATAGATGCGGTTGCGGTCGCCTCCGAACGTCACGGCGTTCTTGTAAACCCATGCGATCGCGCGCCGCACCTGGAACGCCATGACCAGCAAGCTCCCGCCGGCGTCCGGCACCGCCGCAAAATCAGGTATGACAACGTGGGCGCCTGCGCCCACAAACGGCTCCGCCAGTGCTGCGTGTTGTTCCGCCGAACCAACGCGCCAGGCCCCGCCGTGGATAAAGATGTGAACCGGTGCGTACGGGGCCTTCCCTTTACCCAGGTGCGCCTTGTACACATCCAGCCGCTCGATCGCACTGCCGCCATAGGCCGCGCGCCCCGGAGTGCCTAGCCGGGCCTGGATTCGCTTGCTGTTTGCAGTCTGCCGCGCCAGCACCTGTTCCCAATTGGGAGCATAAACGGCCTGGTCATACATGGCGTCCAGCTGGACCTGATCGTAGTTGAGAAAAACTTGCGGGCCCTGCTCATGTGGGGGCGGGCCAAGCTTCTGTTGCGAGTACAACGCTTGCGCTGCAAAAAGAGAAACGGCGGAGCCCACAGCTTGCCGCCGTGTGATTCTGTATGTCCGCGTGCCGGACAGGATGGGCCTAAACGTCGAGATTTCTGACGTCCAGCGCATTTTCTTCGATGAACTTGCGCCGCGCTTCGACGTCTTCGCCCATGAGCGTGGTGAAGATCTGGTCGCTACTTACCAGATCTTCGAGCGACACCTTCAGCAGCGTGCGCGTGTCGATGTTCATCGTGGTTTCCCAGAGCTGCTCCGCGTTCATCTCGCCCAGCCCTTTGTAGCGCTGGATGTTCACTTCGCGCATTCCTTCGTTCTTCACGTGAGCCAGCATGTCGCGCCAGTTGGCCAGCGTGTCGCGATGCTGATCGCGCACGACCACAAAGGGCGGCTGATTGAACCTGCCGGTCTGTTTGGCGAGCGCACGCAGCCGGCGGTATTCGGGCTGTCCCGCCAGTTCCAGATTGATAGCGCGCTCGGCGTTGGTTGGGTCTTTAAACGTGACCATCCAGGAGGAATGTTCTTCCTCGTTCTTGATCTCGGTCTCGATCTTCAGCGCTTTAAGCGCCTGATACACCGGCTCCAAATGCGCCTTTTCGGCGAAGTCGGCTTTGGTATCCAACGCCAGCCCCGGATCGGCAATCACTTCGACGACACGCGGTTCACGCAGGCGGCGCTCCAGGCGGCGCCACACTGTTTGCAACTCATCGAGCGCCATCAGGTGATTGCGCAGCTCCGTCCCTTCCAGAACGGTCTTGTCCGCAAGCTCGATTTTCAGGTTCTCCGTGGCCCGGCGCAGAATTTCGCGCGTGAACTCCTTATCGTCCTTGATGTATTTCTCTGACTTGCCTTTCTTGATGCGGTAAAGCGGCGGCTGCGCCACGAAAATGTTGCCGCGCTTGATCAGCTCCTGCATGTGGCGGAAGAAGAACGTGAGCAGCAGCGTGCGGATGTGCGAGCCGTCCACGTCGGCGTCCGTCATGATAATGATCTTGCCGTAGCGGATCTTGGTGGGATCGAAATCGTCCTTGCCGATGCCCGCGCCGATCGCGGTAATCATCGCGCGGATCTCTTCGTGCCCCAGCATCTTGTCGTAACGGGCTTTCTCGACGTTCAGGATCTTCCCGCGCAGCGGCAGAATCGCCTGATAGCGGCGGTCGCGGCCGCCCTTGGCGGTGCCGCCGGCCGACTCGCCCTCCACCAGGAACAGTTCGCAGCGCGCCGGATCGCGTTCCTGGCAATCGGAAAGTTTGCCCGGCAGGCCGCCGGAATCGAGCGCTCCCTTGCGGCGCGTCAAATCACGGGCTTTACGGGCCGCTTCGCGGGCACGCGCGGCATCAATCGCTTTGGAAACGATCTTACGCATGACCGCTGGGTTTTTGTCGAAGAACTCGCCCAGCTTTTCATTGACCAACTGAACCACGTAGCCCTGAATATCGGAATTGAGCTTGCCCTTGGTCTGGCCTTCAAACTGCGGCTGTGGCAGCTTCACGCTCACTACTGCGGTGAGGCCCTCGCGGACGTCGTCACCGGTGAGAGTTTCTTTTTCCTTGAACAGGCCCGCGCCTTGCGCGACGGCGTTGATAGTGCGGGTGAGCGCGCTGCGGAATCCGCTCAAGTGGGAGCCGCCGTCGACCGTGTTGATGTTATTGGCGAAGCTGAAGACGGTGTCGCTGTAGGAGTCGTTATACTGCAAAGCCACTTCCATGGCGAGAGTGCCGTTGGGCATCTCGCGCTCGCCTTCGAAGTAAATGGGCTTATCGTGCAGTAGGCTCTTGCCGCGGTTCAGATGCTTGATGAACTCCGCGATGCCGCCGTTGAACAGAAACTCGGATAGCCGCGCCGGTTCTTCCCGCTCGTCGGTCAGCGTGATCTTCAGGCCTTTGTTGAGGAACGCCAGCTCGCGCAGCCGAGTCGACAAGGTGTCGAAGTTGAACTTCGTCGCGGCCATGATGGACGAATCGGGCTTGAAGGTGACCTTGGTTCCGGTCTTGCGGCCCGCCTTGCCGGATTTCTGCAGGGGAGCCTTCGGTACCCCGCGCGCGTATTCCTGGGTCCACGTGGAAGATGCGGTTTCGCCTTTGGCCGGTCTCCAGATTTCCAGTTCCAGCAGCTCGGAGAGCGCGTTTACGCAACTTACACCCACGCCGTGCAAACCGCCCGATACTTTGTAACTATTGGAATCGAACTTGCCGCCGGCGTGCAGTTTAGTCATGACGACCTGCGCCGCCGAGACGCCCTCTTCTTCGTGAATGTCCACTGGAATGCCGCGGCCGTTGTCGATCACTGTAACGGAGTCGTCTTCATGAATGATGACGTTCACTTCCGTCGCATACCCGGCCAACGCTTCGTCGACGGAATTATCGACGACTTCGTACACCAGGTGGTGCAGCCCGGATTCACCGGTCGAGCCGATATACATGGCCGGGCGGAGGCGCACGGCTTCCAGTCCTTCCAGGACTTTAATACTGGTGGAATCGTAAACCTGTGGGTTCTTTGGATCGTGTTCCGGTGTCACTGAACTCGCTTTGCTGGACATGTTTGATTGGCTCAGATCCGCATGGGCATGATCACATAGCGGTAGTTTTCGGCTTTGTCGCCCCCTGGGCGCAATTCACCGGCGCTATGCGGATCCTTGAACAAGAAGCTGACCTGATCGTTGTTGACCGCGCGCAGGAAATCCGTAAGGTACTGCGCGTTAAACCCGATCTCAACCGCTGGGCCTTTGTACTCAGTTGGGATGCTCTCTTCGCTCTCTCCCGTTTCCGATACGGAGGAATGCACTTTTACTTCACCATCTCCTACGCGCACGCGGATGGCGCGTGACCGCTCATCGGAGAATTGGGCAACGCGTTCAATGGCCGCGCGGAATTCTTCTCTCTGTAACGTCACGGAATGGGGCTGTTCCTTGGGCAACACACGCTCAAAATCGGGGAAATTACCGGTAAGCTTGCGGCTGAGTAATAGGCGCTCGCCGAGTTTGAAAAAGAGGTGATTCTCGTCCCCGGAAAAATGGACTGTTGCCGCTGGATCGGCATCGGATGCCAGTTTTTGCAACTCGAGCATGGCCTTGCGGGGAAGTAGGGCACGATACGCTGCCTGCACGCCTGGTAGATCGCCGACGCTTTCCACCATCGATAAGCGGTGCCCGTCCGTCGCGACCATTACTACCTGTCCCTTACGCAAAATCAGTAAAGCGCCGTTTAAAGTGAATCGCGACTCTTCCGTGGAGATGGCAAAGATTGTCTTGCTGATCATTCCCGCCATCACGCCGATCGGAATCTCAGCCAGGACTTCCGGCATCTCCGGCAGTTCCGGGAAGCTGTCGCGCGACATTCCCGCGATGCGCGTCTTGGAACGGCCGCAAATTAAATTCGCCCAGTGATTGTCCGCGATTTTCACTTGGACATCGGAATCCGGCAACAGCCTTACATAGTCCAGAAGTCTCCGCGCCGGAATGGTTCCCGCGCCGGCCTTTTTCACGCGCGCCGCGCAGGAACTACGAATACCCAACTCCAGGTCGGTAGCCGTCAAATGAATGCGATCACCGTCGGCCTCCACTAGTACATTCGACAAGATAGGAATCGTCGTTTTCTTCTCAACGACGCCTTGCGAGAGATTCAGTTCTCGCACAAGATCGGCCCTGCTAACGGTGAATTCCATGAACGGTTCCTTCGCGTTTCTTATCTCCGGTTCTCTGTCTCAGATTGGAGTCTAGAGAGAACCGGATTCATAGGGACTGTTGAAATGTTGATTTCCTTCTAAAGTATAGCAAGATCGTAGGGTTAAATAAACAGGAAGCTGTGGGATTAGGGTTGGCCCCGGTGCAAGAATTCACCCGCTTCCAGTTGTTTCACAGGTCCCCACAACCCAATTTCACATCAACCCCTGGAAAACTTACATAAGATCAATGGATTGAATCGATTACGCTGTGGATCAACCTGTTTAAATCTGGGTTCTTCTGGCGCAACTTGTCAATCTTATGGACGGAATGAAGGACGGTGGTGTGGTGCTTACCTCCGAACATCCTTCCGATCTCAGGCAGGGACGAATGCGTGAGTTCTTTGATGAGGTACATGGCAACTTGGCGGGGGTAGGCGATGGTCTGGGCGTTACTCTTTTGCTTGAGTTGATTCGGTTGTAATTGGAAGCGTTCGGCGACGGCGCGCAACACGGAATCCATGGTGACCCGGCGTTCTCCTCCGGGGATCAAATACTTCAGGACCTGCTGTGCCATGGCAAGAGTAATCTCAGTGCCCGTCACCGATGAGTAAGCCATCAACTTCACCAGCGCACCTTCCAACTCACGAACATTAGACTTGGTTTTCGTCGCGATATAGATCCGCACGTCCTCTGGCAGCGTGACACCTTCCATCTGCGCTTTCTTATCCAAGATAGCCATCCTGGTCTCTAGATCCGGCGGTTGGATGTCGACCATTAATCCCCATTCAAAACGGGAACGCAGACGTTCCACTAAACCAGGAGTGCTTTTCGGCGCGGAGTCACTGGAGATTACAATCTGTTTCTGATGCTCGTACAGCTCATTGAAGGTGTGGAAAAATTCTTCCTGCGTGCGTTCTTTACCCGCCAGTATCTGAATATCATCAACCAACAAGACATCGGCGGAGCGGTAGTAGCGGTGAAAAGCCGGCATGCGATCGCTCTTGATACAGCCGATCATTTCGTTCATGAAACGCTCACTCGATGTGTAAACGATGCGCATGGACGGATACTGCTGCAAGAGCGCCGTTCCAATCGCGTGCATCAGGTGGGTCTTCCCCATACCCACGCCTCCATAAATGAAGAGCGGGTTGTAGCTACGCGAAGGGCTATTGGCGACAGCGCGCGCAGCGGCGTGAGCAAACTGGTTACAGGAGCCCACGACGTAGTTGTCAAATGTCAGCCTCTGGTTGAGTTGACTGGTGGGAGCGGCAAACAACGGCTCCGGAGCCGAGGCAGCAGCAACGGACACCCTTGGCGTGTACACCACCCGTTCAATGGGAAGGTTCAAATCGCGGATCACCTGCCGCACATCATCGGCATATTCCTGTTCCATCCAATCCTTGGTGACCTGGTCGGGCACCGAGACCCGCAGCCAATTCCCATCCGCGCTCTCAAAGGCGGTGCGCAACACCCAGTCTTCGTAGGCTCGCGGACTGACCTTGGTGGTGAGCCGTGCCTTAATCTGTTCCCATTGATTCGCCAATGCGACCGCATCGCCTGTCATAGTTTCCTCCGCACAAATCTCCCACAGGCTGTGGAAATCCTAACATTTATGACCGATTCTGTCTTGGAATCGTTAACTCTGGCAGTTACCGGAACGGTGCTTCTCTACCGGTGAAACCGCCTCACACGGAACTCAAGGATAGCACAGAATATTCCCGCGCAAGAGGCAACTGAATTTTTTTTAAATATATTGATATCAATACTTTACAGAGACACAGCGAACCAGCAGAACATTTTCCAGACGTCGCGTTTCCAAGCCCCCGAAACACATTTGACAATATACGTTCGGAGCGCGACAATGGAACCTGCTGCTTGCCAGACGCGGGAGTAACTCAGCTGGTAGAGTGCGACCTTGCCAAGGTCGATGTCGCCGGTTCGAATCCGGTCTCCCGCTCCATCCCACCCCGTACCGCCTGGAAATCACAACATCCCTGCTTTTCTAAATCTCTTATTTCCCGTATGATTGGGGTGATACATGAAGGCACACTGCTGTCCGGTTATGGTCCGAGGGATTCCCGCTAACTAACTGAACAGTAGATAGATGACTGGCCTTTAAAGATTTTTCGATTTGAACTTTTTTCTGGCGTTCCACGCGTGAAGCGAGGGGGGGATGGCGAAGACAATGGGGGATGC
>CAMAVI010000049.1 GCA_945861625.1 Candidatus Sulfopaludibacter sp. SbA3
TGCTGGCCGCCACCAGACGGCGGGCGTGTTCGTCCAGATGCGGCCACATGCCAGCAAAGTACTGAGCAAGTTGGGCATCGGTGTCCATCTCCAACGTGATATCACATCAAGATGGTAGATGTAAAGGTTATTTATTTACGATGCCTAACCGGACTGGAAGGCGTAACGGGAAAGAAGGCTGTTGACTCGGCCACCCTTACGGTCAAGAACTAGCTATTTTGTACCTGCGCCAGTATGACCCCGCCGGTGATAGAATCGGGGCCACTATGCGCTTTAACGTCGCGCTCGTCGTCCTGTTGTTTTTCTCGGCTCATGACTTAACACCGCCGCCGGGTCCGCCCTCAGGAGACGGAAACGTCAAAGCTGTCACTTCCTTTCCGCGCTACTCACCGGCAGGCCCAGAAGTGACGCTAGGGTTTCCACAATCCTGCAGCGTCAGGGGTCAAATCAAACCGAAAACTTTGCACATTGCCGCAGTATTGGCACACCAGAACGAGCGGTACCGGTGAACCTATTCCACTCGATCCATCAAAATTTGTTCCGGCTACCCGCATAGGTACAAATGTCTGCGAATTGAAATTCCACTCGTCGTGTTGTCCTTTGTCGGCGAGGCGGTCTTTAAGGTCGGTCCACATGCCCAAGATTCGAGGGTACGGCAAGTAATAACCCCGCGCGCAAAAAATGCACAGCATAGGTTTAGAAAGATCAAGCACCCTGCCGCCTGCCTCAATACGCTTAATAACTGCCTGCACTCGGTCGCGCAAGTCCACGGCGTTTGAAAACCCATTCCGAATGCGTTGCTGTGGATCTCGCTGAACCGTGCCTTTGATCAATTCATCAACGAATGCAAACTCAGGAGCCGAAGAAAATCGTTCGGCTAGGTTCCGCTCGACTAGGTCGCTATAGTCTTCTTGGCTGCCGTCGTAAACGTCGCCGGTAAAGAGCCAATATAATACTTTGCCCAAGGAGTAAACATCAGCAGGTGCCAAAAGGGTCCCCGGTCTGATCTTGGGTCCTCTTAATTCGTGGGCACAGTAGTACATTGATCCGCGTGGCCCATCGCTAGACATCACGTACTCGGTGTCTTCAATGAAACAGATGCCAAAATCTCCGACTACGGGGACTCCATCCTCGCTGACAAAGATATTTGCGGGTTTGATATCAAGATGAAAGACCTTCGATTGGTGGGCATCGGCCACGCCTGCACAGATAGGAAGAAACATCCGAAGCCCAACTAGTAGAGGTAGATCTAACGGACCCCGAGTTTCAAGGGATCCGCCCTTGCAATAGGGTGTGACTAGGTACGGTTTGTTGCTGGGAGTCTTTCCGTGTTCGATAATCTTAAGCACATTGGGATGGTTCAGCTTTTCGCATGCCTGGATCTCGCGCTGGAAGTACTCCTCACGTTTTGAATTCTTTAGGCGTTTCAAGACGTATTCGGTCCGTTCGGAGCCATCCGAACGCATTACGACATACGTATGTCCCTGGCCGCCTTCTACAAGGTCCCGGACCCTCGTCCACTTCTGCGGAAAGTCTCCCATGTTTTGACGAAGCCGCTCCTTCGGCTGACTATCGGAGTATGGCATTAGTCGCCTATTACCTCTCAGTCAACCCGAACATCTGCCGACGCTACAAGCGGCGGGTGAGGGGGCAGGGGTGGGGGTGGCCAGCGCTAGAACGCTGAGAGGGAGCCACGGCGGACTAAGCTCCAATGTGGGCTGATCTGGTAAATAGTACATCCCAAAGTACAACCCAACAACTCCGACTCCAGCCTGTATTGCCTTTAGAATAATGGAGCTGGCGGAGGGAATTGAACCCCCGACCCTCTGATTACAAATCAGATGCTCTACCAACTGAGCTACGCCAGCCTGCTTGGTTTATCTTATCATCCCAAACCACGAACTAGCCCCATAACTAGCCCCATAAAGATCAGTTGACCCTTTCCCGCTCGTCTGGCTTCGTGCCTTCCTTTGCCTTCATGTGGGCCTCTAATGTTACGCCTATCTCCTGCAATCGCTGTGGCGCGACGATGTGATAGCGGACCAGCATGGATCGCGTCTTATGACCGATAATTTTCATAACCTCGGCTTCTGGGATTCCGGCCTCGATCATATTCGTAACCGCCACGCGCCTTAGATCGTGAAATAATGCTCCAGGTATACCGGCTAGTTCGCAAGCGGTGTGCCATGCCTTCTCGAAGTCGTAGACGGGTCTACCTTGATATTGAAGCAGCCAGGGGCATTCTAGAGAACCTGCGGCTAATGCCATCTCAATCTCTGCGGCCATGTCTCCGTAAATGGGTAGATAGCGCGGTTCCTTGTTCTTTGTGGTGCGTCCGGTTAATTCGATTCGCTTCGCCTTGAAGTCTATCCGCTCCTTCCGAATTTGCCGGATCTCTCCCTTACGCGCTCCCGTATGGTAGCCAATCACATGCGCAACCCGCGCATAGCTGGGCAGGGAATCACGAATAGACCGATACTGCTCGTGAGCGAGTGTCCCTTGACGAATGTTGCCCGATTCCTCAAACATCTCGAATCTTGGGACGCGGGTCACTAACGGAGGGTCCTTTTTAGTCCCCAGTACCATTGCACGGCGCACATAGGCCAGCTCCCTGTTGATACTGGAGTTTGCGGGGCGGTTGGCATCGCTTTGCCGCTTGTGTATGTAACCCGCGATTACGGCACTATTGAGGTCGATGGCGCGAATGTTCCCAAAGTAGGCGCGAAGGCCGTTCTTCTTTTCGATCTTACGCTCCACGTCGTAAGTGCTGCGTCGTTCTTTGCGCCGATAAGTTTCCAGCAAGAGATCGAAGAGTTGTCCCATCCTGACACGTTCGGGATGGGCCGACATATTGCGCTGTTCGTGTACTTCCGCCATTTTCTTTCGCAGAAAAGTAAGCGCCTCAGCCTTGTCGTTGGTTCCTGTGGACAGTTCGATGCGTCGCCCATTAACGTAATAGCGCGCGGACCAAGTGCGGCTGTGTCTGGTCTTGCCGTCGCTATCCTTGCGCTTCAGCGGGAACTCACCGGCCCCGATAGCAATGCTCGCTGGAATTCCCAAAAGGGAGGCAAACACGACCGAGCAGGCGGCTACACCGAGCGACGTCCAAACCGCGGCAAAAACGTTCGGATGCTAGGTTCTACTTACCCGCGCGAAAGGCTCCAAGTACATAGTTGATCACCGCACCGATCAGCCGATCAAGCGTGAGGGCGCGTGCGATATGAAAGCCGTGCAGGTACGGCATCCACCACGCTCTGAACTTGCGACCATCCTTCAAGGCCTCGAACTGCTCTACACGCATGTCGGCCACCATCTGATGTACCGAGTTGCGGGTTGCCTTCGAGAATACGTTGTCTGCCATCTTCAGAAGCCAGCCGCCGGGGGCGCTCTTGGCGAGCGGTGAGCGCGGCGTGAACCAAGTCCTCATCTGGACGCCGCTGTCGATGACGCCGATGACGCTGCCGATGGCGCTGTCGATGACGCCGGTGCCGATGCCGATGCCGATGACGCCGCCGATGACGCCGCCGATGTCGCCGCCGATGAAGCTGCCGATGAAGCCGCCGATGAAGCCGCAGATGCCGCTGACGATGCCGCTGACGATGACGCTACGGAGTTCTCGGCGGATCATATGCCCACCTCAGCAAAGGTCGACTGGGCCATCTCATAGGCTCGGAGCACGCGCACACCGAAGCCGCTCGCTTTGTACAAGCGCCTCGGAATTCCTATCTCCGGCGCGGGCCTCGCTTCCTCTCGCGATTCGACCAGCCCCTTCTTGCTCATCCTTTGCAGCGTGACGTAGATCGATCCGCGCTTCAGGCGATTGCCGGAGGCTTCGATCAGTTCCAGGCCAAACAGTTCCTTACCCGACGAAACGAGTAGTTCAAGAATCACGCGCTCCATTCCGGGTAGCGGTGGAAGGCTCTCTTGGTTCGACATGGCTAACATCATGCCAGAGTCCTCTCTTAAAGTCAATAAGAGTGGGATTACCAAGGTCTCTATGGTCACAGTCTTGACATCCCCGCACCTTAGAGCGGATACCCCACAGGTGGCATAGTTCCCTTCAATATCTACCTGCGCGACATTCAAGAGATGAAGTGACCGCCTTAGCGACCGCCCCCCGCAGCAGCAGCACCAGCGCTCCGGAAGCGAACGAGCACGCCGCGACGTACAGCAGCCCCGCGCCGAGGCCTCCGCTCATGTCGTTGAGTTTTCCCAGCATGTAGGAGCCGGCAAAGCCCCCCAGGCTGCCGAATGAATTGATGAGCCCCAGGCTGGCCGCCGCGGCCGTGCGGCCCAGCAGCATGTTCGGCAGCGGCCAGAATCCGGGATGCGCGCAATAGAATCCAATGGTGGCAAGTGATAACAGAGTTACGCTGGCCCACGTATTATTCAGCGTGAAGAAGCACGCGAGCAGGGAAGTCCCCGCCAGCATCCGGGGAAGGCAAGTGTGCCAGATGCGCTCGCCGGTGCGGTCGGAATGCCACCCGTTCAACAGCATGAACGGCAGCGCCATGAACGATGGAATGGATGCGATCAAACTCACCGTGGACACATCGTAATGCGAAACGCGTTGAATCATCTGCGGCAGCCACAGGCTCACGCCATAGTTGGCATTCAGTCCCAGGAACAGAACAGCGCACAGCAGCAACACCTGCGGATTGACCAGAGCCTTCGCGACGGAAGGGTGGCCGCGGTGTTGGGCGCGCTCCTTCGCAAGTTCCCCCACCAGCCAATCGCGTTCGTCAGTGGGGAGCCACTTGGCGTCTTGCGGGCGCTCCGTCAGGTAGTAAAGCGTGACGATGCCCAGAATAAGCGCGGGGATCCCTTCCAGGATCAGCAGCCAGCGCCAGCCCGTCAGGCCCAGCCAGTCAATGCGCAGGAGCAGGGAAGCGATGGGCCCGCCGATCACCTGCGAAGCCGGAATCGCGGTAAAGAAGATAGCGATGGCTTTGCCGCGATCCTCCGGCCGGTACCAGTGGCTCAGGTACACCAGAATCGCTGGAACGAAACCCGCCTCGGCCACGCCTAAAGAGAAACGGATCCAATAGAACTGCTGCGCTGTCTGTATGAAGCCCGTCAGGGAGGAGATAACGCCCCACGTCAGCAGAATCCGTGCGATCCATTTGCGCGCGCTCCACACTTCCGCCAGGATTCCGCCGGGAATTTCCAGCAGCATATAGCCGAGGAAAAAGATGCCGCCGCCGAAGCCGAACACCGAGTCGGTAAACCCAAGCTCGCGGCTCATCCGCAGAGCGGCCGAGCCGACGTTCACACGGTCCAGGTACGACGTCACGAACAGCAGAAAGATGAACGGCATCAGGCGCCGGTCGACGCGCCGCCGCGTTCGTTCCGGCAGTCCGGAAGAAGAACTCATGAACGAAGTAGTCTAACAGAAGGCGACGCGCTACTGAACCAGCGCGCTGTCGCGCGGGCTTGCTTCGCGCGCGGCGAATGACTTTCGCGGAGCGGCCGCGCTGTTGCGGCGCACTACCTTCTCCGAATGCATGCGCCTGTCGGCCTCGGCAAGCAGCGCCTCGGCGTCCTTGCCGTCGGCGGGGAAGTGCGCGGCGCCGATGCTGACGGTCAAGGACTCGCGCATCATGACTTCGCGGCACACTTGCGTGACGACTTCGCGCATGTGCTCGACTTTGGAATCCAGGTCACCGAAGCGCGGACCCGGCAAGACCATCACGAATTCATTGCCGCCCATGCGGGCCACCACGTCGTATTCACGGCAGACCGCCTTCAGGGCGTTGGCGACGGCGCGCAGTAAACGATTGCCTTCCATCTGCCCGTGGCGCTGGTTGATATGTTTAAAATTGTCGAGATCCAGCGCCAGCACGGCCACCGGTTGATTGGTGCGCCGGCTGCGCGATAATTCGGCATCCAATTGGACAAACAACGAGCGTGCGTTGGGCAGCCCGGTGAGCGGATCGTTGGTGGCTGACTCCTCGGCCCTCTGGAAGCGCAGTGCGTTCTCCACGGAAAGACCGATCTTGGAGTTGATCGCCAGCAGAACGCGCAGGTGATCTTTGGTGAAGGCGTCGCGGTCGGCGCTATAGAGTGCGAGAACACCTACCACGCCGTTGAGGCCTTCCAGCGGAACGGCAACCGCGGAACGCAGGGTGGAAAACTTTTTGGGGTCGCTCAGATAGCCGGTCTCCACCGATGGGTTGCCGTTGAGAATCGACTTGCGGTTCTCCGCCACCCAGCCGGAAAGGCCCTGGCCGACCGGGATGGCCAGCGAGTTGAACAGCCGGTAATCGTCGCCGGCGGCGTATTCGGGATACAGAATTCCCTCGCGGTTCATCCAGATCACGATCGAATGATGCGGCACCACACCGCGCAGCCGGACGCCTAGAACCGAAAGCGTTTCACTCAGACTGAGAGATGCACCCAGTTCTTTGGATACCTCGAACAACGACTGCACTTCCTGCCGCGCGGAGGCGATCGAGTCCACGTAGTCGATGACTTCCGCCTTGGCGGCAGCGAGAGCCGCTGGCGCCACGGCTTCAAATCCGGCGGCAGGCTCCAGGCCGCGCTTGATCTTGATGTCTTTGGAAAGTTTGGCGGACTCTTGGGGCTGATGTTGCGTTCTCACCATTCTTTCCAGCTCGACGTAGCGTTTGGAGAGCAGATCCACGATACGTGGATCGAAGTGCTTGCCGGAGTCTTTTTGCACGATCTGCATGGCTTCATCCAGCGGCAGCGCGCGGCGGTACTGCCGGTCGGTGGAGAGCGCATCCAGGCAGTCCACGGCGGCCAGAATGCGCGCGCCGATGGGAATTTCTTCGCCCTTTAGGCCATGCGGATAGCCGGTGCCATCCCATTTTTCATGATGCGAGCGGACGATGGGAACCACCGGGTAAGGGAATTGCACGCGCTCCAGAATCTCGGCGCCCACGATGGGATGAATCTTCATCTTTTCGAATTCTTCCGGAGTCAGGCGGCCGGGCTTGGAGATAATGTGCTCCGGAACAGCCAGCTTGCCTATATCGTGCAGGATCGAAGCGGCCAACAGCGCTTCCTGTTCGGAGCCGGTCAGGCCAAGTTCGCGGCCGATTTCGCGCGCATACACTTGCACCCGCGCCAGGTGTCCGGACGTGGTGTCGTCCTTGGCTTCGATCGCCATGGCCAGCGCTTGAATGGTACGCAGATGCAGGGCGGAGACATCCTCGATGTGTTTTCTCTCGTTATTGAGGCGGCCCGCGTGCAGCCGGTAGGAACGGAAAACAAGGTACACGACCGGACCGGTGAGCAGCACCGTGGGCCAACCCAGAAGATGACTTGCGATGCTCGCGAGTTGAGCGATGACGCCGCAAACAATGTAGTAGGGCAGCGATCCCAAAAAGCATTCTCGCCAGACAGCGAAAATGGATACTCTCTCGGCGACGGCGACGGCTGCCGCCACCAGGACCGTGTTCACGATGAAAAGTACAAAAGTCGCGGCGATAAGCCTCACAAACGGTTCCATCTCGCCGAGTCCCGCCAACCACGGTGTCCGGTAGACCCAGATAGCTCCCGCTGCCGCCATCGCCATCGTACCTACGCCGAAGGCCGCTTGCGCCAGGCGGGGGCGGCCCGATTCGTTCCAGAAACATTGCACCAACGTCACGACGCTTCCGAGAAGAATTGTTTCCGGGCCCGACAACTCCGCCACGCCAAACAAGACGAACAGGTTGGTAAGGGGCAAGGAAGTGATTACCCCCGGAGCGCTGATCCGGGCGCCCACCGAAAACATGGCGACCCCCAAAAAGGCTGCGAATTTCAAAATGTCAGCCGATTCCCACCCCGTGAGCGCTATCCCAACAGCAAGCAAACCTACGAACGACGTAAGCGTAACGAAAATGCGGGCTCTGGTTGGGAGCGCTTGATCCACGCCGTTCGTATTGCATGCCGGATGCCACGCCAGGCATCCCGTGCCTTCAGCAACTTAGCGGGAACGAAACGCCGCGTGATGACAGCATGGCCCAATCCAACATCGGCTTCGTGCGACAAACTGTCTCAAATGCAGAGGTTGTTTTCCGCCGGGTACTAGGGTATTCCGCTGAGGGATCAACGCTGCGCGGGCATCCACAATGGTTCTTGCCGGAACCTGGCATCGCAATTTATGACATCCGAAGCCCACATCTTTCTCGGTATGGAAGCCGTAATCGAAAGCGATCTCATGCGCGCCTTGATGACGACGGTGGAGCGCGTAGCGCGTTCACATGCCGTCGTTCTGATCACGGGTGAAAGCGGCTCCGGAAAAGAGCTGGTCGCGCGCGCGGTCCATCACTACTCGCAGCGCTCCAGCAAGCCATGGGTGGACCTGAGCTGCGCGGCCTTGCCGGAGCATCTCTTGGAAAGCGAATTGTTCGGTTATGAAAAGGGCGCGTTCAGCGGCGCGGAAGCCACCAAACCCGGACTCTTCGAGATAGCGCACACGGGCACGATCTTCCTGGATGAAATTGGCGAACTCGAACCGCGCATGCAGGTGAAACTTCTGCGTGTATTGGACTCCGTGGCGTACTACCGCCTTGGCGGGGTGAAAAAGGTCAGCGTGGACGTTCGCGTGGTGGCAGCCACCAACCACAATCTGGAAACCGCGGTCGCGGCAGGGAAGTTCCGCGGCGACCTGTATCACCGGTTGGCGCAACTCACTCTCAAGGTGCCTCCGCTGCGGCAACGCGTGCGGGACATCGCGCCGCTGGCGCGGCATTTTCTAGCACAGCATGATCCCGAGCTGCGTTTTTCATCACACGCGATCCAGGCACTTGAACGCCAGCCATGGCCCGGCAACATCCGTGAACTCCGTAATGTCGTCACTCAAGCAGCGGTTCTCACGCGGAATCTGGAGATTTCCGCCGGCGATCTCGATTTCGGCGGAGGTTCCGGGTATCCAACGGACGCGGGACACCCAGCCGCGCCGGCAGGTAATCTGGCCGCGCCGGCAGGAAATCTAGCCGCGCCGGCAGGAAGTCTAGCCGCGTCGGCAGGAAATCTAGAGGCGATGGAGAAGCGCGCGATTCTGGATGCCCTGGCGGCTGCCGACGGCCATCAGCAGAACGCCGCGGCGCGGCTGGGAATTTCCCGGCGCACTTTGCATCGCAAGCTTAAGCTGTACCGGCCGGAGGGAGAAGTGGCCAGAGTATGAACCCGACGATTACTCTCAGGTCGGCCAAATCAGGCGCCGACCAGCGCCAGGAAGCACGCCGGCCCGGTAAAGGAAACGTCATGGTGCGCTGGACCAGCCCTGGCGCCCAGCAGATTGAGGGCAAGCTCATCGACGTGAGCGACGGGGGTTTCCGCATGTCGCATGAGTGCTCTTCGCTCACCGCCGGGCTCTTCGTCGAGTTTGCCCATTTTGAAGCCAAGGGCCGCGCCCGCGTGGTCTGGACGCGCATCGTCGCCGGGGCGGTCGAGAGCGGGTTTGTGGTGGCAACGTAAAGGAATTGGCAGATGAAGCCCATGTCGCGCCTGCACACACACTACGCCAACCTGAAGGTCGCTCGGGAAGCGCCCATTTGAGCTGATACCGGATTATGAGACATAATATCTGTTATCGGTAGTGTGAGACATCCTCTAAACACCAACAACGATGAAGCCGTGAGCGCGTGCCCCAAGGCTGAGTGCCCTGTTATGGGTAGCCATCACCAGATTCGCATGCACCTGATCTCTCCAAAGGAGCGCAGTTGCCAGATGAATCGCGTCCAGCGTGCCGATTTCGGTTGGCATCGGCTGCGCGGCGCGGTCGAGCACCAACGAATCGATTTCCACTATTTCCAGCGAAGCGATGAGCGCCAATAGGGCCGCCCGCCGGGATGCCACTTCCTCGTCTGAGAGATTCACGCGTAAACGAAACCGGTCCAGCGTCCGCAGGCATTCGATTGTAATGAGCGCGCTGGAAACGCCGCGGCTGACTTGCCGCCACTCCGTTAGCGCATCGGGCTGCCCGAATGCCACGCGCAGGAGCACCGAAGCATCTACGTAAACTGTCACCTGTGACTCTGGCGCTCTTCGAGGAGCAGCTTAAACACGTCCACTTTAAGCCCCAAGGGCTTGGGCAGCGTTACCCGATTGGGGGTTGGCGTGCCGGCGGCGGGTTTGCGGAGACGCAGCGCGGCGCGCTCCCGCAGCGGAACGATCTGCGCAATAGGCGTCTCGCGGTCTAACACAGCGATGCTTTCGCCCCGCCGGACGGCCCGCAGGTACTCGCTGAGGCGTGACTTCAGTTCCGCAATGCGGACTTGTTTCATGACTATAGTATGACCAGAACTAGTCATGAATACAATCCGTGCTTGGTAAGGAACATTTCAGCGGGCTCGCGATATAATGGAACATGATCAAAGCCACCGAGAAGATCTGGCATAATGGCCGCCTCATTGACTGGAGCGCCGCGCAAATCCACGTCCTGGCGCACGTAACCAGCTACGGCAGCTCGGTGTTCGAAGGAGTTCGCTGCTATGCAACCCCGGCCGGCCCGATGATCTTCCGCATTCGAGAACACGCGCGCCGCCTGCACGATTCCGCCAAGATTTATCGCATGGACATTCCCTTCTCCATCGACGAACTGTGCGCGGCGATGATTGACACGGTCCGCGTCAACAAGCTCGACTCCTGCTATATCCGGCCGCTGGTGATCCGCGGCTACGGTGGCATGGGCGTGCTGGCGACGACCGATAATCCCATCGAGACCTACATCGCCTGCTGGGAATGGGGCAAGTATCTGGGCGCGGAAGCCATGGAGCAAGGCGTGGACGTGTGCATTTCCAGTTGGACCCGTCTGGCTCCCAATACCCTGCCCGCCATGTCCAAGGCCGGGGCGAATTACATGAACTCGCAGTTGATCCGCATGGAAGCGGCCGTCAACGGTTATTCCGAAGGTATCGCGCTGGATGCCTCCGGTTACGTCAGCGAAGGCTCGGGAGAAAACGTTTTCGTGGTGCGCGACGGCAAGATTCATACGCCTCCGCTGGGCGCAAGCGTTCTGCCGGGCATCACGCGCGATACCGTGATCACCATCGCCCACGAACTGGGGATTCCGCTGGTGGAGACGCTGGTCCCGCGCGAGATGCTGTACATCGCCGATGAAGTCTTCTTCAGCGGCACCGCCGCCGAAGTCACGCCGGTGCGCTCCATCGACCGCATCCCGGTGGGCAAGGGCCGCCGCGGGCCGATTACAGAAAAGATTCAAACGGAGTTTTTCGCGCTGGTGGAAGGCAGGAAGAAAGATACGCACGGCTGGCTGACGCCGGTCGGGCAGCCGGTTACGGCTCGTTAACTCCTGCGGGAACCAGCTCGCGGCCACCTCCCCCGAGACTGACTCACTCACCGGTTCCGCGCAGAAATCTGTTATCGTTTGTACCAAGACGGGCGCCTGGAAGCTAGAGCGGAAGGGGGCTTTTCAACAACTGTTTTCCGCCTTGTCCACAGAGACTTACAGCACGGAACCTGTGAGTATGCTGTGTAAAAACCATTCTCATGATGAAGTGTAGCGGCGTCGACGCAGTAACGGGGGAAGCCGTCGTCATTGAGTGCGATTCCGTGATCCGCTCGGTCGATCCGCTCATTGGTGGTGAGGACGGGGAAGTCTACATCGCGGCGGGCTTCATCGACCTGCAAGTCAATGGCTTCGCCGGCGTGGACTTCAATTCCCCGGCGGCGTCGCATGAGGAAATCGGCCGCGCCATCACCGCGATCTTTTCCACTGGCGTCACGCGATTCTTCCCTACCGTGATCACGGGTGATCCGGTGGAGATGCTCGCTGCCCTGCGCAATCTGGCCGCCGCGCGTGAATCGCTTCCGCATGGAGAAGCCATGGCAGGCTTCCACGTCGAAGGCCCGCATATCTCGCCGGAAGACGGTCCGCGGGGCGCGCATCCGCACCAATGGGTGCGGCCTCCCGACTTCGACGAGTTCCTGCGCTGGCAGGATGCCGCGCAAGACCACGTACGCATGGTCACGCTGGCGCCGGAATGGCCGGATGCGCCGCGCTACATCGAACGGATCACGCAGACCGGTGTGGTGGCGGCGATTGGCCACACGCGCGCGACCGCCGCGCAGATCCGCGATGCCGTGTCCGCCGGCGCGAGGCTTTCCACGCATTTGGGCAACGGCGCCGGCAGCAAGACGCGCACCGAAGAGTTCATCACGGAGCAACTCGCTGCGTCACAACTGGCGGCGTCGTTCATCGTGGATCACCATCACCTGCCCGTTGAATTCCTGCGTCGCGCGCTCGAAGTGAAAGGTATTGAGCGGAGCCTGCTGGTGACCGACGCGGCGGCTCCGGCAAATTGTCCTCCAGGACCCTCCGTTCTCGGCGGCATCGATGTGGAGTTAAAAGAGGACGGCCGCGTGGTCTTGCGCGGCGGCAGCCGCCTGGCGGGGTCAAGCCTGCGCATGGATCAGGCCATAGGCAACGTGATGCAGCGCGCCGGGCTCACGCTCGCCGAAGCCATCACCATGGCCACCACCAACCCCGCGCGCGTGGGCCGCGTAAGCGGACGCCTGCGGGGCTTGCAGCCGGGCTCGCGCGCTGACCTCGTGCGCTTCCGCTTTGCCGGGCACGGCCTGGAGATTCAGGAAACCTATTTGAGCGGACAGAGAGTGTTTTAGCCCGCCAGAGGGACTATTTTCCTAGTACTACCGGATGGCGCAGCTTGTACCCTAGAGCCCAGGCTTTCCACGCAGCAAATGCTTACTCTGACTTCATGCTCGAACTGGCTATTGCCGTCGCTATCACGGCCAGTTCCACGCTTTTGCTCTGTTTTTGGTGTTATCAGGCCTACCGTACCCTCCGCGGTCCGGCAAAGCTGCAGTATACTTTGGCCAATGGGAAGCCCACTCCGACACGTCTCCGTTCTGATCTTTGTCTCTCTGATCGCGCCACATCTGAGCGCGCAATGGATTAAGCCACAGCCTCCGGGCGCGCCGCGCACCGCCGACGGCAAGATCGACCCGCGGGGCCCCGCGCCGCGCACGGCGGACGGCAAACCGGACCTTTCCGGCATGTGGTTTTCGACGATCAAATTCAACACCAACCTGGCGGCGGAGTTCAAGGGTGATGTCCCCATGACCGCGTGGGGGAAAGCGCTCTACGATGAACGCCGGGGCAACAACAGCAAGGATGACCCGGAGACCGTCTGCCTGCCCGCGGGCGTTCCCCGCACGACTGCCGCCGGCGCGCTGCCCAGCAGAATCGTGCAGACTCCAGGCATGATCGTGATCCTGCATGAAACGAAGATGATTTTCCGGCAGGTCTACATGGATGGGCGCACCCTGCAAAAGGACCCGAACCCAACCTGGATGGGTTATTCCACGGGCAGTTGGGATGGCGACGCGCTGGTGGTGAAGACAACCGGCTTCAATGACAAGACCTGGCTGGACGACGTGGGGCACCCGCACTCGGACAAGATGATCGTGACGGAGCGCTACCGGCGTTCGGATTATGGCCGTCTGACTCTCGATATCACCGTCGAAGACGAGGTTGCCTACACGCGCCCATGGACCACCACGCAGGAACTGCGCCTGGACCCCACCGGCGACTTGATCGAATACGTCTGCACAGAGAACGAGCGCGACGCCCGCCACTCCATTGGCAAGTGATGGGCGGCAAGTGACGGGCGGCAAGTGACGGGCGGCAAGTGACGCGAACGATGGCGATCTCTCTGCCTACGCCCGCCCGGAAAACTCGCGCGTTTCGGTGGTGATCTTCACTTTCTCCCCTTGCTTGATGAAGAGTGGAACGCGCACTTCAAGACCCGTCTCGAGCTTGGCCATCTTGGAACCGCTTCCGCTTGCCGTATCGCCGCGCACCCCGGGTTCGGTCTCCGCGACCGTCAGCTCCACAAAAATCGGTAGCTGTAAACCTATGGGATTGCCGTTGTACTTGCGCGCCTGGATCAGCGTGCCCTCCACCAGAAGGTCCAGCGTGTTGCCCACCACGTCGGCGGGAAGGTTCAGCGTCTCGAAACTCTCCTGGTCAAGGAAATACGACCCGTCGCCATCGCTATACAAGTAGCTGACCGGAACCAGTTGCAGGTCGGGCTCCTTGAACTTCTCCCCTGCCTTAAAGGTTTTGTCCAGCACGGCGTTGGTGAGCAGGTTGCGCACCTTCAGCCGCACCAGAGTTTGCCCGCCACGGGCTGTAGGCGTGCTGATATCCGCTTCCAGGCAGGAAAATGGGGTATTGTCCAATTCAAAGATGGTCCGGCGTTTTATGTTGATCGCGTCGATAAGAGTAGCCAATGATATTTGGTCCTTTAACTTTCAAGTATAGAAGGCCGCCTCGGAACCCGCGCGTTGATGGCATTTTAGGAGTATAATTTTTCTGTGCATAAAGGTACCTTGCTAGCCTTCATCTTGACGATCGCGCCGCATCTCTCCGGCCAGTGGATCAAACCGCAGCCCACGGGCGTGCCGCGCACGCCGGACGGGAAGATCAACCTGCAGGGGCCTGTTCCGCGCGCGGCCGATGGGAAACCTGACATCTCCGGTATGTGGTTTTCCAGTTCCAAGTTCAATACCAATCTGGCGACGGACTTGAAAGACGGCGCGCCGTTCACCCCCTCGATGAAGGCTCTGTTTGCCGAGCGCAGGGCCAATGAAAGCCGCGACGATCCCGACGCCAATTGCCTGCCCGACGGCGTGCCGCGCATCACCGCGGCCGGTAATCTTCCGCACCGGATCGTGCAGATACCGGGTATGGTGGTCATGCTCTATGAACGCGGCCTCTTCCGGCAGATTTACACGGATGGCCGCACGCTGCAAAAGGATCCGAATCCGTCTTGGATGGGATACTCCACCGGCAAGTGGGACGGCGATACTTTGGTGGTCACCACCACCGGCTTCAATGACAAGACGTGGCTCGACGACGCCGGCCACGGGCATTCGGACAAGATGATCTTGACCGAGCGCTACCGCCGCTCCGATTTCGGGCACATGACGCTCGACATCACCATCGAAGACGAAGTCAACTACACGCGTCCATGGACGGTGACCCAGCCCCTGCGCCTGGATCCGGTGAACGACCTGCTCGAGTACGTCTGTCTTGAAAACGAGAAAGATCAGAAGCACGTCTTCGGGAAATAGAGCCGGGAAATAGAGCCGGGAAATAGAGCCGGGAAAATAGAGCCGGGGATATAGAGCAGGGCAAGTAGCGACACATGGCGTTCGACGAAGGCCTTGCGGATCGCATCCGGCTCACTGTACCGCCGGGCCTCGCCGTATCCGAACGAAAGATGTTTGGCGGGTTGGCTTTTTTCTGCAACGGCCACATGTTTTGCGGCGTGGTAAAGACCCAGTTGATGCTACGGCTCGGCGATGAGGCGGCGGCCGGGGCGCTCCGGCGACCCCATGTCCGGCCCATGGATTTCACGGGCAAAGCCATGAAATCGATGGTCTATGTGGAAGCGGGCGGTGTTGACTCGGACGAGTCCCTGAGTGCCTGGATTGAAGCCGCATTGCGATTCGCCAAGACCCTGCCCCCAAAAAAGTAACGCGATGGAGGCCTCCGGCCGGAGGTTCCGGACCCGGGGTGGAATCCTGGCAAGGGATACAGGGATACAATGGAAGGCATGAAGGGCAACCCCAAAGTCATTGAAGTTTTGAATGAAGCGCTCAAGGAGGAATTGACTGCCATCAATCAGTACTTCCTGCACGCCGAGATGTGCGAGAACTGGAAATACGAAAAACTCGCGACACATATCCGCAAGGAATCGATCGATGAGATGAAGCATGCCGAAGCGGTCATCGAGCGGATTCTGTTCCTGGACGGAACTCCGAATATGACCTCGCCCATGACCATCAACGTGGGCCAAAACGTTCGCGAACAATTGGAGAGCGACTACAAGCTCGAGTTGTCGGCGATCACAATGTACAACAAGGCGGTTGAAGTTGCGCGTCAGGCCAGTGACAACTCCACGCGCGAGCTGTTCGAACGCATCTTGAAGGATGAAGAGGGCCACCTGGATTGGATTGAGGCCCAGCTCCATCAGATCAAAGAACTGGGATACGAACGCTACCTGGCGCAGCAGATCGTCGAAGAGTAACGGCGAAGACTAGCGGCGAAGCGATTCAGGCCGCCGAGATCGCGGCCACCAATCCTTCAATCGTATGCGGCTTGGCTTCTACATCCACGTTTAGATGCAACTCACGGGCGGTTGCCGATGTAACCGGACCAATGGAGGCGATTCGAATCCCTTCCAGCGCTTCCCTGCCCGCGACTTCGACGAAATTCTTTGCCGTGGACGAACTGGTGAACGTGATCCAGTGCGGTTTCCGTGCGAGCGCGAGCTTGGCGGCAGTAGCGGCATCGCCGGGAATGACGGTCCGATAAGCCTCCACCACGTCGACGATTGCGCCGCATCCGCGGAGCGTCACGGGGACCACATCGCGCGCGACAGCAGCACGCGGCAACAGGACACGCTTGCCTGTCAGTTCCTCACCCGCAAGCGCCTCCACCAGGCTTTCAGCAACGTATTCTTCCGGCATCACATCCACGCGCAAGTGCAACGCTTCGATGGCCGCGCGCGTGGCCGGGCCAATGGCGCACAGCTTGGCCTTGAGTGCCCGTAGGTCGCGCGGGGAACGGTCGAGCGCCTCGACGAAATGCCGCACGCCGTTGACGCTGGTGAAGATCAGCCAGTCGTAGGTGTCGAGTTGTGCAATGGCGCGCTCCAGTGAACTGGTTTCTCCCGCGGCGATCTCGATCACGGGAACGAACAGCACTTCCGCGCCCAGCGCCTCCAGAGGCTCCGCCAAGAGAGGCGATTGCCGGCGGTCCCGCGTGACGATGATGCGCCGGCCGAACAGCGGGAGCTTTTCAAACCAGTTGAAGCGATCACGCAGGGTGACGACCTCTCCAATCACGATCGTCGCCGGTGGCTTCATCCGCGCGGCTTCCATTTGCGCGGGCAACGTCTCGAGGGTTCCGGCAATGGTCTGTTGATCCGGACGCGTGGCCCAGCGCACCGCCATCGCGGGTGTCCGCGGCGAGCGCCCGTTACGGATCAGCTCGCGCGCAATGGCGGGAAAGTTGACCAGCCCCATGAACAACACAATGGTTTCGGCCGCGCCGATGCGGTTCCAGTCGATGGCTTCCACATTGTGCCCGGTGACAAACGTCACGGCCGAAGTATGTTCGCGGTGAGTGAGAGGAACACCGGTGTATGCAGCCAGACCGAGCGGTGTGGTCACGCCGGGAACGATCTCGAAAGGAATTTCAGCGGCGGCCAATGCCTCGATCTCTTCTCCGCCCCGGCCAAAAATGAACGGGTCGCCGCCCTTGAGCCGCACCACGGTCTTGCCTTGGCGCGCGCGCTCAACCATCATGGCGTCGATTTCGTCTTGAGACACTTCGTGAGCGGAACGCTTCTTACCGACGTAGATGCGCTCGGCGTGGGCGGGCGCCAGATCCAGCAGGCGATCATTGGCCAGGTGATCGTAAAGAACGCAGTCGGCTTGTTCCAGGACCTTGCGTCCCTTCACCGTGATCAGGCCGGGATCGCCGGGCCCCGCCCCCACCAAATAAACCTTCATGGCAGGTAGACTTTCATGAGCCGAGAATGTCCCTTGCGCCCGCGGCTAAGAGGCGCTCTCCCAGTTCCCTGCCCAGTGCGACGGGGTCCGTGCCGGATGCGCGGTCGCGGACCATGCGCGAGCCGTCCGGCGAAGCCACCAGCGCCCGCAGGTCGATGATCGAGCCGTCTGTCGTTGTGCCATCGACCGTCGCGTAAGCGCCGATGGGTACCTGGCATCCACCCTCGAGTTTCGCGAGCAGAGCGCGTTCCGCCGTCACAGCCATGTTGGTCGCCGCATGATTGAGTTTTCGTGCGATCTCTTGCGCCGCGCCGCCGTCATCGCGCGTCTCTATGGCCAGCGCACCTTGTCCGACTGCCGGGCACATGATTTCAGGATCGATCAGCTCGCGGATGCGCTCCGCCCAACCGAGGCGCCGCAGGCCCGCCGCGGCGAGCACTATGGCATCGTACTGACCTTCATCCAGCTTACGCAAGCGCGTGTCGACGTTCCCGCGCAGGTTTTCTATGACAAAGCCACGTCCGAGTGCAAGCAACTGCGCCGCACGCCGCAAAGAACTGGTTCCGACTCTGCCGCCTGCCGGAAGTTCCGCCATGGGACGTCCGATCCAGGCATCGCGCGGATCTTCGCGCTCCGGAATTGCGGATAGCGTCAAGCCCTTCGGTAGAGCCGTCGGCATGTCTTTCAAACTGTGCACGGCCAGGTCGATGGCCCCGGCCAGCAGCGCTTCTTCGATTTCCTTGGTGAACAAGCCCTTGCCGCCCACCTGCGCCAGAGGCACATCCGTGATCTTGTCGCCGGTCGTTTTAATGATCTCCAGGCGGGTCTCGGCGCCCAGCGCCTGCAATCGCGCCGCAATATGATTCGCCTGCCACAGCGCGAGTTGCGACCCGCGCGATCCGATGACGATCAATGCTGTCCCTACCCTTCTCCCATTGATTTTGCTTTGTGGCTCATCCTTCGCCGAGACGAAATAGTTTGCGGATCGTGTGGATGAGCTGCGTACCCTCGGGGTCGTTGGCTTTGCGCCGCATCTCGGCAATGGGCTCATGCGCGATCTTGTTGATGATGCCGCGAGTGAGGGCCTCGATGGCTTCCTGTTGTTGCGGCGTGAGTGGCCCCAGTTTCCCGCGCACGCGTTCGATCTCCGATGTGCGCAACAACTCCAGTTGTTCCTGCAAGCTGACGATCGTGGGCGTGACTTCCCGCGTCTTCAGGCGCAGCATCATGCGCTCCACTTCCTCGGTGATGATCTCCTCGGCCTCTTCGGCGACGTTGCGGCGGCCCTCAAGATTGGTCTTGACCACGCGGTCCAGGTCGTCGATGTCGTAGAGGAATACGCCTTCGAGCTGGTTCACCGCGGGCTCGATATTGCGCGGAACGGCGATGTCAATGAGGAACATCGGACGGTTGCGGCGCCGGTTAATCACGCCGCGCATCTGCTCGCTGTTGATGATGTAGTGCGGCGCGCCGCTGGAGGCGATGACGATATCCACGTCGGGAAGCGCATGGAAGAATTCTTCATAGTTGACCACGCGTCCGCGGAATTCCTCGGCCAGTGAATCGGCTCGCGCGCGCGTGCGGTTGGTCACCAGGATATCGGACACGCCCGCGCGGCGCAGATGGCGGGCGGCGGATTCAGCCATCTTCCCCGCGCCTACCAGCAGCACGCGCTTGCCGGCGAGCGAACCGAAGATATCGCACGCCAATTCCACGGCCGCGTAGCTGATGGAGACCGCGCTCGACCCAATTTCGGTTTCTGTCCGGACCCGCTTGGCGACGTTAAAGGCGCGGGTCATCACCAGGTCCAGGAAGCCGCTCAACGCGCCATGCTGTTTGGCGACAGCGTACGCGCTCTTGAGCTGGCCCAGGATTTGCGGTTCACCCACGACCATGGAGTCGAGACTGGCCGCCACGCGAAAGACATGCCGGATCGCGTTCGAACCATCGTAATGATACAGGTACGGCGAGACCCAACCGGGCTCCACGTGGCAGGATTCTTCCAGAAACTCCTGGACGGATTTCTCCGGGTTGCCCTGTTCCTCGGCGGTGACCGCAACTTCCACGCGATTGCAGGTGGAAAGGATCATGCCTTCCACCATGCCGGGACGATGGCGCAAGCGGTCCAGCGCTTCCGGCAGTGTTTGTTCCGCGAAGGCCAGGCGCTCGCGCACTTCCACTGGAGCGGTGTGATGGCTCAGGCCTGTGATCAAGAGCTTCATGGGATGAGCGTCGGCCTCAGACCGGCATGCGCGATCCAGGTCAGCGCGCCGCTGCCCAACACCACCAGGGCCATTACGGCGGCTTTGCGTCCCCGCCATCCCGCCGAAGCGCGCATGAAAATCATTGCCAGGCAGAGGGCCCAGGTGAGTAGCGAAAGAGTGATGCTGGGATTGCCCACCCACTTCGTGCCGAGCTCGATGAACGCCCACAGCAATCCGAAGATCACGCCGAGCGTGATCAGCACGAAACCGAAGCCCATGGAGCTGCTGATGAGTTCGTCCAAAGTTCCCAGCGGCGGCAGTTTTTCCAGCAGCGTCTGGGTGCTCTTACGTTTCAGTCTGCGTTCCTGGATCAGGTAGAAAACAGACGAAACGGCCGTTAACAACAGTGCCGCGTAGCCCGCCAGTACCAAGATGATGTGCACGATCAGCCAGGCGTCACGCACGCGCATGTCGGGCCAGGCGGCCACCGGGCGTTCCATGCCCGCGACCAGGGTCATCAGGAAGATCAATGGGAAGAGAGCGACCGAAGTACTAGCGAAGCGGTAGCGCCAATCGACGAACAAAAACACCAAAGCAAAGAGAAACGCGCACAGGCTGATGGTCCCGTAGAAATTCTCCACCGGTAGACGACCCTCGCTGCGCGCCAGTTCGATGATTGCCACGCCATGGATAACCACGCCCACGCGGAAGGAGCCCAGAGCAACCCCGTAAAAACCGTGAGCCTTTCTGAGGATGGAGAGCAGCGAATGCAGCAACCCCACCGCGTACAGGAACGCCGCCACGCGCAGCCAGAAGATGCTGGAATCCACCATGAGCCTATCCCTTTCATTCTACGTCTCCGAAGCCTCCCCCGGATCACATCTTCTGTCACGCCTGGTGAAATCCGTATCCTTAGAATCATGAACACTCTGGAAAACAAGATTTGTCTCGTCACCGGCGGAACCCGCGGAATTGGCCGGGCCATCGCGGAAATGTTGCTTGGCGAAGGCGCGCTGGTGGTGGTTTGCGGCCAGCGGCCGGAAGGAATCAGCCAGGCTGTCGCGGAGATGGACGCCCGTTGGCCCGGTAAAGTCCGAGGAAAAGCTGCCGATGTAAAAGACCATGAAGCAGTTGCCTCGCTTTTCGCGTTCGCCGATCGGGAATTTGGCGGACTCGATGTTTTGGTCAACAATGCCGGATCCGCCAAATTCGGCAACATTTCCCAGCTTTCTATCGAGGATTGGCACGGGATGCTGGACGGCAACCTCAGCGGAGCGTTCTATTGTTGCCGCGAAGCCATGCCGCGTTTTGCCGCCCGCGGAGGCGGTTTCATCGTCAATATCAGCAGCTTGGCCGGAAAACACGCCTTTGCGGGCGGGGCCGCCTACAACGCGTCGAAATTCGGTCTGAACGGAATGAGTGAAGCAATGATGCTGGACGTCCGATATGACAATGTACGCGTAAGTACGGTTATGCCCGGCAGTGTGGCCACCGCTTTCGGAAGCGGAGACGCCGCGGCCGGCGCGGATTGGAAAGTATATCCGGAAGATGTGGCCGCGATCGTGAAGATGTTGTTGCACATGCCCGGACGAACAACGGTCAGTCAGGTGGAAGTACGTCCGTCACGGCCGAAGCGTGGGTAGAAAGCGTATGAATCGCGTGGCTCACAGGACGATGGAATCCAGAAGGGCCGGGGAGCATCTATAGAAATGGCACTTGGATTGCCTGAGGACATGTGGAGACGGGGTTCACTCAGACCCCTAAGAAGTACGAGAAAGGCGGTTAGCAGTATGGTTCGGGTAAACATCCCTTTGGATCCGGGTAAGACTGGTAAAGAAGCGGCGTCACTGGAAAACAGCCTGCACCGTATGATCGTCGGTCAAGATCGTCGGTCAAGATGAGGCGATTCAGCAGATCGTCAACATCTATCAGATGCACCTGACTGGAATGAATGCTCCCGGCCGGCCAATTGGGAACTTTCTGTTCCTGGGGCCGACTGGTTCCGGCAAGACGCGCATCGTGGAAGCGACGGCCGAGGCATTGCTGGCGAATCCCCGCGCCGTCATCAAGATTGATTGCGCGGAGTTTCAGCACAGCCACGAAATCGCGAAGCTGATCGGCTCGCCTCCTGGATATCTGGGACATCGCGAGACGCATCCGCTGCTCTCGCAGGAGGTTTTGAATCAGTTTCACACGGAAACCAACAAACTCAGCTTCGTGCTGTTCGATGAAATTGAAAAGGCTTCCGACGCTTTGTGGAACCTGTTGCTGGGAATTCTGGATAAGGCCACGCTCACGCTGGGGGACAACCGCAAGGTGGATTTCTCCCGCGCGTTGATCTTCATGACCAGCAACCTCGGCGCCTCCGAAATGGCAACATTGATGACGCCCAAGCTCGGCTTCCAAGCGGGCGCGGCACGCGCCAAGTTGGCCACCGGCGAAGTGGAGGAAGGCATGACGGCGAAGCTCGCGCGCAGCGGCGTGGAAGCCGCGCGGCGCAAGTTCACGCCGGAGTTCATGAACCGCCTGGATAAAGTGGTGGTGTTCCAACCGCTCGGTACCGAGCAACTCAAGAGAGTTCTCGACATCGAATTAAATCTTGTTCAGCAACGGGTCTTCAATACTTCCGGCGACAAGGCTTTCGTATTTACCGTAGCCGACGGAAGTAAGAATTATCTACTGCAACAAGGTACGGACCTTAAGTACGGCGCTCGCCACCTGAAGCGCGCGATCGAGCGGTTACTGGTGCAGCCAATCTCCAACCTGATCGCCACCGATCAGGTGCGGGGAGGCGACTGGATCCGCGTCGATTACGACGAGGGCGCCAACTGTCTGCGCTTCGCTCGCGAAGCGGAAGGATTGCCGGTGCAGGAGATGGTGCAACTCGTGGATACTTCGGCGACCATGCCGATGGTGGCAGCCGCTCACGCGCCTATCGAGCCGGCCAAGATTCAAACCGCGGGTGCGCGTCGGCGGAACTGACCGGACATCGCGGATTGAGATCGCGGCTCAACGCAACTGAACACGAAAGCCCCGGACCTTCCCCGAAACACTGGGGGGCCGGGGCTTTTCCATTCTATTTCGCCATTTACCTCGCGATGGAGGGCAACGTCGTGAAAGTCAGCTTGGGGGGGGTACGGATTCCGACCACGCCGATTTTTCCTCCAGTCGCGCCGAATTCCACTGTTCCGCGTATGTTTTTGGCGACGGGGAACCGGTCACCCAGTCCGAACGACAGGTGCCCGTTCGGCGGAAGGGTGATGGAACTACTTCCAATCTCCGCGCCAGACTCGTCGCGGATCGCCACGGGGATGGTCAGTCTTTGACCGGTGGAATTACTCACCGCCACGCCGGTTACAATACCAGCGGTGTTATCGAAAGCGAGAAGGTACGCGTTCGCCGTGCGGTCCTCCAGCGGAACCACGGCCTCCTGGCCATTCGGCATGTAGCGGAAGATTACGAATCCCGTCACGCTTCCCTCGGCGACAAATTGCGCCGATCCGGTGAGCAAGGGGCCGGCATCGGGACCGGAACTTTCCACCAGCAGAGTCGACCACGCAGGTACCGGTTTATCCAAGTTGCTACTGGCGGCGCTCTCGCCGAACTGGGGGAACGATAGCGGAAGCGTCAACGGTTCACCGTCGTCGTTGAAGAACTTCAAGTGGGCCATGGCCGGTGAGTTGCCCGTGTTCACCAGCACGAATGTTGTTTTCCAGCCGTTGGCCACAGCGAGATGAGGGATGTTACCGGTACCGGTGCCGGCGCCGGCCAGCACCGGGATCGTGGTCAGAGTACCCGGAGGCGTGTAACGAATTCCCAACGCGTTAACCCTGGCTCCCGGCGCAAGAGAGAACTCAATGATGCCGCGCCGGCTGGCGGTCACTGGGAACTGAACGGCAAGGACGAAGGATCTGTGTCCCTTGCCGGCCAAAGAGATCGTGCCCGTTCCGATCCGCACTCCGCCGTCATCGCGGATGACAGCAGTGATGGTTTCATCCCGCGTGGAGAGATTCGCGAGGGCGACGCCCAGGTCGACGCCATTGGTGTGATCGAAAGGCAGCGTGTAGGAACCGGCGCCGCGGGAATCGAGGGGAACCACGGCTTCCTGCCGCGTGGGCAGATAACTGAAAATCGCGAAGCCATTGACGGCGCCGTCGGCGGATAATTGGGCCGAACCAACCTTGCCTGGCTGGCTGCCCGGCTCCGCCGTGGTGATCACCAAGGATGCGTTGCCCGCGAAAGAGCGGTCCAGCGAAGAGGCGACAATGGTTCCCGCCGCGGGCGGTGTCAGCAGCGGAAGCAGCAACCCCGCGCCCTGGTCGTCGAACATGCTGAAGCGGGCCTGGCTGGGAGTTGGGCTGGTGTTGACAAATGTGAACGTGGTGCTCCAATCTCCCTGGGCGGCGATATGAGGCATGGAGCCTTGAAGATTCAGGCCCGGAATAAACGCCGCCTGCTGTTCAATCGTGTAAAGGAGACCCGCGATGGTAATCCTATCGGCGCGAGCCGGCCCGACATTGGTTTCGACCTGCAGCGTCACAATCCCGTTGCCGTTTCCGCTCGTACCGCCGGTGGCCGCGATCCAGGGAAGACTGTTGGTAACGCTCCACGTACAGCCGGGAGGCGCGAATACATGGATGGTAGCGGCGCCTCCCGCGGCGGGATAAATTTGCCCTTGCGGGTTGATGGCGTAGGTGCAAAGCACGGCCGCGTCACTGGCGCTGGCCTCGGGAGATCCTCCGCCGGTGACCGACACGCGGCTCGTCACTCGCGGAGAGACCGTGGCGGCAATGTTCACGGTCAAGGTGAGGACCGGGAAGGAAGAGCTCTGCGCAAGAACGTCATTGCGCGTGCAAGGTCCGGCCGGTTGAACACAATTCCAACCAGTGCCTGTGATGGAGACCGCTGTGAACTCCGGAGCGAGAACCGCGGCTACGGTCACCGGCGCGGTGGTTGGTCCCGTGCCCGCGTTCTTTACGCCGATGCGGTACACCGCACCTTGCTGGCCCGCGACGAACCCGGCTCCGTGGGTAAAGGTAATGCCGAGTACCGGTTCCTTGGGAAGAGCAATCTGCCACATGCCGCGGCCGTAGGTGCCCGCGGCCAAGATACCCGTGTTGGCGTTGACCTCAATCTGCGCGACCTGAACGTTCGGGAGCCCGGTACCCACACGGGTCCAGGCGCATTGCGGACTGGAGGGCCCGGAATTACAGGAGGCGACCACGGAGCGGTCGAGCGCGTAAACGCCATCTTCAGCCCCCGCAAACAGCGTCCCTCCGGGGGCGACTTGCAGTGACCGGACCGGGAGAGGATTCAACGGCCTGAGCGCGCCGCCGGCGCCGACAATCGGCAGGTACCGCCAGGTGGCTCCGCCGTCCGTGGTTCGGGCAACATTGCCGTTCAGATCGAAGCCATTAATGGTGGCGTAGGCCGTCGCCGGGACGTCGGGATCCACCTGAATATCGGAAATCGAAAGGCCCGCCCCTGCCACCGTCTGGCTGGTCCAAGTCACGCCATGGTTGGTGGTGGCGTAAACACGCCGGCCAACAGCGGCATAGACCGTATTCGTGTCCGATTTCGCGAGGCCCAGGGCACTCACGCTTCCGCCGGTGCTCCATCCGCCCTCCCCCGGAGCGCCGATGGCCGTCCAGTTGTCGCCGGCATTGATGGATTCAAAGACCCGGTCGCCGCCAATCAGCACACGGTCTCCGTTCCCCGGATCGACGGCGAACGGCGGATAAAAAGCAAACGACTCGGCATTGACGATGCCCGAGGTCTTCCCTGTCCAGCGGGCACCGCCGTCTTCGGACCGGCGAAAGAAATTCGATGCGCCGAAAGACCTGACAGGGGCCACATGGTACGCCCGCGACGGCAAGGTAGGACTGAACTTCACCATGCCGCCGTCGCCGCCGTCGGTGATGTTCCACAAGAGATTCCCGGTGTAAAGTATGGTTCCGTTGTCCTGGCTGCCGCCCAGGGCCTTGTCCGGGTCGGCGGGATGCAGCCCAATTCCCTGCAGTTGGATGGTATTTAGGTTTCCGTTCAGATTTCGCCAGAGCGGGATCGTAGGATTTTCCAGCCGGAAAATGCCGCCGTCGCCGCCATCCAGCAGCAATCCATTGGCATCGAAGGCAACGGCATGGTGATCCACATGCGGGGCGATGAAGGGCGCAACCACGCCTATGTTGATTCCCGTCCAGTTCACGCCGCTGTTAGCCGAGCGGATCAGACCGATGTTGGCGGTGGCGCCGCCGGCATAAACAATCGAGGAATCCACGGGATCAACCGCCAGATAGATGTCATACCATCCCTGGGTTCCCAGAAAGGCCGGGGTGCCGGTGGTCAAGTCCGTGAACGTCGCTCCGCCGTCGTCGGAACGCATCATCTTGTGCAGGCCTCCGGTCGCCGAGCTGTGCGATACAACGTAGACTACCTGCGAATTGGATTTCGAGATCGCAATCGCGATTCGTCCCGCCGAGGAACCGCTCGGTCCTGCAGGGAGCGGTTGCCAACTGGCGCCGCCATCGATCGACTTGTACACGCCGTTGGGTCCGGCACCAAAATAGGCGCCGATGGCCGTATAGACGATGTTGGGATTGTTGGGATCGAGCTTGACGTCTGAATACGTATACGTACTCGACAGGAACGTGGAAGTCACGTTCTTCCAGGTTGCGCCGCCGTCGATGGTCTTATACAGACCCGCATTCAAGAAATTGGAACTGCCCATGGCGGCGTACGCGATCTTGTCATTCGTGGGATCAACCGCAATGGCGGAAGTCCGGTCCGGGAGGCCCGTGGCGAGTCTCCAGGACGCGCCAGCATCCGTACTGACAAGAATGCCGCCACCGAAATGTGAATCCCCGGAGTTGTTGGCTTCTCCCGTCCCGGCATAGATCACCGACGGGTTGGAAGGAGCAATGGCGATCGCGCCCATCACCAGCGTGGGCTGTGAATCGGTTAACGGAATCCACGTGGAGCCGCCGTCGCTGGTCTTCCACACACCGCCGCCCGCTGCTGCGATGTAAATGATGTTGGCATTTGTGGGATGCGCGGCGATGCCGGTGATGCGCCCGCTGAACGTCGTCACTGTTGAAAGTGCGGCCGCGGCTGG